>CAZNFC010000001.1:0-39069 GCA_964572885.1 uncultured Methanosarcinales archaeon
ATAACTAAGTTATCTGCTTTACCTGCAACATTTGCCTGCGGAGCAGCAACAAACAGGACAAGAATATCATACGAAATAACAAACACAGGAGACAATTCACAGGATGTTCAGTTATTCCTTAGAAACCTTGCTACAGGATCAGAACATGTACTTAACAATGGAGAAGACCTTGCACTTGGAAATGACTTTTCAAGCAGCAACAGCGACTTCACACAGCAGGGAAGCGAATATGTCACATTAAATGATCTTAAAGAAGGCCAGAACACATACACACTTGTAGCTTACTACAACAGCGGAAGCCTGACAGTACAGCAGGATGTCGTTATAACTTCGCAGTCATGCGGAACAACAACATCAAGCAATAATGTTGTCGTTGTACCAACAAACTCGATACCAACTTCAAGTTTGCCGAATGTTCCAACATCAGCAATCAGCGAGCCAGTATCAAATCCAACTTATGTCTCATTGAAGGACGTATCAAGCGGATTCAATTCAGATCTGGTTCTTCCTATCGCAATAGGAGTCGGTGGATTGGTCATCGGAGTCATCGTCGCTCTTTTGGTAATCCCAAGAGGGTAAATAATTTTTTATTTTTAATAATTTTAATTAAGCATTATATAGAAAACTATATTAATCACCTACACACACATTCTATATGGCAAGTTTTCCAGTTGATTTACCAACTAAAGTTCGTGGAGAATCATTGTTAGAAGCATGCATAAAATCTGCAAAGGAATTAGGTCTTAAGGCAACTATCAAAGATGATATATTTATGAAGTATAGTTTAGGTTCTGATCTTGAACATAAAGATTATTCTGAAATTCAAGAGTATGATCAAACAAATATTGAACTTGAAATTCCTGTTCCACCTAAAAAACTTTGGAGATTAACTCTTTTACCAGGATATTATGCACCTTTTTTAGTAGTGCGCAATATTAAAAAAGGAAAAACACAGGATAGATTCTTTATCTGGACTGAAATGTATGGTCATCATACGCCTGAAGGAAAAACTAGAGCTTATCTATCTGCCGTTTCTAGAAATCTTAGTTTAACAGAAACTATTCCTTTTCAATAATATTTCTCATTGCTTTGACGAAGTCTTGTGTTTCTTCAAGCATCTTGTCATAAGAATGACCTGTAACTGTAGTCAATTCTCTATGAGCAATCATTTTAGATGTCTTATACAGATTCCTCATTATATCTACATATCTCTTGCTTAATAATCCTGAACGGACAAATTTCTCCTGGATCATATCAGGAACATGCGATGGTGTTGGAGGCGCTTCACCTATTCTCATCAATGCAGCATGCGAAGCATCAATAGCTGCCCAATACAAATCAATCACTCCCTGTAATATATGCCATTGTGAATTCTGTATTGTATTTGGGGCTCTTGCCCAGTAGACCCACATAGCTTCTTTAGTAGGTCTTACTCTTCCTTGGAATAATAATTGCTGAGCAGATTCAAACATCCCATTGTCGTGCAATGGAACTCCGTCTCTCAGCATATTTATCCCTATAGGATCTCCTACTCTTACATAATCCCAGAAATTAGATAATAACAATGTGTTGATATGGAATCTTCTTGATATCCTTGAAGCTGTTTTCTCGACTATGACTCTGAATGTTTCTGATACTTCAGGAGTTATGACGATTGAGACATCATTCATTATCAAAAGAATATCAACATCTTTTTCGTAAGCGACTTTCTCTGCTCTTGCAGAGCTTCCGAATAAAACGACTGAAGATAAGAAGCTGTGCATCTCTTTCACCAAAGCATCCGAAAGTCTTTTCGCTAGCTGGAATTCTTCTGTAGGATACTTAGATATGTTCCAATGTTCTCTTTGCGGTACTTTAAAGTCCATCTTTAACCTCTTTTATGAATGAGCCTTTATAAATTTTGTAGTTAAATCACTCTAATGGAACCTGGCTCCATAATGTGAAATCATTGCTTGGCACATATGATTGGAATATTCCCGTCGTTCCGTAAGCCTGCTGAGCATAAGACATTCTTATATCGCTGAATCTTGAAGGAGCTCTTCCCTGGAAATAACTTGTTCCTATATGAGAACCAAATGTCTCCCATGCTTTGGTTAATATTCTTCCCTGACCGAATCTTTCTTCTTCGTGACCTTCTGAAGTCAAAGCTCCTTTGTATCCGCCTTTTTCTTTTAGGATCTTCATATATTCTACAATATCCTTTCCTATGAATCCCTGTCCGGGAGGAAGATGAGCATGCTGTCCTGAAGCTGAATCAACGACCTGAACCTCTCCAACAATATCTTCTTTCTTGTTTACTTCAGAGATATGCTCTATCTGTTCTTTGTACCATTTCTTGAATTCAGGAACTCTCTTGTCCCATGGAAGATCAGGCCTGAAATTCTGCATCCACATTCCTAAGTGACCCGTATCTAATTCTCCCTTGATGTGTTTCTTAGCCAATTCTTTCGCTTCATTTTCTGAAACACCTGTATAATATTCATTCCTTACTTTTTGATGCGTCATAGGATCTTCAATCTCTTTTTTCGTTAATTTTTCGACCATCTTTTCTCTTGCTCCTCTTATCAAGCCTATCCATTCATCAGGATGGCTTCCATAGAACTGCGGCCAGCTAAGTTCCGGACCTACATGGATGTCTCTCTGTTGTTTTTTAACATGTTCATTCTTCTGCGTCTCCTGCATCGCCCATATACCTGCTTCTGCATACGATTCCTTTGATTTATCTGCAGCATATTCATCAACTGGCTTGTATTTGTCTTTCATAGCTCTTGTTTCTGCTTCTTCCTGTCTCAAAGATCTTATGCTGCTTTGAAGATTTTCTTTTCTTTTTTCCAGTTCTGTTATTTGATTCCTGTAATCAGGCACTTCACTTTTTAAATCATTTATTGCTGCTTCTTCTTTTCTTAATCTCTCCATTTCTGAATCAAAATATCTCTTTGCCTGAATATTATCCTTGACTCTTGGATCATTCATGTCTTCTTTGAGTTTATTTTCTCTTTCTTTTAATTCTTTAAAATCATATTCCGAGACCTCTTTTATTCTTGCGTTAAGTGCCTTTATCTGCTGATCTTCCTGATTAATAATCTGATCATAGTATGTTTTTTGACCTTCGAGCTGCTCTATTCTCTTTTCAGTACTATACTTGTCAAGCAAGAACATTCCTGTATCATCATATTTTTCTCTCTTGGCAATTTCGGCGACCTGCTGCCAATTCAATTCAGATGGCTTGACGTCTTTGCCAACAAGAGGTTTTAATGTATCTTTATCATAATAGAGATAAAATTTATCTGTCTTATCGAATGGCTGTATCTTTCCTGTATCGCTATCCACAAGCAAAGCTATCTCCTTTTCTCTCTGTCTGAAAACATCTCCTTGTTTTCTTCCTAAAGCATGCGATTCCTTATTTGCCCAGTCTGCATCAGATATATTTCTCGGGAATTCCCATGAAATGACATTCACTCCTCCACCGCCTGCGATATCTCCTACAAATTTTATCGCATCTCTTACCTCATCAAGATTATGTTTTCTTGCTTCTTCGCTAAAACCTTGCTGTGTAAATCCGGATAAATTAGTGATATGGTTAGGCAATTCCACTCCCGTGATTCTTGCTCCGACTGCCTGCTGAATTTCCCTTATCTGATCTCTTATCTCCTCACCGTAACCTTTTGGACCGCCTCCCATCCCTCCTGCCTGGCCGCCTGCCATCATTACTAACTGAATATTTCCTGCTCCTTTCCTGAAAGCTCCCTGGACAGTCTCAAGAATTCCTCTTCCTGTAGCAGGATCTGTGTCAGGAACTGTTGCGCCGATCAGACTTATTGGAAAAATAGTTTCCTCTGGAGCGCTTCTGGAATTAGCCTGCTGTATCTCATTGTGATACTGCTGATCCATCGGTGTGTAATACGGTCTGTCGAAATCCATTTTAATTGTAATTCATTGTCGTTGAAAGCTTGTTTTTGTTTCTCTCTATTATTTTTTCTGCTTCTGACATAGCAAACATTGCCTGCTGATTTGCCTTGTATCCTGACTGCTCTTTATTCTGTATCGCTTCTGCCCTGTTCTGGAACATATATTGTTCTTGTTTAGTAAAATAACCTCTTTCTCCTCTTTCATCAAGTTCTCTTAAATCACTTAATAATTCTGTTGCAGGTCTTCTCGCGTATTCCGAAATATTTGTCCTATATGGCTGTGCTCCTTGGTCTCTCACCAAAGGTTTTGCTTCCTCTGCGATCTCTTCCAGTGATTCTTCAGGTTTCTTCTTTTCTTTTGACTTCTCTTCTTCCTCTTCGATATCTCTTTCTTCTTTTGCTATCTCGTCAATGCTTTTCCTTATTATCTCCTCTTCTTCCTGCTTTGATTTCTTTTCTTCCTCTTCCCTTTTCTTTTTCTGCTCAGCTTCGAATTCCCTTAATCTCTCAATTCTTATTCTTGGAGGAAGTTTCTTGATCTCTTCAATAGTAAGTTCTGCCATGATTAAGGAGTCATCAATCCTCTTGCTTTCTTGAATATGGTGTATATCAATGATGTCAACTTTGCATTTCCTTTGGCCATATCTTTTCTTTTTTCCTCTATCTCTCTTGCTAATTTGATATCTGATTTTCCTCTTCCGGGAATAAAGCTTTTTGCTGCTCCTTTGAATCCTGAAACGATGTCTCCAATCGGGCCGAATGGCTTTTTGCTTTTATCACTGAACATCTCTTTCACTTTTTCTCTTGCAGAGTCCATGTTCGGAGAAGCTCCTGTATCGACAAGATTCTTGGCTAATCTGTATCTTTCTTCGTCTTCGCCGAATTTCTCCTCGTATTCTCCAAGATATTTTCTTAGATCTTCTTCAAGGAAGTCCATCGAGCTTTCTATCGAACTGTCTATGCTTTTCAGAAGTTCGAAATCTTCTGCCATCCTTACTTTTTTATAATCTGCTACCTCTTTATCTGTCCAGACATATCCTCTGAAAGTCATTTCAGCACGGCCGATATGAGTCGGTCCTCTTTGATAATCCTGACCGGTATTCATTACTGGTCTTGTCCTGAAATAGAAATGGACTAAAATGCATGATCTTGGATAACCTGGCTTTTCCGCGGGCATCTTAGCCAAGAATTCAACTTCAACGACTGAACCTTCAAATGCTCCTACGATATCTGCAGACATCTGAGTCTCAGGATCCATCCCTAATCTTTTTATATTTCTAAGATACGGCTTTACCCAGTCAACATAAAGTTTTATCGCATTGTAATGCTGCCTTAGATAGCTTATCGTGAATTTTTTCTTTGCTTTAATCTGCTTATCAGTTGCATCTCTCCATGCAGTGTATTGCTCTAATTTCCTTACCAAAACTGATTTTACATCTTTATTGAATTCCAATTTATCAACGTATTTTGAAACATTTTCTAATTTGAGTCCAGCAGGCGCATCAAAGAAAATAATAGGCAGTGTAGCATATCCTACTTGAGAAGCTAATCCATATACTGAACTTGCTTTCAATCCCTGCGGTCCGTTATCGACAAAATCAATCCATAAACCTTTCAATGATTTTTCTGCGCCGTCATCAGGTGTTCCTGTCGTTTTTCCTGATGCCAGATCATAAAGTTTCTCTCTCTCATCTAATAATTGTATGTCTCTTACTATCTGGAACATCTCTTTTACCATCTTTCCTATTGTTGCCATATATTGCGATGCAATATTCTGCTGTGCACCCAATCTTTGCTGCGCAGAACCGAAGAATGCACTTTGTTCCGATGCAGTAAATGTATCGACTATCTTTTCCACATCAGCAAATCCAAAGTCAACTAAATAATCCTTGAACCAGAAATATAATTCTTCAACTGATTGTCCAAAACTTTCATACACCATGTAATGTCTTTTGACAGGCTTAGGATAATGAGTCTCTACTAATTCATCAGGCTTGAATTTTCCTCTTACTATCTCTATCTTCTCTATATCCTTGAACTTCTTCTTTATTATCTCTTTTACTTTGTCTCTGTCTACCATGTTTATTTTGTCAGAACAATCTCACCTCTTTCATTCAATAGAATCTTTACTTTGTTTCCTTTGGCCCATCCCTTAGCTTCAATGATGGCTTTAGGAAGCGTTATTTTGTATTGTTTGCTGTCAAATTGAAGCTTGACCATTAAGAGTTAAAATGTGATGTTTTCTTTATAAATCTACCTGTAATAAGGTATATAATTAGATATTTTTATAGGTCTTTTATTATTAGTTATTTACAATATAGAAAATAAATAAAAGAATGAACTTTAAAACAGAATCATTTTATCTTAATATCATGGAAATAAAAAACATAATAGAGAAAGTAAGAATAAAGAAGTTCAGGAATCTTGATGAAGAAGCCGTAAAGCACAAGATAAATGAGTTTCTCAAAAGAAATCCAAAGATAAGATTGAATGAATTGAAAGAAAAATCATCTGATCTGAAAAAAATAATAAAATATGTAAAAAAAGAGATGCATCATTCTTATGGAGCATTTCAGAACGATATTTCAAAAAGAGAGAGATTACTTGATGAATTAAAAAGAACAAATTCTATGTCTGATGATTTTATTGAACTACATAAGAAAATATTGTCAACTCATAAATCAACAAAAGAAAGATTGATGATCTATGATAAATTATATGAGGCTATATTTTCAATTATAGGAAGGCCTGAATCAATATTGGATATAGGCTGCGGATTGAATCCATTTTCTTTGCCATGGATGGGATTGAATAAACTTACATATATAGCATCTGAATTCAATAATGAAGACAATAGATTCATATCTGAATACTTTAATTTTATATCTGGTTTGTATCAAAATTACGAGCTGAAAACACTAAGGATCGATCTGAATAAAGATTTTGATAAACTGAAAGGGATAAAAGTTGACGCTGTATTCTGCTGGAAAGTGTTTGATTTATTAGATTTTAAGAAGACAGAGAATATCGTTAAAAGCTTGAATGCAAAGTGGTTGGTCGCTTCGTTTTCAACAAAAACATTGGGAAACAGGAAGATGAATTCACCAAGAAGAGCCGGATTCCAGAAGATGCTGAGGAGATTGAATTTAGAATATAAAACATTGAGCTATGAGAATGAGATATTTTATGTTGTGAAATTGTGAAGTAAATTTTCACAATATTGTTTAGCTTAGATTTAGTACTTTATCTCTGATAAAATTCAGAAATTCTTGTTTCTGTGCGTCACTCATTTTATCATACTCATCCTTGCCGTGAGCTGCCCAAGATCCAATTTCATAATTTGCCCTTAGACTGTTTTCAAACGGTTTAGTTATTATGAAGTTTATTCTCAACTTTATTATTAATTGATCGAAACTTTCCTCTCGTATTCCATGCCTATTAGCAAATTCCCTCAATGTTGTTTCCAAAACAACTCTGCCGTAAATTCCAGCAGCTAGTTTAAAACCTTTTCTTAGGAATTCGTATGCCTGTTCCAATAAGTCACTCAATAATTCAACTTCCTTCTTATAGTAAAGATCGTCTGTTAGTCCCGATTCTATAGCATCGAGTACTGATTGCAGAGCACCAAGTGCACGACCAACATTGTCTTCACAATATCGACCAGAACTATTATACAGCGTATCTATTTTTTTTGAGAAATTTAAATAATACTCAGAATCTGCTCCGAATCTGAGCTTCAACAAATTTAAGCATTTTGCCCTCCAGTTCTCTCCTTCTTGCGAATAATTATTGTTGTCATACTCTACAGAGTATCCGGCTCTGTATCGTAACAAGCGTGTTTTCAAGACCTGCCCCTCATTTACTAAGACCTTTAGTTTATCAATTACTTGCTTGTCATTCATATAGTAATTAGTGTGTCTAACCCTTATATTTATCTTTCCTTTAGATATAGGTTAGTGCTCTGATTGCTTCCAGAACGTCCCTGTACAGCTTCTCCTCTAATCCACAACCTTTATATACTACCACGAACCTATATACTATAGTATACACGTGAACATACTTCTAGTATCGTTGGTCGGTATAACTAATTAACACGGGTGAATATATACAATGGGTTTTAACCAAGGTGGCAGCGGTGGATTCAAAAGAGATTTTGGTCCAAGAGAGATGCATAAAGCAACCTGCGCAGATTGCGGCAAAGAATGTGAAGTTCCTTTCAAGCCAAAAGAAGGCAGACCAGTTTACTGCAGAGATTGTTACGCTAAACACAGACCAGCTAGTTTCTAACTAGTTAATCTGAGTAACAAAAATTCTTTATATTTTTTATTTTATTTTTCAACCATAGCAAGTATATCTTTCTTCAACTGCCATGAATATGCCTCGAATCCCTTGTTCCATCCATTGTCAGGATCCCTTGGATAGACTTTAACATCAAGTCTGCCTGCCTTAAGAAGGATATAAACTTCAGAATCCAGATCAGCGACTGCTCCGAATCCTTTAGGGCCTACGACCACATTTTTTAATCCTAGAGATTCAAGCTTTGATTTATTGCCCAAAAGCATTTTTTCCATATCCAGATATGAATTCCATAATTTCTTAAGATCTTTCGTGCTTATGTTATATCTCTCAGCCAGATCAAATACTATTGCTATGTCTCTTTTCCAGTCATATGTGCCTTTCTCAATAAGACCTTTAGCTCTCCTTACGTCAGTAGAATCATCGGCTTTCTGCTTTACAGAAGATGATATAGAAAGAACTTCAAATTTTATCTGTTCGCCGATATTTGCAAAATTAAGCAAGTCCTCTTTCAAACTCATGTTATTTATGATGATGAGCTTGTTTAAATAATTAATGATATGTAGAAAACTTTAAATAATCTTCAAAACAAGATAACATCATGCAAAAGGTCAATTATACTGCAATCATAATCACTGCTTTGATCATTCTCGGAGCATTTGGCGCATTAGTTTATGTATTCCCAAGCCAGAAGAGAACAGTCCAGGCGACAGGAACGTCGCAGATGACTGTTCCTCCTGATAAAGCAGTAGTCTATGTCCAGGTACAGACAACAGCTGATAAAGCAGAAGATGCAAAGAACAAGAATTCTGAGATAACCAACAAAGTGCTGTCGGCATTGGAAAGCTTGGGAGTCGATAAAGCAGACATTGAAACTGAAAATTACAATATTTACCCAGAATACGATTACATGCCATCAGGACAGAAATTCAAGGATTATGCAGCGACAAATTCTATAAAAGTATCAGTAAAAGATTTCGGCAATGTAGGAAAGGTCGTCGATGCTTCAGTAAATGCAGGAGCGACGATAAACTACATAAATTTCGAATTATCAACTGACAAGCAAAATCAATACAAGAAAACTGTATTATCAAAAGCAGCAGAAGATGCAAAAAGCAAGGCTGAAGCAATCGCTACAGGTTCGGGACAGACTCTTGGAAAATTAATCTCAATCACGACATCTGACTATAGCTATGTTCCTTATCCTTTGTTCAGAGCTGATTCTGGAGTTGCTGTAAAAGAAGCAGTAACAAACATTCCTTCTAAAAATCTTGACATAACCGCTACGATTACGGCAACATATGAGATAAGATAAATGGACAAGGATTCTAAGAAAACAGTAAAGACTTTTGCATTAGCTTCTTTCCTTAGCGATATGGGTTCTGACATGATCTTTCCCATCTGGCCTTTATTTGTAACGACAGTGCTTAATGCGAATGTCGCAATTCTCGGGCTTATTGACGGGATAAGCCTTGCGATTGTCTCATTGTCGCAGGCTGCATCTGGATATCTTTCTGACAGGATAAAAAAGAGAAAAGTATTCATATGGCTCGGATATATGTTTTCATCTCTTGCAAGATTAGGATATGCAGGCTCGACAATATGGCAGCACTTAGTTCCTTTCAGGATGATCGACAGAGCAGGAAAGATAAGAGATTCTCCGAGAGATGCAATAGTTGCTGATATTTCAGAGAGATCAAATAGAGGTAAAAATTTCGGAATAATAAGGACGATGGATAATTTAGGCGCAGTAATAGGAATAATAACGACATTGATCATATTCGGAATACTTGGAGTATCTTACAGGACTCTGTTCCTGATCGCTGCTGTGCCTACATTCATAGGCTCAATGCTTGTCCTTTTTGCAGTCAAAGAAAGGACAAATCACATAAAGCTGTATAAAGGAATATCTTTCAAGGATATAACTCCTAACTTCAGGCTGTTCATGATATTGAGCACAATATTTGCTTTGGGAACGTTCACATATTCATTCCTAATAGTCTATGCAAATCAATTTGGATTTGCAGCTCCTGTCGTTCCTTTGCTATACTTGCTGTTCACTGCTGTTGCTTTTGCCTCGACTTTTTTCTTCGGAAATCTTGCGGATAAAATTGGAAGAAAATATGTTTTATTCATGTCCTTTGCATTTTGGGGATTATCATGTCTAAGTTTCATATTTTCAAAACAGAAATACGGGATTGTTCTTGCTTTTGCACTTTACGGACTGCATCTTGGAGCGATAGAACCTGTGCAGAAGGCGTTTGTATCTGAATTAGCAAATAAAAAATACAGGGCAAGCAGCCTTGGAGGATTCCAGATGGTCACAGGATTGGTCGCACTTCCTGCATCATTGATAGCAGGGATATTATGGCTTAGAATCGGAAGGTTCACTCCTTTCTACCTTTCAATTGCGTTAACTTTATTAGCATCAGTCATGCTTTTATTCGTAAAAGAGGATAAAAAGTGATTGATATAATAAATTATTTCCTGCATCTTGATAAATACCTAAGCATAGCGATTTCCAGTTATGGGATGCTCATTTATGTCATATTATTCCTCATAATATTCATGGAGACAGGATTAGTCGTAACTCCTTTTCTTCCGGGAGATTCATTATTATTTGCAGCCGGAGCTCTTGCGACATTAGATTCGTTGAGTATCACCCTGCTTTTCATCATACTGGGAGCAGCGGCCGTCTTGGGAGATTCAGTCAACTACAGCATAGGACGTATAGTAGGACTTAAAATATTCACTTCTAAAAGCGGGATATTCAAGAAAGAATATCTTGATAAAACAAACAAGTTCTTCAGGAAATACGGGAAAAAGACGATAGTGATAGCCAGATTCATACCTATCGTAAGGACATTTGCTCCTTTTGTAGCAGGAGCATCAATGATGGATTATTCTTCGTTCCTTACATACAATATCATAGGCGGATTATCATGGGTAGCATTGTTCCTTTTCGGAGGATACTTCTTTGGAAATGTTCTTTTTGTAAAGAATAATTTTTCTGTAGTGATACTTGCAATAATATCTGTGTCAGTCATCCCTGCGATAATAGAATATATCGTGTACAAAAGAAACTAAACAGCGTCATCTTCTTTTTCTATCTTAGCTGCCTTCTTTTTTGCTGTTTTTCTTTTTATTTCTTTTTTCTCGACTTCAACTATCTGCTTCTTTATCTCTTTTCTTGCTTTTCCTTTTGAACTTCTGAACTTTCTCTGCAGTTCAATAAGCTTTTTCTTATCAACGCTTTCCTGGACTAATCTATATGCAGTAAAGATCGAGACTATAGCTGCTGCAAGAGAACCGTAGAATAAAAGATTGTTTTTTATTTTCTGCTGGAAAGACACTTCCTGCTTCTTGGCAGAATCCAATTGATCTTCAATGTCATTCAGGCTTGTATTCAACACGCCTAAATTTACTTGTACTGATCTATAATCTCCTCCGAATAAGTTAGCTTCGGTCTGGGTGATGAAAGTTGCTGCTGTTCTCAGTTTATCATATACAATATCCACAGGATATCCCTGGCTGTTCTTGTCCTGATACAATGCCTCAAGCTCCTTATATCTCTGCTTAAGCTGATTAAGAGAATTTGTCAGTCCTGTGACATTAAATTCCGGTTCTACAGTCTTTGGCGCTTCAGGATTCAGGACTGTTATCTGTTCTGCATACTTCTGCTTCAGATTTCCTGAATAATACAATTTTATCACGATATCTATGGTTCCGTTCTTTGCGGCATTTATTTTTGCGAAGACATAATCCTTATCTCCTGCTTTTAATTTTGCAAGAGGGATCTTGTCTGTCGTCTCTATTCCGTCTCCGGATATCAATGCATAAACATCGCTCAAATCAACGGTTCCTGTATTTTTCAATACTATATTAATCTGGTTTGCGCCTAAAGGAATCTCTTCCGGGAAAAATTTGTCAAGTGTGACTTCTTCTGTGCATATAAATCCAGGATCATGACAATTTTTATCAATACATCTTACACAGCCTGAATCGCACTGCTTATCACTGCACATTATCTGAGGAACAGGAGGCTGCGTCGTGTTTGCTGACTGATTAGTCTGATTTTCCTGAGCAATGACTGCAGAGATGCTAAGTAATAATACAAATATGAACGAAACGACTCTTTTCATAAAATTTAAAGTTAAAAGCCGATTTATAAATATTACGTTAATAATTTCAATTATTCAAACATTAGATTTAAATACAACATTAGCACCTACCAAAGTGCAATGTCAGCAAGAAATCGTACTCAAAGGACTACAATAGAGAATGTTGTCAGTAAAGCAGTGTCAGGAGGACTTTTAGGGGTTGGAGCAAGCTACATATTTGATGCGAATATTAGTACTATGTTGCTTCTAACATTTGGTGGAGCAATCAACCTGGTATGCACGGAAAGTTGGCTCGAAACAGACGATAAATGTTACAGAGAACGATATAAAAGACAATACATATAAATCTTAGTATCCGAAGTAAAAGAACTGCCTGTATCCGAAGAATTTGTTTGTGTAAACATTCTTTACTACATTCTGCTTAGATGTTCCTGATGTTGTGTATTCAGTAACATTCTTCTTTTCTTCGACATTATAAGGAACCTGCTTTATCTGATATGTTGTAGGCTCCAAATAAAAGCATTTTTCTCTTTTAGGGCAGTCAGTGCATTGAAGAAGGCATGATGCTGAATCTCCTAACCCAAGAGTGAAATTCCACTGGAATTTTACAGTTCCGAAAGGAGGTATGACCTGGGCATAATCAGGACTGTCGCTTATCTTTCCGCTCTTTAGTATATTTACATACATCCTGAATGTTCCTGCGATATCTTCTTCATTCTTGATATCATAAGTGCATATTCCTGTCCTTTGTCCATTTATTGCGACTTCTGAATAAGTGTAATCTTTTGTGAAATTATATGCGAGGAGTTCGCATCTTGGTTCTCCGAAAGGAACTTTCTCTTCCCTGTATTTAGTTACATTGACTGATTTCTCCACGACAACAGGAACAGGATTCCCTCCTGACACAGCTTTTTCGACCTGCACTGTCTCAGTGCTTGTCTGCGCGGAAGTCAATACATAGAACAATAATATTATAACAATCCATGAAACAATTTTCTTGACCGGAGATTTCTTTGCTGAAGATACTTTTACCTTAACATTGCTCCGAGAAATGTCAACACTCTTTTTATTTGCCATTGATGATAAATAATATGTTTAACTAAGATATAAATGTTTTGAAATCTATACGTCAACAAATACTCTATGCTTTTCGTTTCCTTCAAGCTCAAGCAATATCCTCTTTACTATTATCTTTTCAGGGTCAGGCATGAGTTTTATCCTTGCTTTCAGGTCTTCAAAACTCTCAAATTCCTTTACTCTTCTCTCTTCTATTAACTCCCACATATGCTTCTTTCCCAATCCAGGAAGCAGTTCCAGCTGATGCATCCTAGTAGTCAAAGGCTGGGATTTATTGAAGAACTCCAAAAACTTCTTCTCATTCTTCTTTACCATGTCTTTGACGACAAACTCTATCTCGCTTTTTGCAGTTCCTGTAAGCTTGTCAGAGGTTATCTTGCCTATTATATGATGTATCTTGTCCCTTTTGCCTTCTCCGATATATATTTCTTCCAAAGGCTGTAGAAAAACGTCTTTTTTAGGAACTAATTCAAGCAAAGTGAAGTGTTCTGAACCCAGAGCTTGGACTATAGGAGTCTTCTTGTGACTCGGCCTGGGATCGTTCGGGTATCCATGCTGCAGGAAATCCAATACTATTGCACTTTCTTCTTTCATTTTTGTTTCCTTGTCCTTTATTTTCTGTGTTCTTTAATGACATCTGCGATCTTTACCAGGTTTTCATTCGTTAGGGTTACTGAATATGAGCTAAGCACAAGTCTTACGTCTTCTGCATCATTAGGCATTATGTCTATCAATTTACATATGTGTTCAGGCTTTAACCTTGGAATATTAAGCTCTTCTATCTTTTTCTTGATTGTCTGTATCTTGCTGTCATCCAATTTTGTAAAGCCTTTAAGATATTCATCTACCTTTGCTGCCCTGAAACCAAGCTCTTTATCTCTTCCTTTGATTTTCTCTAACTCGTTCCTCAAGTCATACGTGCTTATCGGCTGTTCTGATATTACTGTCGCTTTCATTTTAGTACCTTCTCAAGTGTATCGGATGAACTATCAATTTCTTCTTTTTCCCAAGGTCTTCAATCGCTACGATGTAGCATTTTCCCTGGCTTCCTACAATGACTCCTGACCTTGCATCAAACCTTCTGAAGTACATTCCATTGTGGATTGATGGCTCTGATTTAAGCAGGACTGCATCTCCATCCTTGAATTTCCTGAAATAGCTTGTAAGGCTGAATTTGCCTCTTTGGTTAGCCTTCTTGCTGAATATCTGCCTTGTTTTTCTTCTGCTTCCGCCGATTCTTTTTACCATATTTTTACCTACCTTAGTATAATCTGCTCTTAACCCCTCTTTATAAGAATATGTCTTGCTTTACTTTATATAGTTTTCTATGTCCAGTGACGAATTAGGGCTTTAGACGGGTCTTAAACACCGTTTAGAAACATTTATATATTAATATCATCAATAATTTTCTAACAGTTAAGGAGGAAATTTTTAAGATGAGAGCGTTGTTTAGCAAAATAAAAAATAGACTTTCAGGCGATTCTGATTTTGATATCCCAGAAGAAGTAGACAAGGATTTCCTTCATGTTGATTCTGAGATGAAAGGAGAGAAAGCAAAGATATTATTGAGACCTTATGTTCTTGAAGAATTCGAAGATGTTAAACAGATCTTGGATGCATTAAGAGAAGGATATACTATACCTCTTATTAATATCAAACCACTTAAGGATAAAGATTTGGTTGAATTGAAAAGAGCAATAAACAAGATTAAGAAAACTGCAGATGCAATCGAAGGCGACATCGCAGGATTCGGAGAAGACTGGATTGCAGTCGTTCCGTCATTCGCATCGATCTACAGAGAGAGAAAAGTAGCTACAGAAGAGCAAAGACCTCAAAGAGTAGATAGATATTAAATTTTTTTCTTAGTGATTATTTTTTAGTTGCCGTCTTCTGTGAGCTTCATTCTATACTATGATAAACAAAGTTGAAGGGGACGTTCCCTACGGGACTTCAACGACGAAATAAAAAATAAAAATAAAGAAGCGAACGACGGCAACTTAGAAAGTTTTTTAACTCTTTCTAAAAATAAAAAGCTTTATAACATTAAATTTCTGAAACTAACTTATGGCTGAAACAGAACCGGAAGTAGTACAAGGAGAAGTATGTCCTTTCTGCAATGAAAAGACATTATCCTTGACTGAATTCAGGAAAGAAGTACCTTATTTTGGAGATGTCTTCATATTTTCAATGAGCTGCTCCAGCTGCAAATATCACAAAGCAGATCTTGAAGCAGCAGAAACACATGAGCCGATGAGATATTCACTTGAAGTTTCCTCAGAAGAAGACCTGAAGATAAGAGTCGTTAAAGCATCAACAGGAACGATCAAGATTCCTCATGTGATGACAATTGAATCAGGAGAAGCTGCAAACGGTTACGTGACAAACATTGAAGGGATATTGAACAGAGTAAAACATGCATTAGAAACTGCGAAAGAGACTGAAGAAGAGGAAGATGCAGAAAAAGTAAGAAACTTATTGAAGAAGATAAACAAAGTCTTATTCGGCGATGAAAAAATAAAGATAATAATCGAAGATCCAACAGGTAATTCAGCGATAATTTCTGATAAAGCAGTTAAAGAGCCTATGAAAGGGAAGAAGGTTAAAGAATAAGTTTAAAAGTTAAATCAATTTCTTTTTGTTTGCGCGGGATTGGCAGAGTGGTCAAATGCGCACCGTTAAGGGCGGTGTCGGTTAGTCCGTACGCAGGTTCGAACCCTGCATCCCGCATATATACTAAAAGTTGAATGCGGTAAACCGAAAACGGGTCAAAACTCGGGTTTCGCAGCATACCAAGAGTTTGATGCGGTAATATTTTGACAGGTTGCAACTTAACGGTTGATTCCTGCCACCCGCATTTATTAATGTATATAACAAACCTTTAATACTTAAAAAACAATGTTCTATATGGGGTGTATTTATGAAGATAAGTCATAGCTTCGAACAGTTGAGAAAAGAGACTGAATTGATGAAAAAGCAGTCATATGAAGAAAAATACGGAAAAAAGAAATGATAGAGATAGAAGAAAGAAAGGGAGTCAGAGTATCTACACAGGAATTGCTGGCTCTTTTGAAATCGCCTGACCCAAGAGGGATATTAAAGAAAATCGAAGAAACAAGAGTGAAGATAAGAGGAGAAACAGAAATAGGTGATAAAGTAAGACTAATATGCCGAGACGGATTTAATGATGAATCATATGTTGTTGCCGGAAGAGTTGTTGAAATTAGATCTGATGAAATAATTATTCAAGGTCAGCTTATGCCATATCCAATCCCATATTCAAGAATAGAATCTTGTAGACTTAATTAAAAATTATTTCTTAGCAACAACTGTCAATTTCCTGCTTAAACCGTGATTAAGCCTTACAACGTCAAAACTTTTTATTCCTTCTTTCTGAGCCCAAGCCTTTGCCTGCGCTTCAGTCTTGAAAGTCTTGGCTCTGTCTTTCCTGTGCCTTCCTCTATGGAATCTTATTTCCCTTTTATGTTCTTTTCTTGTACCCATAAAAACAATGACCAATAGGTGGTTTATAAAGATTGTTATAAGCTTATAAGAAAGCATAAAGTCAATGCCAGCATGCCTCTTGACAAAAGAAAGGTAAATCAACTTCAGAGCATAGTTCGTGATTCCGGCATCACAGGGATTGAATCAAGACTTGATTCAGATGTCCTTGAGATATTAGTCCGGGCAGGATACAAGGAAGGCACTACTGCGACTACACATTCTTATCAAATACGCATGATGTGCAATCAGGATTCAATCCCTGAAAATGTTGAATTTGCACTGAGAGTATTCCGATACTGCAGGAGCCATCCGGAAAGACACAGATATGGTATGTCTAATAAAATAACTAAGATAGCTCTCTATAAGAAATGCGGCATAATAGAACATGCAAAAGAGAAAAAGGAGCTTCCTGATATGAGATGGCTGACAGGGCCAAGCATGCACACATTGCAGGCAGAGGTCCTTGAAGAATTTTACGGAATAAAAGTCAAGAAAGTCTCGCTTGTGCCATTCAAAGCCATCTAAAAAGTATCAATGCATCAATCTTTTAAGTTTTCCGAAAAAATAAACTTCCCTGTCTTCAACTGCGAAAACTTCAATATCTTTAGATGATTTCATGACAGGACTTAAGAAACCTCCCTGCAGGACATCAGTACCTTCTACAAACAGATTCATCGAAGGAAGGACAATCAGATTCCTTCCTTTATAATTTCCTTTAAGGAAGCACTTGTACTTCTCGGATTTTGTTTTCTCCCTTAATGTGACAGCAGGATGCTCATGTCCCATGAACATCGTCTTGATATTTTTATCCAATTTAGGAACATAATCTCCATGGATAAATAGCATATCTCCTATCTTGAATTCTTTTACAACTTCCAGATCTCTTTTCTTCGCAATCGGGCCTAAAAATGGATCGTGATTTCCTTTCAACAATATTATTTTCTTTGAATATTTAGAAAGATAATCAAAGAATCTGAGAAGCTCTCTCCATTCCTGGGTAGAAATGCCTCCGAATTCCTGCTTTACATCTCCTGTGATTATTATTATTTCAGGCTTTACTTTTGAGAATATGTAATCAAATCTTTTGATCAATTCCCTGAAATGGAACTTCGGGACTAAGACTCCTTTTCTGCTGTATTCCTCTTCAAGCCCTAAATGCACGTCAGATATCACAAGAATCTTTTTCTTTTTAATGAAAAGTGATAAATCGACTATTTCGATCCCTTTAAGTATTTCCATTTTTTCAGAATAATTTCTTCAATATATCGATAGTGAACAGTACTGTCGCCTGAGCCTGTTCTTTTGAAGGCTGGAAAGGAGCGCTTTTCTTATGTACTGAAAATATTCTCACGTTGTTGATCAAATGGATCTGTTGAGCTACAGCCGGATCTATTTCTATGCTTGATTCTTTAAGTTTAGAGAGTATATTTCCCAATCCTATACCTGGACTTGTCTCCAATAAATCTTTTCCTGTGACATCATAATATTTCCTGTGCAATGCAGTCTCCATTATCCTTCCGCATAAGATCATTGTCGACCTGTATGCTTCTGCATTGAAGCATCTTTCCGCTTCAGCAAGGTCAAATAAAATATCATCTCTTATCTCATGAGGAAGATTCAAGTTTGTCTTTGCCACCGGACGGTTTTGCTTCGGAAGATTTAATTCAACGACCAACCCAAGCATTCCTTTCGGATCTCCCCTCATCATCAGGTTGTCAAGTTCTGCCGCTTTTTTCTTTGTATCTTCATCCAGATCTTTTGCCAGAATCTTGATCTTATCGACATTCTGCCTGACTAAACTCCTGTAATATTCTGCTCTCTGTTCCTTGTAATCGGGAACTCCTCTCTTGGCGCTTAAAGTGGATAAAGAAACGTTGTGATTCAACACACCAATCAATGCTAATTTCAAGTCCTCTACCGGATCAAATCCCATAGCATAATATCATACAAGTATGTATTTAAAGGTTGTGGCAACAAAATATTTAAACAGAGAGGTCGGAATTTAGTGTATGAAAAAGATATTAATCATACTTTTACTGCTTCTTCCTGTCGTTTATGCTCAGGATTTCCCTTTAGAAGCAAGAAAAGCAAGTCTTGACCTGCAGGCGAGCAGGTTTCTTCTTAAGATGAATGCTGCAATTGATTACGGAAACAGCAGAATGGTCGATACGACAGGATTGAATTCATTAAGAGATATGTTCCAAGAAAGGATGTCTGAGATGGCGACAGTTATTTCAGCAGAGGATCTCATGACAAGGGAGACTCAGATGAGGAATCTCTCTGATGAATTCAGAAAAACAGTCAGGAAAGTTTTTGAGAAGCCTGCAGAATTAAAAGCAATAAAGATAGATGAATCAGCTCTTGGGGAAAAAAGGATAAGATGGGAAGAGGAGAGCAAGAAAGTATTACTGGCAGCTTATAGCTCAAAGATCGGTGAATTGAATTCGGAAGGGAATAATACTGACATAAAATTATTATCAAATTTTAAGAAAGAAAGCGCAAAAGTTGAAAATCTGACGCCATCTTCAAATTCAACTGACACAAAAGAAACTCTTGCAAGATATTACACATCATCTAAGAGTGTTGCAAGTACGATAATTAATTTCTTTTCAGAGAAGATACAGGAGCTGAATAAAGAATGAAAAGAATGATTGTTTTTGTCTTATTGTTTATTTTCCTCATAGGATGCACAAAGGTCGATCTTGCAGCAAAAGAAGCTCCGGTCGTCAAAGAAAAGGCTGTAAATGAAACAGCGAAAACTCCTGAGCAAGTAAAGCAGGATACTCTTCAGAAAATTGAAGTCCAGGATTTCGGAGAAGTTGCATGAAAATAGAGAAAAAGGTCTGGCCTGAATTCTTTCAGAGCATAGTGGACGGAGATAAGACATATGAAGTAAGACTCGCAAATTTTAGATGCAAAAAGGGTGATGTATTAGTGCTTAAAGAATGGGATCCGAAGACTAAAAAATTCACCGGAAGAGCTATGGAGAAGAAGGTAACTTATGTCTTAAAAACAAAAAATATAAAGTTTTGGCCTGAAAAAGAAGTTAAAAAATACGGATTACAGATAATTTCTATTAAATGATTAAATCTCTTTTTCTGCCTTGATCAGGAATTTAATAAGTTCATCAGGCCATGTCTTAGGTATTGAGCCTGACAATAATTCCTTGAGCCATTTCTTAAAGCTCTGATTGAATGGCTTTCTTTCTCCTTCTATCAATCTTCTAATCTCATATACGATATCAGAAGGCAGCTTAATCCTTCTCGAAACCTGAGTCAACTGCTCATTCAACAGATCCTCATCTTCTGAAAATTTCTTGCTCGGCTTTATCTCTAATCTTGTAAAGACAAAGTTCCTTAGATGAGCAGGCCATTCTTTCTCGATGTCTTTCTGGTATTTCTTTACTGCAGAGATGAAATCTTCTCTTGGCTCGTATTCTTCATCATCTACCATATGGAATATCTCGTCTTTTGCATATCCAGGAACATGAGCTAACTGTCTTGCTGCGAATTTAAGTTTTCCTTCCTTGCTTTCCATCTCTTTTTTTCTTTTTTCCTCTACAGACTGCCAGAACTCAGCATAATCTATCTTCTCTATCTTTTTTTGAGGTTTTATCCCTCTCTTCATCTCTATAGAATCTATGACCTGCTGATGCATCCTTTTCAGGAATTCCATCCTGTCTTCAATCCTTAAGACATCCAGATATCCTTGCAAAACTAACATGAATGAGAAAGGAGAAGGAACATTCGATATTATCTCTCTTATCTTCACTTTTCCTTCATTTATATCCTTCAGGACTAATTTTGCATTCTCGATATCCATCAGGTCTTCCAAGACTTCTCTTCTCGCTTCTTTCAATATCGGAAAATCCTCAGAAATTCTTTTTACTGCCTGCAATAAAATCATGGAGCTTACCTGCTGTCTTCCTACTCTTTTTTCATGGCCTTTGTAATTCTGCAGTATCATAAATGATCTCGCTGCGCAGTGCCTGAACCTTCTTCTCAATATCTCTGTCTTATCTAAAGCTAATTTCATCAATTCCTCTATTCTATTCGCTTTTAACAGTTCGAAAGCTTTTACTGCCTGGACAGGATGAGGGGAAGCGATGTAGAATCCGTTGTCTGAAATTCCTATTTCAACGTCTCTGTGCTGTATCTTTGAGATTGCATAAGCTACTGCCCTTGCCAAACAGTCATTTACTCTTCTTCCATACAGAGTATGGAAAACAGCGTATTTCTTCTCTCCTTCATCATAATGTTCTATAAGTAATTTTGTACTTGTTGGAATCTCTGCATATTCATACTGCTCTTTGAAATATTCATAAATGGCGTTTGCTGCATTGTCATCAACATATAAGAATTCGTTAAGGAATTTTATGATTTCATCTTTTGATTTTTTATGTGTGAATTTTTCTTCCATCAGTTTCCTGAATCTTCCTATCTCATTAGCTAAATCGAAACTTAACGGCAAACTTTCAGAATACCATGAAGGAACTGTAGGTCTTCTTCCTGTAGCTGCCTGTACTCTTGCGACCATTCCAGATGCGTTTCTGAATTCATATGTATTTCCGCCTAAAACGAATATATCTCCCTGCCTTAACTTTTCCAGGAATCCTTCGTCTATGGTTCCTACAGCGATATCTCCTACTTTGACTATGACTCCTGATTCAGATGGGATTGTCCCTATGTTTGTCATGTAGATGACTCTTGCCATCTTTCCCCTTTTTCCTATCATCTTTGTAATTGGATCAATCCATATCTTAGCGTATATGTTCCTATCTTCCAATTCAGAATATTCTCCAGCAAGATATGATATTATCTGGTCGTAATCTTCTCTTTTGAGATTTTTATAACAATAGCTTCCTTTCACTAATTTGAATAGATCATCTATGTGTATCTGTTCTTCTAAACAGATGCCGAATAACTGCTGCGCTAAGACGTCTAAACAATTCTCAGGAATGTGAATCCTGTCTATCTTCTTTTCCACTGCTGATTTTAAAAGAACCGAACATTCAACTAAGTCATCTCTGTCTAATACTATTATTCTTCCCTTTGTGGTGTCATGAAGCTTATGCCCTGATCTTCCTATCCTTTGCAATGCTCTTGCTACTGATTTTGGAGAACCCAATAGAATTACTAAATCGACGTAACCGATATCAATTCCTAACTCTAAAGAGGTTGAACATACAACACATTTCAATTCTCCTTTCCTTAATCTTGATTCCAATTCTGTTCTGTGAGTTTTAGACAATGAACCGTGATGAGCTCCAATGTTTTCTGAGTAGTTTTTAGGAAATCTCTCTTTCAGGTGATGGACAACTCTCTCCGTGCCTGATCTTGTATTTGTGAAGATTAAAGTTGTTTTGTGTTCTTGTATTAATTTGTCAATTAGATTGTAAGTTTCATTGCTTACTGTGTTATAATCTGTGTTGATTAAGTTGGCTACAGGGCTTATTACTTTCAGATCTAATTTCTTTAAGCTTGGAATATCGACTATTTCGCAGTCTCTATCGTTTCCGACTAAGAATTGAGCCACATTGTCCAATGGAGCAACTGTTGCAGACAAACCAACTCTTGCCATTGCTGGGGAAAGTCTTTGCAATCTTTCAACACTCAAACTTAGATGGACTCCCCTCTTGTTCTCTGCCAATGCGTGGATTTCGTCTGCTATGAACCAGTCTGTATTTTTTAAGTGGTCTTTGAATTTAATTGATGAAAGCATCAATGCTAAAGATTCTGGAGTGGTTACTAAGATATGGGGAGGATTTGCCAGCATTTTTGCTTTTTCTGTTGCTGTCGTATCTCCTGTCCTTACTCCGACTCTTATTCCGAATTTTTTATCTGCTTGTTTTTCCATTTCTTCTAATGGTTCAATGAGATTGATTTTTATGTCAGAATTGAGCGCTTTCAAAGGAGATACATAGACGGCATATACTTTGTTTTCTAATATTCCTTTTTCAGAGCAGTCTATCAAATGGTTTAGAATTGATAAAAATGCAGTCAGAGTTTTACCGGAGCCTGTATTTGCTGATACTAATATATTCTTTCTTGAGTTTATATCAATGACTGCATTTCTTTGCGGCTCTGAGAACGTATTGAATTTATTTTTGAACCAATCCTTTACGATAGGGTTCAAAATAGAGAAAATAGATTCATCTGTATCCGGCTTTTGCTTATATGATATCATTCAAATACGTTAATGATACTTTATGAACACGATAGGTGGTTTATATGTGTTTCGCATCTATATCTGTGAAATTTTTGATATACCTGTCGAGCTCGATATCTGAAATCTCGCTTGGAAATGATAGTTCTATTTCTTTGCCTAATCGTTTCCTTAGCTTGTAAGTATTGGCTTGCTTTGCGTATGCCATCCAGCCTTGAAGTCGCTCGTATATCTCATCATAATCAATTACTTTGGAATCGTAATCTTGCTTGAACTGTTTTATCCTTCTCTTTGTTTTTCTCAGATTTGTCCTTCTTAGAAGTTTGTGGTAATAAAACGATCTAAAGCCCAAGAAATTTATTCCTCGCTCTAATTTGATTATTTTCGATTTATTTGGATGCAGTTCTATAAGAAGATTTTTCCTAATAAACTCGTTGATTTTATCTTTGTAGTATTCAAGCATATTCTTATCGTTATGCAAAATCACGAAGTCATCGACATATCTTATGTAATATTTTACTTTTAATTCGTGTTTTACAAAATAGTCTAATTCATTTAGATAGACATTGGCGAAGAATTGGCTCGTTAAGTTGCCAAGGGGCATCCCCCTCTGGGAAGAGCGTGTAGAGAGAGAGAGAGAGAGCAGTTTGAAAGTATTTTTTTGATTAGCCAAATGATTCTATTGTCCTTAATCTTATTCTTAATTATACTGATAAGAACACCATGGTCAACTTCTTCAAAATAGTGCTTTATATCTGCCTTCAATACATAGGTTTCTTTTGTATTATTTCTGCTTGCTTTCCTTTTGAAGTAATCAAATCTATTTAACGCGTTTAAAGTTCCTTTGCCTATCTGATTGGCAAATGAATCGTAGATGAAGCTTTTGCGAAAAATAGGTTCAATGATGTTACATAGAGCATGGTGAACAACTCTATCTCTGAAATCAGACTTGCTTATCTTCCTTGTCTTTGGATCCCTTACTATGAAATTAACTAATGGTTTTGGTATATAAGAATGTAGCAACAATTCGGTTCTTAGTTGTTCAAGATTTTCTTTGAGATTATTTTCAAATTCAATAACATATGGTTTCAATGTTTTTCTTCTTCTTGCTTTCTTGAAAGCGAGCTCTAAATTCTCGTAAGAACAAAGATTTTCAAATAAATTTCCGTGTCGCTTCATTGATAAGTATAAAGTCTTAGTATTCAAAGCCATTTCACGAGAGTGGCCATTGTTGTTGTCGAAGTTGTTGTTGCCATTGACATGGAACCTACCGTTGTTGTGGTTGAACCTGACAGCCCACACCCTTATAGCCAGTTTATTGTATAATCACTGCCACTTCACAGTTTCGTTTCCTACTCAGTGTTGTAGCTGCATTTTATAACCAACAATGTGTCATAATACGCAATTTCGGCAGAGCCGAAATGCGCCCATTTGGACTTTGTCCAAATTGGGAACTGACGTGTGGCCTCGAATTTTCACCAATGAATTGTTTCATCAGCTCAAACCAAGACAAATAAGAAAATGTTAGAATCTATTTAAAAATACTGCTTATTTTTTGCGTTTCGCGCCTTCGGCGCTCACAGACGAACGCACCCCACGAGAGAGGCCAAAGTTGCCGAAGTCGAAGTCGTCGTAGCCATAGACATGGAACCTACCGTTGATGTGGTCGAACCTGACAGCCCTTTCAGGGTATGATTTTCTTGAGCTTTGGTCTGGTGTCCAAAGTGCAATCTTTTCTGGATTCATTTGAGATAAATGTTCAAGTGTTTCTGCGATTTTCTTATCACTATCTTTTGTATTAAACAATGCTTGCAAATAAGCAACTGTTTCTTTTGATTTTAATGCTTCTGTTAATCTTGTTCCTTCATATCTTGGAACAACTTTAAGTTCAATTACTGTCGGCTTTACAATAGTGCTTCCGAAATTATGAGTTATTTTTGCGCCTAAATCATTTGGATTATATGAATTTCTTGTGCTTGTTACTTCCCAATTATCGTTGAAATCTTTTCTTAAGGAGTCAAGGACTTCTTTTGGAGCTGAAACAGCTCTGTATACATCAGGAGCTGAAATCATTTGTCTTTTTTGCTCATTAAAATATGCAATCCAGTCCTTTTGCGTTAAACGTCTTCCGTCTAATGCTGGTAAAGAATCTATTGAAACTAATCCATTTGAAGAAACTGGCAATGAATTTAAGTATTGAACAACTGCTTGGGATAAATCTCCCTTTCTAGCCTTTTGAGCTAATTCGTATGCTTTGTTGCTTACTGGTATTTTGAGTGTTTTCATTTCATAACCACCTAAACCTGGTAGGTAACACTCATATATAAATCTTTCGTATTATGACTACTATTTAGTAACAACTAATTAACCACAAAACATATAAACTATAGTATTATAGTCTATAATATGAAGATGCTCAGGATAGATGACAAAATCGCTAAGGAGCTGGATGAGCTTAAAGAGTTCTACAGAGTCAATTCATATGATGAAGTCATCAGAATGTTAATCAAGAAAATCAACGGCGAAACAATAGAAATAATCGTATAACAAAATGGCAACAACAATAGCGCTAAAGGAAGAAACGAAAGACATTTTGGAGCATGCAAAAGAAGAGTTAAAAGCAGAAACTTTTGATGAAGCAATAAGGAAATTAGTCATCAACATGAAAAGGACGAGAATCTCTTTCTTTGGGATAGGGAAAGGAAAGATCAAGGGAGAATTTGTGAGGGAAGAAATTGACCGTTTTGCTTGATTCTTGGGCTTGGATTGAATATATCAAGGGCTCTAAATTCGGAAACGAAGTTAGGAGATATATAGAGGACGATGAAGAAATAATAATCAGTTCAATAAATGTTTCAGAGATATATAGAAAACTTCTTGTAGATATGCCTGATGATGCAGACAAAATTATTACGATGGTATTGAATAGGTCTTTCTTTGTTTTTTCTGATGTTGAAATATCTCTGAATGCTGCCAAAATAAAGCATGAAAAAAAGATGGGCATGGCTGATGCAATTGTATTGGCGACAGCGATGTCACATAAAGCAACAGTTATTACAGGAGATAATGATTTCAGAGGATTGGACAATGTCAAAATCATATCTTAACATAATTATTTTAATATTCCTTTTTATCCCATTAGCATCAGCTTCCTATGCCCCTTCTTCATCATTTCCTAAGGAGACATTATTCTTCGATAGATTAGTCGCAAATAATGAGCAGATTAAATTAATCAATAATGAAGAAATTTTATTCACAAGCATCGGAATAACAACGAACCAAGACATAACAAGGGCAAGAATAATAGTCCAGGCGATGCCTGACTGCCCTGAGAATGCTCCATATCAGAAAAACGTATTGCAGTGCTTCTTTGTAAGCTCTAATTTCAATGAAGACAATATAACAAATTTAGAGATCATATTCAAAGTTCCGAAAGAATGGATAAAAGCGAATAACTTCGATAAAAACACACTGCAATTAAAAAGATATTCCTATTCATGGAATGAGAATATGCATGGAAAGCTCAGCAACTGGAAAAGTGAGAAAACATCATTGGAAAATGAAGATGAAAACTATTATTACTACAAAACAATCTCAGATGGGATAGACTATTTCAGCATAGTCGGAATTGAAAAGCAAAATAAAGCATCATCAAATAAGATAACAACAAATGCAATCATAGGCAACGATGATCAATCAATAGAGATAATAAAATCTGTGCATAACACATCAAGCAACTATATCTTGATTTTCTTGATCGGTATAGGCTTGATGATAACTGTGACATCAATACCTAAATCAACTCTGCAAAAAAATCAGTCAACATTCCAGATACTTTCGACATACATCAAATCTTCAGATATGGAAGAGAAAATGATAAAGCATGAGCTTAAGAAAGCCGGATGGCAAGAATGGCAGATTCAGCTCGCTTTTAATGAGACTAAGAGATAATATCCACAGTATCCACAGACCACAAGACAACCGCGCGTGAGATATTTAAACCATCAAATTCTTTATTTCTTATGAAAATAAATAAAAAGCATTTCATTAAGAAATGGGAAGTATCAATCATAGAATTCAAAGATAGCGAAGGAAAACTCTACAAGGTAACAAGAAGCATCCCTGAATTAAAAGTATCTGAAACAAAAATATTCAGATCTCTTAACATTGCAAAAAAGAAATTCAATGAATGGCTAAGCTAATACTTTAATTTTAGACAATAAAGCATCCTTAAGCTCAGGCTGGCCGTAAGTATAGACATCTGGGATGTCCAGAGAGATTATTCTCTTTTTCAGATACAGATCAGGGAACCTATCGGATAATTCTTTCCTTTGAAAATCTTCCATGACGACAATCACATCTGCCCACTCGATCTGCTTTTTTGCAACAGGAACATCATTGAACAGCCCTGCCGATTTTGTCTCGAACTTAAACCTAAATAGCTCTTCAGCCATCTTGCTTCTGTTCTGGTTTTGGTTGCAGATGAATAATACTTTCATAACATTCAATTATCCTTAAAAGGCTATAAATCTTTGCCGTAACCTTTATAAATGACCATAGAAGCAGAAATAACATGACAACAGTATTTGAAGTTGATGCTAACGAATTGATAAAGAAAGCAGCTAAAGAGTTAGAGTCAAACCCTGAATTCAAGGCTCCGGAATGGGCAAAATTCGTAAAGACAGGAGTCTCAAGACAAAGACCTCCTCAAGATAAGAATTGGTGGCCTTCAAGAGCAGCTGCAGTTCTAAGAACAGTTTATACTCAAGGTCCAGTCGGAACAAACAGATTGAGAGTCAAGTACGGCGGATTGAAAAACATGGGTTACGCTCCTGAGAGACCAAAGAAAGGTTCAGGATCAATCGCAAGAAAAATATTGCAGCAATTGGAAAAAGCAGGATTTGTAAAACAAGATCACAAAGGAAATCATAAAGGAAGAGTAGTAACTCCTGCAGGAAAGAAATTCCTTGACAAGATAGCGACTCAAATAACAAACGAGAGCAAAAAATAATGGCAAGATACATGACTAAAGGAAGAAAGATAAGACTTTCAAAGCATGGAAGGCAGACAAAATGGGCTCCGTTCTGGATAATCCCGAAGATTTATGGAAAGACAAGAAGAGTCCATCCGGGAAGAAAGACATACGTAAAGAGAAATTGGAGAAGGTCAAGGACTAACGCTTAAGATGGCAAACTTAGAAAGAATATACACAATACCATTGAGAAAACAGGCAATGAAGGTTCCTATGTACAGGAGAGCAAAAAAAGCTGTAAGGACAGTAAGAGAATTCCTTTCTAAACATATGAAATCAGATGATGTAAGATTAGGTTCGATGCTTAACTTGGAGTTGTGGAAGAGAGGAATGAAAAATCCGCCTATGATAATAAAGGTTACCGCAGTCAAAGATGACAAAGGAGCAGTAAAGGCGGAATTGTTTGGACACAAATATGTTGATAAGAAGAAAACAGAAAAAGTTGAAAAGTCAAAGTTAGAGCAGTTAAAGGAAAAGATGATGGGCAAGGAAGCAGAGCATAATAAAGAAGCGATAGAGCACATACATGAGCATGAAGGACATGACCATACGTCGCATGAAAAGCCTGCCATGCATGAAAAGAAACAGGATGCTGCAATAGAAAAAGAAAGAAAAGTGACTTCTGGTACAAAGAAAGGCGGAATCAGAGATAAGAATTAATTTTCATATTCACCTATATTAGAGTATAAACATGAAACTACCTTTTGAAGAAGTAAATAGAAGAATTCAGATCAAGAAACAGACAGAGACTTCTGATAAATTTGGATTGAATCCTGAACAAAGGTCAGTTGATAAACTGTTAGACTATGGAGTTGTAAATATAGATAAGCCAGCAGGACCTACATCACATCAAGTCTCTTCTTACGTCAAAAATATCTTAAAGTTAAGCAAAGCTGGGCATTCCGGAACATTGGATCCTAATGTGACTGGAGTATTGCCTGTAGCTTTAGGAAGATCGACAAAAATAGTGCAGGCATTGCTTATCGCAGGAAAGGAATATGTATGCATAATGCATCTCCATGATGAAGTTCCTGAAAATAAGATAAAGGAAGTTTTCCAGGAATATCTTGGAAAGATAATGCAATTGCCTCCATTAAAATCAGCAGTTAAAAGACAATTAAGAGAAAGAAGCATATACTATTCAGAAATACTTGAGATAGACGGAAGAGATGTCTTATTCAAAGTCGGCTGCGAAGCAGGGACTTACATAAGAAAATTATGCACAGATATCGGAAAAAGCCTGAAGACAAATGCCCATATGGCTGAATTGAGAAGAACAAAAGCCGGACCGTTCAATGAATCAACATCAGTCACATTGCAGGATCTAAGCGATGCATATGCATACTGGAAAGAAGACGGAAATGAAACTCCTATAAGAAGATGTATACAGCCGTTGGAAAATGCTGTGAATCATGTGCCAAAAATATGGGTGACTGATTATACTGTGAATCCATTATGCCATGGCGCGGCATTGAACGTTCCCGGAATAGCAAAACTAAATTCAGGAATAAGCAAAGACGATAAAGTTGCAGTCATGACGTTGAAAGGTGAGCTTATCGCGATAGGCACTGCAAGATTGAGTTCTGATGAGATGATGAGAAACAACAAAGGACTTTGCGTCCTGATTGACGCTGTTTTCATGGATCCTGGAACATATCCAAAGATGATTAAGAAGTAGATTTATGTTCCTCAACTTCTTTTTTTACAATTTCCATGTCTTTCTCCCATTCAGTTATAAGATTTCTGTTATAGATTATGGCTGCTGGATGGAATAAAGGAATAAGTTTTATCGTCATTCCATCTATATCAATCATTTTTACCTTGCCGTGCACCTGTGTTATTCCAGGCTGTTTGTCCATTCCATCAGGATCGCATCCTGCTAAAAAGAATTTTGTAGCGTAATTTCCTAAAGAACAGATAACTTTCGGCTTCATCTCTTTTATCTGTTTCATCAGCCACGGCGTATGTTTCTTGATTTCTTCTGAAGAAGGATTCCTGTTTTCAGGAGGACGGCATTTGAGAATATTAGCGATGTAAATTTCATTTGTACTTAATCCTACATTTGCTAATAATTTATCAAGGTTCTTTCCAGCTGCTCCAACAAATGGCAACCCTTGCTCATCCTCGTTTGCACCTGGAGCTTCTCCTACAAATAATATATTCGACTTGAAATTTCCTCTTCCAATGACTATATTCTTGCAGTTCCTGCATATATCTGTACTTTTCGCAAGTTCTATCTCGTCCATAAGGAAAAAACATGAAGTTCTTGTATATAAATATGTCAGAAATAATGCCGCCCTGCGATGAAGGCAGCATTGCGATGTAATTATCTTCTTGATTTCTTGGATTTCTTTCCAGATTTCTTTTTAGCTTTAGCCATTTAGTGACACCTCGTTTTTGATGATAAATGAACTGAAGTATTTAAATGGTAGTTTAATTGAATTTTACTGGATAAAATAACAAAAATTTAAAAAGAATCAATCTAAACATCAACAATATGAAAGGGAGTGGAGTTAAAAAATGGTTATTGGCAATAGGTATTGCAATAATATTCACTCTTTTCGTCAATTATGGAATATCTACATTTTTCCATGCTCCTGATTATAACAATTATTGCAGACATAATCAGACAGAATTGAATTATAGCGATAAGGATGTTTGCATCTCTAATGGAGGACAATGGACAAACAATGCAGGGTATGCAAAACCTATTCCTGAAGGATATCAGACAGGATACTGTGACATTGATTTCACATGCAGGAAATTATTTGATGACGCTCAAAAGATATATGATGACAGGTCATTTATTGTGATGGTGATCGCAGGATTCATAGGACTGGTCCTTGGAGTTGTTGTTGCTACTGAAAGCGTAAGCTCAGGATTCCTTTTGGGAGGAATATTGAATCTTTTCTTCGCGACTGTAAGATACTGGGATAGATTCTCAGATGTGATAAGATTCATACTTCTTGGGGTTGTACTTCTCGTACTTGTATGGATAGGTTACAAGAAATTAAAATGACAAATTACAAGAAACTGGCTGTTTGGTTATTGATTGCTTTTCTATTTGTTAATCTTGTCGTATTTGCATTGAAATTGATATCAACATTGTTGTTTTGGACAATCATAATCGTCATCGGGATAATCGCATACAAAGGTTTAAATAAGTCAAAATAGCGCCACAGAGTCCAGGGTGGCAGTTTGTGAAGACAAATGTAGTCACTAGTTAGTGACAAAATATTCGAAAGGTTTAAATAGGAGTGATACTTTATGTTTAGAAGAATGATAAGAATAGACTACGGATTGCCGGCGGATGTCGCAAAGCTTATTGGAAGAAAGGATTTAGCTACTTCTGAAACTGGAAGACAATTGCTTGCTCAAAGAAAAAGGAACAGCAGACTTGCTAAAGCAGGTATAGTTGCTCTTGCTATAGGGGCAGGCTACTTTGGCGGATTAGGAAAATGGAACCCTGCTCATAAAGCGTATAGTGCTGTCAGTAAACTCGTGACAGGAAAACCATCTGCAGAACACAATGGTATTTTTACAGAAAATGGCCATACTTATCACTTCAGAAAAGCGCATCTTGCAAGAGAAGGACTGGAATATGCAGTAAGTCACAGTACAAAAATACAGATACCTGAACTTGCTAACACCGATCTTGTTTATCTGACTATGCAAAAGAATGGATTATCCGGGAAAAACATAGATATTTTGGCCGATGGAGATTATTGGCTTCCTGTTCCTCTAAAAACAAGATAATTTTATAAACATTCTTTCTAAACTATATTTATGATTAATGTAAATGTCAAGTTTACTTCAATAGAGATAAGCAAATACATAAGAAATGAGCCTGTAACACTGAAAGTTCTCTTTAATGACGGCAAAAAAGAGCATTCTATCCTGAAAACAACAGATCTCGTCAATATTAATGAACTTGCAGATCAAATAAAGAGTGATGCAAAGAAGATGATGAAAGACATGAACTCATCTTCAGGAACGGGAATGTTTGACGGAGTTGTCACGGTAGTATTCGGTGATATTGATGATGAAGTCAATGCAACTGAAAGACTCTCGAATTCTCTTGGAAGGATAAGAGAAGACATAAGAAAGATGAAAAACAACACCACTTCGCAGAATTATCTTCAGAGAATAGCTATGTTTTCAGGCTCAAGATATTCAATATAATATCATTCGTCTGTAAATTCATTAAGAAGTTCCTGGGCTGTTTTCTCAGGGACTACAGTTTCCCTTCTGTTGCAGTAAGGGCATATTTTTGGAGGCAACGACTTGCCTTTATCTTTAGGAGCAAAACTGTACTTGCAATTTTCACAATAAAACCTTACCATGTAAAAAACAAGAATATCCTGCTTTATAAACATTTTGGAAATGAAGGCCTGCAGAGGCCTTCCAGCCAAGAATAAATTTATAAACATCTGAGGTTGAAGTAATAATATGAAGATAGACATAGGAAGAAAAAAAGGCGTTTATGTAATTCCGGTTTACGGCGAAAAGGATAAAGTTCATTTTTTTGATTCTAAAAACAATGATTTAAAGGATAAGATAAAAAAAGAACTTGAAAACTTTCATTATGACGGTAAAAAAGAGACGACATTATTCTTTAAAGTTGGAAGCGATAAAGTACTTCTTGTCGGGATAAATAAAGAATACACTCTCGAAGATATAAGAAGAGCTTATTCAGTCGTATTCAAGACATTGAAGACAAGAAAAGAGGAAAATTCCGTAATTGAAGTTCCTAAGGAAAGCGAAAAGGAAGTCAAGGCCGTGATTGAAGGGCTTGATTTGAGCGACTATAAATTTGATAAATATGTAATGGAAAAAGATGAGAAAGAGATTGAGATGAATGTCTCTTTGGATGTCAACTCAAAATTTAGTAACTTACTGAAAGAAACTCTTCTTATCGATGAAAAAGTAAAGTTTGTAAGGGATTTAGTCAATGAGAACTCAATAGAGAAACCTCCTCAGAAGATAGCAGAGATGGTATCTAATTTCGCTCACAGGAATAAATTGAAGTATGAGGTACTTGATGAAAAGAAAATAAAATCAGAAGGATTGAATCTCATATGGGCAGTCGGAAAAGGTTCAGAATTCCCTCCAAGATTGATAGTAGCAGAATATGATGGGGATCCTAAATCAAAAGAGAAGATTGCATTAGTAGGAAAAGGAGTGGTATTCGACACAGGAGGGACAAATCTTAAGCCGACAAACTACATAGAAGATATGAAGATAGACATGGCAGGAGCTGCGACATGTTTCGGAGCATTCATGCTTGCTGTTGAATTGAAGATAAAAAAGAATATAGTTTTAGTGATACCTTCTGTCGAGAATGCGATATCAGGAAACTCTTACAAGCCTGGAGATTTCTTTATATCATACTCAGGAATAGGAGTTGAAGTAGGGAATACTGATGCAGAAGGAAGATTGATCCTTGCAGATGCATTGTCTTACGTCCAGGAAAATTACAAACCTACAAAAATAATTGATTTGGCGACATTGACAGGAGCATGCACTGTTGCGTTAGGACAGAATATAGCAGGATTATTCGGAAATGACAAGGAACTGATGAATGAAATCGATAAAGCCGGAGAAGAGACAGATGAAAAAGTTTGGGAACTGCCTTTGACTGATGAATTCAGAGAGCAGATGAAAAGCAAATTTGCAGATATTAAAAATGACGGGGACAGATACGGAGGAGCAAGCCAGGGAGCTGCTTTCCTTGAGAGATTCATACAAAAAGGAGTCAAATGGGCTCATCTTGATATAGCAGGCCCTGCAAAATCAAAGAAGGAAAGCTACTATATTCCTGAGTACGGAACAGGAAGAGGAGTAAGGCTTCTGATTGAATTCCTGAAGAAATAAATGAATTATTCTATCGGTTAACTTTAAATAATACTTCTAAGTTGGCTTGAGAATGGACTATTTGTTTTACATACAGCCAAACTCAGAAATAATAGAGGAACTGCATTCGTTTATAGAGACATATCCGGACGTCTATAAAGTTCACACTCCTTTTGCTCATTGCACTGTGATGAGAGCTTCATTTCCAAGTCAAAATCAATCTCAGATGACTGAAACTCTTGATAACATAGCAAAAAGCCATGATCCATTTGAAGTTGAACTTGGAAAAATAAAAACAATCGATAAAAATTTATTCACAATCGGAATATCATCTTCAGGATTGATAGGTCTTCATATGAAAATTATAGAAGGGATGGCTCCTTTAATAGACAGGGACAATCCGTTGAGGTTAAAGCCTGAATTAAGAGATGGGCCGAAAAGAGAAGAGATGGTAAAGAAATATGGATATCCGCATGCCGGAGAATTTTACACTCCTCACTTAACATTATTTTCATTAAGGCCTAACCATATGGAAGTTTTCCCAGGAAGATTTGAAGGAAAATCCTGGACTGCAAAAGAAATAAGAATCGCTTTCCTGGATCAGGGAAAATATCATTTGCTTCATACATCTGAATTCAAAGTATGAGTTACTTTCTAAGCAAACCTTTTCTTCTCTTTCTATTGGCGGTTCTGCTTGGTCTAAGCTTTTCAGTTCCAAGGCCTTTGCCTCTCAATAATCCTCTTGAACGCTTGCCTGACGAAGTCAAACCTCTGAATGCTCTTCCTTTGTTTGAAGCCATCCAATTCAATATAGGATCCGCTTTTATCGCAGGATGAGAGACGTCAACCATGATCACTTCGTACCAATAATTGTTTCCGTCCACTCCTACTTCATATGAATTAAGAACTTCGCAGTTCACATATTTGTCTGCAACTCTCTGTTCTGCGATTGCCTGATAATTCTGCATCAATGATTTTCTTGTAGTCCAATTGGCTGATCTTCTTCCGCCAGTTGGGAAAGGCGCACTGTGTCCTCCTCTCTTTACTCTTTGCCTAACAATGAATATTCCCTGTTTTGCTCTGTATCCTAATGATCTTGCTCTGTCTAATTTTGTAGGAAAATCAATCTTTAAAGTTGACGGTTCGGATCTCCATTGAACTAACCTATTTCTTTGTATTTCCGGAGAAATATTATGTGTGTTCTGTCTTATGTATTTGTATAATGCCATTTTATGTAGCCTCCATTGTTTTAATTTAACACATAGATTCAAGGAAGCAATTCCTCACAGCTCTATGATAAAGAAGCAAAACCCTGGCTCCTTTATAAAGGTTATCATTGATAACTCCGTAGTGGTCATAAATCTATATATAAAAACTCGAATTATTTTCCATATGGTGGGGTGTTAGATGGATAGAGAATTCCTGATTGGAGTTGAAGTCAACTCAAAGACGATAACGACTGGATTAGTCGATTTGAGTGGCAAGATTGTGAAAAAGATCACTATACCTGCTGAAATATCTAAAGGCAAGAAGAAAGTCATAGATAACATAGCTGCTTCTATCAATAAAGTCAAAAAGAATAAAGTCATAGGAGTGGGAGTTTCTTTGCCCGGAATCATAAACAGGGAGAAAGGAATCGTTGTTGAATCATCATTTCCAGGATGGAATGGATTGCTGTTAAAGAAGTTCCTGGAAGAACAGGTCCATGTTCCTGTGTTTATCGAAAATGAAGGAAAATGTTTTGCTATAGCTGAATACAAATGCGGCACATTCAGGAAGACAGAAAATTCAATAGGAGTCCTTTTCAATGATACAATAAGTTCCGGACTGATAATAGACGGAAAGCTGGCAAAAGGATGTTATTTCGCAGCAGGAAGCGTAAGCCACTCATCTGTAGACGGCAAAGGAGGAAAATTAGAGGATTATTCTTCTCCTTCCGCGATAGAAAGGATTTTTAAGGCAAAGACAAAAAAAGCAAAATCAATAAATGAGATAATTATGCTTCAAAATGACAAAGCAGCAAAAGATGTCCTTAAATCAGCAGGAACTTATTTTGGGATTTCCATGTCTCATCTTGTCAATGCTCTTAATCCTGAATTGATAATCGTAGGCGGCGCTTTGGGAAGATCTGACTATTTCCTTGAAGCTGCCGAGAATGCGATGCAGAGCAAAAGCAATGAAGTATGCGGAAGAAGAGTGAAGCTAATAGGTTCCAAGCTTAATGATTCAGCAATGTTAGGCGCTGCAAGCATTGTCATATGATGACGACAAAACTTATTTAAGCTTCTGACTCATCAATATTCTATGATTATCAGATCAATCCATCTAAATAACATAAGAAGCTACGTCAACCAGAAGATAAGCTTCAATGAAGGGATAAGCGTCCTTTCAGGAGACATAGGTTCTGGAAAATCTTCAATACTTCTTGCAGTTGAGTTTGCATTGTTCGGGATAAATGATTCAGGAGATTCTTTATTGAGAAAAGGAGAGAATGACGGATTCGTCGAATTAAAATTTGAAATAAATAACCAGGAATATTCAATAAGAAGATATCTGAAGAGAAAATCTGACGGCATAAGGCAGGCGAACGGATACATAATAACTAAAGATACAAAAAAAGATATGACGCCTGTCGAGTTAAAGCAGTTCATAATAACTTTACTTGGATATCCTCAGGAATCTGTAAATAAAAAACCGTTAATCTACAGATATACGACATATACTCCACAAGACGAGATGAAGCAGATATTATACGAAAACTCGGATGAAAGAGTGAATATAATAAGAAAGATATTCGGGATCGACAAATACCAGAGGATAATAGAGAATTCAACTATATTCTCAAGAACTTTAAGAGAAAATAAAAGAGAACTCATAGGAAAGACTTCTGATCTTGAGATGAAAAAGATAGAACTTAAGAAAACGACAGAAGAAAAGGATGAATTGATAAAAAAAGAGAAAGAAGCCGATATCAGGTTAATAGAAGCAAAAAAGCAGACAAATTCAATGAAGGAAAATATTATTTTAATTGAGCAGGAAATAAAAAAATATAATGAGATAAGAAGAGAGAAAACTACACTCGAATCATCCATAAAACATATGGAAGTGCAGGAAAACTCCATTAAGACAGAAATAGCAAGATTGGAAGATGAACTGATAATTTTGAAAGGAAAAATAAGCCCGGATAAGCTTGAAAGATTAAAACTCAAGATAAGAAAAGAGATAAAAGACGAAATTTTGAATTTGGAAAAACAGCAGTTAGAATTACAGAGAATTATAGGAGAATTTGAAGCGATAAAAAAACAATCGGAAAAGACAAAAAGCCAGATAAGTGAATTGGATGACTGCCCGTTATGCCTGCAGCATGTCCATCATGAGCACAAGGAAAAGATAAGATCATCAGAGAATGAGAGGATAATGGAAGCAGAATATAAATTAAGAGAAGCCAAAGACAGCACATACAGGATAAAAGAAGAGTTATCAATAAAAAACAAGGAACTCAATGAAAGCAATGAAGCTGAAAGAGAAATATCAATAATGAGCATACATATAAAGAACATGAATGAAAAAGAGATATTTTTGAACGAAAAGAAAGAGATTCATAATAAATTGATAAAAGAGATATCAGAGCTGAAAGAAAAGAACATGAAAATAAAACTTATTGATTTCGAGGAAAAGGAAAATCAATACAATCTTATGAAGAAAAACTATGAAAAATTCCAGAATGCCGAAAGAGAAGCAGAGATCGAGAAGATAAGGATGACTACTGAGATGAAAAATAAGGAGAAATCTGAATCAACGATCAAAAGTGAGATAGAAACAAAAGAGAAGATAAAGATGAAGATATCGGAGATGACAAATATTGAGAACTGGCTGCAGAACAACTTTGCAAATATAATATCAATCATGGAAAAGCATGTCCTTAGCAGCATATATTTTGCCTTCAATGATTATTTCAAAGAGATGTTTGAACTGTTGATAGAAGATGACAGATTATCTTCAAGGATCGATGAAAACTTCACTCCTGTAATCGAGCAGAATTCATACGAAACAGGATTCGATAATCTTTCAGGAGGGGAAAAGACAAGCCTATGTTTAGCCTATAGATTAGCTCTTCACAAGGCAATAAACGGGATGATGTCTGGCATAAATACAAGAGGGCTGCTCCTTATGGACGAGCCGACTGACGGATTCAGCAATGAACAGATAGACAAGATGAAAGATCTGTTCACAAACCTAAATGCTTTCCAGACAATCATAGTCTCTCATGAGAACAAGATAGAAAGCATAGCAGACCATGTAGTAAGAATAGTCAAGGAAGGCCACGAAAGCAAGGTCACAGCTTAGAATTGGAAGAAACTTTAGAACACCTTCCTTTAAAAAGATTTAAATAGTAGTAAATGGTATTATTTACAATAACTATTGGTGTTAGATAGATGAAAAAGAGGGCATTTATTTTCATATTAATTTTCTTCCTGGTACCATTAGCTTTTGCTCAAGTATCCAGCATAAGGATGGATAAGATAGGAAGTTCTGAAGCAACAATATCTCCTCTCGGAGAAGCCGTATTTGACGTTACATTCACAAATGAAAAATTGACTGATGACGTAGTTTTCCTTGAAGTTTCAGATGTAAGATGGTCGATAAGCGCTACGAATGCGTATGAATATACGACAGGAATCGCATTAGGGCCTCAGGAATCACATACGACAAAGATTTACATGAAACCTGCTACAGGAATAGAGCCTGGAACTTATTTTGTTGAACTAAGAGCAAGATCGCAGAATACAAAAGAATACGCAAGCCAGATATTTGTAATAAAAGTCGATCCAAAAGTAATGGACTACTCAGTTGAAGTTCCTGTCGAAGTCCTTGAACCGGTATCAATTGATCCGAGCAGGACAAATTCGATAAAAGTCTTATTCAAGAATCCATATCCTGTTTATCTGATAAATCTAAGCATCGATGCGAACAGCAAGTTCCTAAATAAAAATACTGAAGTTGATATCCCTCCAAATTCAGACAAGATAGTTGATTTTTCTCTAAGCATAGATTCGTCCACTCCTAAGCAGGAAGATACGTTGAAAATAACAGTGAAACAAAATGGAAAGCAGGT
>CAZNFC010000001.1:39079-63054 GCA_964572885.1 uncultured Methanosarcinales archaeon
AAAAACGATATTCATAAAAGAATACAGACTGCCTTACAAAGTGGATGTTATCTCAAGCAAGCATTTCCTCTATACTGAACACGACATCACCTTCACAAATACAGAAGGTGCATTGAAAAAATTAGATGCATCAATACAGAAACCAAGCACTTACGCAATATTAAGGACTGCTCCTGGAGCAAAGACAGAAGAATTTGACGGAGTTCAGTACCTTGTCTGGGAAGGAGTCTCATTAAATCCTAATGAGACTTACAAGGTCCAGGTCATTGAAGATTACAGGCCTGTTGCAGGAGCAGGAATAATTCTTCTCTTGATCATAATCGCCTACTATTCTTTGAGAAGTCCAATAATAGTCAAGAAGAAAGCTTATGCGATACACAAGAAAGACACAGGAAATAATGAATTGAAAATTGTGCTTTACATAATGAACAGGACAGGAAGAACATTGGAGAAAGTAAGAGTATTGGATAGATTGCCGATAATACACAGAGTTGAAGAGGATTTCGGACCTGGAACTCCTGAACCTAAATACAGGAAATCGCATGACGGAATAATACTTGACTGGGATATCGCTTTGGCTCCGAGAGAAGAGAGGATATTCACATACAAAGTAAAATCATCACTGCCTTTAGTAGGAGAATTCACTTTGAAGCCTTGCATTGTTCAATATGGTTCTAAAGGAAGAAGGACAAGTTCAGGAGAATACAGATTAGTTATTGATTAGATCTTTCCATTCTTTTCTGCGTTTGCGTTCTTCTATCGCTTCATAAAAGACTATGGCTCCTCCTCCGATAAATCCCCCCAGTAGAATTGCTGATCCTGCGGAATTCCATATAAGATATTTCCTTACAAGAGGCGTATGTTCCAGTCTCTTTTTTTCTGCTTCAATAATATCAGAAACTTCTCTTATTGTCATCTTATCCTTGTTTTTTCCTACGATATCATCCAGGAATTTTCTTCCGGAAAGAGGTACTGAATATGCGTTTTTGTATAATTCATTTTGACCTTCTGGAGAATGCTTCAATGCCTGGGTTGCATAAAAAATACCATGGTAACGGTCCATTTCCGGGTTGCCTCCGCCTACTGCATAGAAAAACTTAGGCACTCCAATTGCCGCTGTGAGAGACCAGGCTACCGTATAGGCAAGCAATACTTTGTTTGTCTTTTTTCGGAGTTTCTTTACACCTTCTGGAACAATAGGTTCTGCCATTCTCGCCTAGAAAATAAACTCTTATAAAAATTTATCACAATGTTTATAAACAACTTTCAGGCCTGATTCTTTACCCCTCCGTAGCTCAGTGGCAAGAGCGCTTGGCTGTAGGTGTAAACCATTCGTTGACTGTGCGTAAATGCACTGAATGAAAACGAAACAGCGGTGCCCGAGAGATCGCCGGTTCGAGTCCGGCCGGGGGGATTTTTTATTTTGTCATTTGCTTCTTTAATGCAAAAAGTATTTAAATGAACAATGGACTAAGATGGCTATGGTGAGTATAACATTTAGGAGTGAGCAAAAAGAAACAGCTCATAAATTCCTGAACAAAGTGCCTGAAATAACAGTATTCTTTTGGATTATCAAAGTATTATGCACAACAGTCGGTGAAACTGCTTCCGATTTTTTGAACACCACCCTTAATCTTGGATTAAATGGTGTATCTATCGTTATGGGATTATTGCTGATAGTTGTACTTTATTTTCAATTTAAATCTAAAAAATATGTGGCAGGCATCTATTGGCTGGCTGTCGTACTGATAAGCATCGTAGGTACTTTAATCACAGATAACCTTACGGATAATCTTGGAGTATCTCTGGAAATAACAACTATAGTCTTTGGTATCGCATTGGCCATAACTTTCGCTCTTTGGTACTCAAGTGAAAAGACACTTTCGATTCATTCAATATACACCATGAAAAGAGAAGCATTCTACTGGTTAGCTATATTGTTCACTTTTGCATTAGGAACTGCAGCAGGAGATCTTGTGGCAGAAAGCTTTGGTCTAGGATTTTTAGTCTCTCTGTTGATATTTGCCGTATTGATTGCAGTCGTTGCTATTGCTCATCGTTTCAAGCTAAACTCGGTTCTTGCATTTTGGATTGCTTATATCCTGACACGTCCTTTAGGAGCTTCATTAGGTGATTATCTTTCACAAGCTACAGCTGACGGCGGTTTAGGACTAGGTACAATCATAACAAGTGGAATATTCCTTGCTGCAATCTTAGTTACAGTCGTATACCTTTCAATCACGAAAAAAGACACACTAGGTCATAGTTCACATAATTAGTAGTTTATTTTCTATAAAAAAGATAATTTTTATATATACTTCAATCATAATGCTAGTGATGAGAAAAATAATCGTCATAGAGTTTATTACATTGGATGGCGTCATGCAGGCACCTGGTGGACGGAAGGAAGATACAAGCGGTGGTTTCAAGTATGGTGGATGGAGTGCACCTTATTTTGACAAAGCCTCTGGCAAGATCATGGGAAAGCAGATGAAGCCTGGAGACCTTCTTTTGGGAAGAAAAACATTTGAGATTTTTGCTAATTACTGGCCTAAACATGCAGACAATTGGCCAGGAATCAATGATGTCACAAAATACGTAATGTCAAAAACAATAAAAAAGTCAGATTGGAAAAACTCAGTATTCCTAAGAACCTTGGCAGATATCAAAAAGCTAAAAAATTCAAAAGGTTCTGACCTTAAAGTTTGGGGCAGCAGCAAGCTCGTTCAGCTGCTATTGAAAAATGATCTAGTGGACGAACTCTGGCTCAAAATTTACCCATTGACTCTTGGCAAAGGAAAAAAGTTGTTTGACAAAGGCACGATACCGGCAGCATTTACATTAACAGAGAGTTTTGTTACGCCAAGCGGAGTGATTTTTGCCAATTACAAGCGAGCTGGAAAAGTCAAGACAGGCAACATTGGAGATTGATTTTTTAAGAAACTTTAAATATAGAGCCTTTTATTAAAACACTATGAAAAAATTTAACTGGAAACATCATCTTCTCATCTTTGTTGTAGGTATCGTATTTACTGTATTAGTTAACGAAGGATTAAAATTATTAATCTCTTCAGAAATGATCAGATTAGTCTTGAATCTTATAATCTTCTATTGTATTAATGGAAGTGCATACGGAGTCTTATCAAAGTTTTAAAATGGCAGCAACACCAAAAGGACCGCAGGTATCAAGATTGGATGTAAATATTGACAAGACAACATACGACACATTCATCAAGACATGCGCTCAGAGAGGATTTTCTTCAAAAGTAATTGTTGAGAAATTACTTAAGAAATTCAACGAAACAGGACAGGTATAAGCTTAAAAGCCTTAATTCCCACTTCTCAGGCATTACAATCCGAAACCTTTATAAAGGAGTGGCTTCTCGAAAACACTATGGGCACAACTTCTATAGACAAAACTATTTAACAAGTGAGTTTTACGTCTATAGGAATAACTATGCCCTGGTAGTGTAGTGGCCTATCATGAAGCCCTGTCGCGGCTTCGACCCGAGTTCAAATCTCGGCCAGGGCGTTCCGATCAAGGGCGGTTAGCGCAGTCTGGTAGCGCACAGCACTTTTAACGATCACGAAAGCAATGCTGGGGTCGCGGGTTCAAATCCCGTACCGCTCACATTCAAGAGCAGAGGAAAAATGTCAATACCAAAAAAAGCAATAAAACACGAACTGATTCCTCAGCACGAGAGAATTTCTAGCGAGGAAAAAGATAAATTGCTAAAGACAATGAATGTTAATTTCAAGGATCTGCCAAAAATTTTCAGCAACGATCCTGCGCTTGCAGAGATGGAATTGAAGGCAGGAGACATAGTTAAAGTAAAGAGAAAGAGTTCAACGGCCAAGGAAACATTTTTCTACAGAGGTGTCATTGATGCTTGAGTCTAAGAGATTAGTAAAGAAATACTTCGAGGAAAGATCTCTTGTCACTTCAAGCATAGAGTCATTCAATACTTTTATAGAAAAAGAATTGGATCTTATAATAGAAGAGAACAGAGTCATAGAACCTACTATAATCCCTCATAATGTCGATGATTTCAAGATAAGACTTGATAAGATATGGATAACCGAGCCTGAAATAACAGAAGCTGACGGCTCAAAGAGAAAAATTTATCCTGCAGAAGCAAGGATAAGAAAACTTACATATGCTGCTCCTATCTTCATAAACATATCAGCCCATATAAACGGAATACAGAGAGAGACATTCACTGCACAGATTGGAAATCTTCCAATAATGCTTAAATCAAAATTCTGCCACTTGAATAAATTAAGCAAGCAGGAACTGATCGCAAAAGGAGAAGATCCTAATGAGCCTGGCGGATATTTCATAATCAACGGAACTGAAAAAGTTTTAGTTAACATCGAAGATTTGGCTCCTAACAGATTGATAGTTGAAAAAGCTAATTTGGGAGTTTCTGAATACGTAGGAAAATTATTCTCCGAGAGAGGATCATTCAAGATCCCTCATTCTATTGAAAGGCTGAAGGACGGAATATTTTATATAACATTCACAAGACTCAAGAGAGTTCCTGCGATCGTAGTCTTGAAAGCATTAGGTATGCTAAAAGATGAGGAAATAATGAATGCAGTGTCAAAGGACGCTCCATACGACGAGATTCTTGTTAATTTAATAGAATTCAATACGATAAAATCAGAAGAAGATGCGATGGATCATCTTGCAAAAAAGACAGGAATAACCCAGGCAAAGGAAATAAGAGTTGAAAGGATGTCAGAGATGCTTGACAAATATCTTTTGCCGCACTTAGGAACAGAAGCGGCTGCAAGATCTTACAAAGCAAAGAACATATGCAAATATCTTAAACAATTCATAAGAACAGCAAGAAAAGAAATACTGCCTGATGAAAAGGACCACTACATGAACAAAAGAATAAAGATGTCAGGAGACCTATTAGCAGATCTGTTCAGAGTGAATCTTAAAGTCTTGATCGGAGACGTACTTTACAATTTCCAGAGAATAGTCAAGAGAGGAAAATTCCCAAGCATAAAGGTAATCATACGTGACAAGTTGTTAACTCAAAGGATTTATTCCTCGATGGCGACAGGAACATGGGTCGGCGGAAGAAAAGGAATCTCGCAAAGAATACAGAGATTAAATTATCTTGAGACATTATCACATCTTCAGAGAGTAGTCTCTCCATTGGCGACAACGCAGGAAAATTTCGAAGCAAGAGAACTTCATCCTACTCATCTTGGAAGATTATGCCCTGTAGAGACTCCTGAAGGTACAAATATCGGATTAAGAAAGAATCTTGCGATGCTTTCAGAAATAACAGAAGAAAGTCCTGAAAAAGAAGTAATTGATTTCCTAAAACACAATGGAGTGAAGGTGAACCAGCAATAAAATGGACGACATCAACAAGTTAGCTTATTTCACATATGGATTTAGTTGTGGTGGATTTGCAGTCCTTGCTCTTTGTGCTTACGCGCAAAACATGAAAAAAAGAATTACTAATGACATAAGTGGAGCATTTGAAAGAGCATTAAGTAAGATTGAAGTTCCAACATCGAATGCAACTGGGATAGAGGCAAAAACGCAATGACTGAAATATACCTTAACTTCAAATATGTAGGAGAGACAGAGAATCCAAAAGAATTAGTATCAAATCTGATAGACCAAAGAAGAAAGGGATCGATATCAAACAAAGTAAATATAAATTTCGACAAGGAACAGGATAAGATAGAGATTGATTCTACAAAAGGAAGGATAAGAAGACCGGTCATCGTCGTGAAAGAAGGAAAGCCTATGCTTACTGAAAAGCACATACAGCAATTATTGAAGAATGAATTGACATGGAGCGATCTGATAAGACAGGGAATAATAGAGTATCTTGATGCTTCTGAAGAGGAAAATGCATTAGTAGCTTTCTATGAAAAAGATATCACAAAAGAACACACTCATATGGAAATAACTCCATTAGATATGCTTGGAGTGACAGCTTCACTTGTTCCATACGGAAATTACAATCAGGGAGCAAGAATGAACTTTGGTGCAAAGAATCAGAAGCACGCAGTAGGATGGTATGCTGCAAATTATCCTGTAAGATTCGATATGGATGTAAATCTTATGCATCAGCCTCAGGTTCCTTTAGTAGGCACAATCACGTATGATGTTATTGAATATGATAAGCATCCTTCCGGACAAAATGTTGTAGTCGCGATAATGAGCTACAAAGGATATAATATAGAGGACGCAGTGATCCTTAATCAGGGTTCATTGGACAGAGGATTATTCAGATCAACTTATTACAGGCCCGAAACGACTGAAGAGATAAGATATTCAGGAGGATTGATGGACGAGATAGGAACGCCTGACAAGGACGTAAAAGGATACAGATCAGAAAAAGATTACAAATACCTTGAAGATGACGGAGTGATCTATCCTGAAGCTAAAGTTAATGAAGACGATGTCATAATAGGAAAGACTTCTCCTCCAAGATTCCTGAGCTCGATGGATGAATATAATTTAGGATCAAATGTAAGAAGAGAAAGTTCTACTGCTATAAAACACGGAGAGACAGGAGTGGTTGATTTTGTATTAGTGACAGAAAGCGAAGAAGGAAATAAATTAGTGCAGGTAAGGATGAGAGATCCAAGAATCCCTGAGATAGGAGATAAATTCACATCAAGACACGGACAGAAAGGAATCGTAGGATTGATAGTTCCTCAATCTGATATGCCGTTCACTGCATCGGGAATCACCCCTGACATAATGACTTCTCCTCATGGAATCCCTTCAAGAATGACTGTTTCACATTTAATCGAATTAGTTGGCGGAAAGATGGGAGCTTTGTTCGGAAGGCATATTGACGGAACGATATTCGAAGCAGAACCTGAACAGGCATTGAGATTAGAGCTTGCTAAATTAGGATTCAGGGAAAACGGAACAGAGACGATGTACAACGGAGAGACAGGAGAGAAATACACTGCGAGAATCTACATAGGAGATATGTTCTATTTAAGATTGAGACATATGGTAGCTAACAAATTACATTCAAGAGCAAGAGGACCGATACAATTGCTTACAAGACAGCCTACAGAAGGAAGGGCAAAAGAAGGCGGATTAAGATTGGGAGAGATGGAAAAGGATACATTCGTTGCAAACGGAGCTGCATTACTGCTTAAAGAAAGATTTGATTCAGACAGGACGATTGTTCCTGTATGCGAGAAGTGCGGTTCGATGGGATTCTACAACGAATACAAGAAGACAAAGATGTGTCCTGTATGCGGAGAGGATTCTGAATTGTCAAATGTAGAGATGGCGTACGCATTCAAATTAATATTGGATGAATTGAAATCATTGGGAATAAATCCAAAATTGACATTGGAGGACAAATATTAACATGGACGATCAGGTAGTTTACAAAAAAGTTGGAAGCGTAGGATTCGGATTATTTGACCCTGCGACAGGAAAGAAGATGTCTGCAGCAAAGATAGTGACTCCTGAATTGTATGACAGGGAAGGTTATCCTGTTGACGGCGGATTGATGGACATCAGGATGGGAGTTATCGATCCTGGTTTGAGATGCAAGACATGCGGACAGAAAATAAAGGAATGTCCAGGACATTTCGGATATATGGAACTTGCCCGTCCGGTAATACATATCAAATTTGTAAGCTTGATCATAATGCTGTTAAGAAGCACATGCAGGCAATGCGGAAGAATACTTGCATCGCCCGATAAGATATTAGCTCATACTGATGATCTGAAAAAAGCTGAAGATGAAGGCGGACCTGAAGAGAGAAGAAAGAAAGTTGCTGAAATAATATCTTCTGTAAAGACGTCAATGAAATGCCCTCACTGCAAAGTCAAGCAGGAAAAGATAACATTGGAAAAACCTTACACTATACTTGAAGATGAAAAAAGAATATCCCCTATCGAGATAAGATCAAGATTAGAAAGGATACCTAATGAGGATCTTCATATAATTGGAATAAACGGCGAAGTTGCAAGACCTGAATGGTCAATACTCACAATAATGTCGATACCTCCTGTAACTATGAGGCCTTCAATAACTCTTGAATCAGGAGAAAGAAGCGAAGACGACCTTACTCATAAATTAGGAGACATAGTAAGGATCAACCAGAGATTATTCGAAAACATAAATGCAGGTGCTCCTGAAATAATCATTGAAGATCTATGGGATTTATTGCAGTACCATGTCACGACATTCTTTGACAATGAAGTCGCTCAACTTCCTCCTGCAAGACACAGGAACGGACAGCCATTGAAGACGATCTCAGAGAGAATAAAATCCAAAGAAGGAAGAATAAGGCATAATTTAGCAGGAAAAAGGACAAACTTCTCAGCAAGAACAGTAGTTTCGCCTGATCCTATGATCTCGATAAATGAAGTCGGCGTCCCTGAGATAATCGCGAAAAAATTGACAGTTCCTGAAAGAGTGACAGAATGGAACATGGAATACCTAAAAGAATTCGTAAAGAAAGGTCCCGGAGAATATCCAGGCTCAAATTATATCGTCCGTCCGGATGGAAAGAAAAAGAAAATAACAAATGAGACTCAGGAAGCATGCTTGGAAGAACTTCAGCCAGGATATATCGTCGAGAGACATCTTATGGATGGAGATATAGCGATATTCAACAGACAGCCGTCATTGCACAGGATGTCAATGATGTGCCATAAAGTAAAAATACTTCCAGGAAGGACATTCAGATTGAATGTTGCAGTATGCGCTCCATATAATGCAGACTTTGATGGAGACGAGATGAATCTTCATATTCCTCAGACAGAAGAAGCGAGAGCTGAAGCTGAGATGCTTATGTTAGTTCAGACCCAGATAATCTCCCCAAGATACGGACTTGCAGTAATTGGAGGAATCCAGGATGCATTGTCTGGAAATTACTTATTGACAAACATATTAAGCTTCACAAGAAGAAAAGCAGTCGAGATACTTTCAGCTGTAGGAGTAGATGATTTTTCAAGGCTTCCAAAGAAAGAGACAATAACAGGAAAAGAAGTTTACAGCATGATAATCCCTCCTGATTTTTCATTCAAAGGAGAAACAAAAGACGGAAGTCCTATCGTAATAAAGAACGGACTGCTCACTGAAGGATATATGGATGCGGCAAACTTAGGTGAAGGAGCAGGTTTATTCCTTAGAAGCATACATAAGCAGTACGGAGAAGAATTCACAGCAGATATGCTTGGAAAGATATTCAAGATGGGAATATTCACTTTGATGAATTACGGACAGTCTGCAGCATTGTCAGATCTTGACCTTCCTGAGAAGACAGACAATGAAATAAAGAAGATACTTGATGAAGCTTATAAAAAAGTTGATGAATTGATAAAATCTCTTGAAGATGAATCTCTCGAGACTTTCCCGGGAAAGACTATGCAGGAGACATTCGAGATGAAGACTCTTGAGACATTGAACAAGGCAAGAAACAAGATTGCAAATGCAGTATCAGATTCCGCTACAAGAAATACGCATCTTGAAGTAATGATCAAATCAGGAGCTGCAGGTAAATTCCTTAACCTCACTCAGATGGCCGCATGCGTAGGACAGCAGGCATTGAGAGGAGCAAGAATAAGCAACGGCTACAAAGACAGGACATTATCCGCATTCAAGAAAGGAGATGTAAGATCAGAAGCGAGAGGATTCATAGCAGGCGGATTCAAGGATGGATTAAAACCTGCAGAATTCTTTTTCATGAGCATGACAGGAAGAGACGCACTTATGGATACCGCATTGAGAACTCCTAAATCAGGATATCTTTACAGAAGATTAGCAAATGCGATGCAGGATCTGAGAGTTGAATATGACGAGACAGTAAGGGATTCATCAGGAAAGATCGTACAGTTCAAATACGGAGAAGACGGAGTTGACGTCTCAAAATCAGAGAACGGAAAGATAAATGTGAAGAGAATAATCGAAAAGGTAACGGGTGCTTAAAATGTCATTAGAAGAAATAAAAGCAAAGTTGAATCCGAAAATAATTGAAGAGATAGAGAACAATATTCCTAAAGGAACTTCTGCAGATAAAATAAAGAAAATATATGAAGAAATCGCTGTCGAATATGAATTGGCCAAAGTCGCTCCTGGAGAATCAGTCGGAATAATCTCAGCGGAATCAATTGGAGAACCAGGAACTCAGATGACATTGAATACATTCCACTTCGCAGGAGTTGCGGAAATGAACGTAACCATGGGATTGCCGAGAATAATAGAGATACTTGACGGAAGAAAGACAATAGAGACTCCTATGATGGAGATATATCTTAAAGAGCCTTACAAATCAGGAAAGAACATAAAAGAACTTGCTCTTCAGATAAAAGAGACAAGATTAAGCGAGATCGTGAAGGAATTTGTGATTGATCTTGCTGAAAATGCCGTTTCATTCATATTGGATGAAGAGAAAGTAAAGATTTTAGGCAGTACTTCAGCATCCATCGCAAAGATGATCGAGAAATCGACAAAGATCCCTGTAAAGCAGAATGGAAAAGAGCTTACTGTTCCTGTAGCAAACAAGGAAGCAGGAGTTAATGAAGTTTACAAATTGAAGGAGCAGCTGAGAACTGTATTCGTAGCAGGAATAAAAGGAATAACACAGGTCTTGCCTGTCAAAAGAGGAAATGAATTCGTAATCATAACGGCAGGAACAAATCTCAAGGTAATAATGGGACTTGAAGCTGTCGATACAGTAAGGACAAATTCAAATGATATATTTGAGATTTATGATGTCTTAGGTATTGAAGCTGCAAGAGCCGCAATAATAAATGAGATCTACAAGGTTCTTGAAAGCCAGGGATTAAATGTTGATGAGAGACATATCATGTTGATTGCTGATATGATGACTGTTGACGGCTCTATAAAAGGAATAACAAGATACGGAATAATAGGAGAGAAATCTTCAGTGTTGGCAAGAGCCTCATTCGAGACTCCTATAAGACATATAATTAATGCTGCACTTATTGGAGAGAAAGATCCTTTGAATTCAGTAGTCGAGAACGTAATGATAAACCAGATAATCCCTATCGGAACAGGATTGCCGAGAATAGTGATGAAAGGCAAGAAGGAATAAAGGAGAAAACAAAATGAGCTTAGCAGAACTTAAAAAATTAGTAGGAAACAAAAAATTGATAGTAGGTACAGACAGGACTTTGAAATTATTGAAGAAAGGAGAACTGAAAGAGATATTTGTTTCAGTGAATTGTCCTAAGAATGACAAGGATACTTTGACTACTCAGGCAAAGATGTTTTCTGTGAAAGTTGATCAGCTTGAGATATCAAATGATGATTTAGGCGTCGTAGTCAAGAAACCTTTCTCTGTTTCTGTAGTTGCACTTCAAAAATGAGTTCTAAAGTTGTTTTTGATGTTGACACTTTGAATCTTATGAGAGTTTTTGATAATGTCACTCATGCTTCTGTCAAGGACTGCATAGTTGAAGACGAGAGAATATTGTTTGTCGTCAATGAAGGCGAACTGATGAAAGCTTTAGGCAAAGGAGCCGTAAATATTAAAAGATTATCTGAGATATTGAAGAAGAAGATAAAGATCGTTGAATTTTCTAATGATTTATTGAAGTTAGTCAAGAACTTCATAAATCCATTGAAAGCTGAGAATATTACTGAACAGGATGGAGTTGTTGTGATAGAAAGCTCTGACACTAAAGTCAAAGGATTGCTGATTGGCCGCGCTGCAAAGAATCTGCGTAAATTAGAAGAATACATAAGAAGATATCAACCAGTTAAAGAGATTAAAGTTGTTTAGATTAATCTGAATATTCCTTTGCAATTAGGAGAATTACCATTTAGTTTTCTAATTTGTGATTGACCAACGCCATCTCCTTCAATCCATATTTTATCTCCATAGATTTGTTGCGCATCGAATAATGCCTTATTGTGTTTTGTTATGCCAAGTGCTTCAGTAACAGCTGAAGGACCATCCAGTAATTTTTCGTCAAGAGTCACTCCCCTTATTGTAACACAAGATGGTTGCAATGGTTTTCCTGTCGCAATATCAAGCAGAAGCTTTCCGAATTTACTTGAGATTGATATCAGTCCAGGGGCGTAACTCGCGCCGATTGACGTCTTCTTAGAAGCTCCTTCATAAGCGGCAATCTCTGTTAATTGCAGTCTTAGTGCTTCATTCGGCATAGGATAAACTAGATATCTGCCCAATATGCCTTTAGCTACTTCGACAGAAGCCCTTGAGTAAAATTCTTGGTTTAGTTTTGGCATTTTGTTCGTTCAAATAATATCCAATATAAATAGTTTAGCTTTCAATGAAACCTCTAAGCAAGTCTTCAAGTTTTTCCTTTTCTGATTTAATTGCATGTATTTGACTTAATCTTTCCCTGAATGCAAGAAACCCGCCATGATTTACTGCTATTGCATCACCTATGACACCATATCCTAGTCTTCTTAGTTCTAATCTACTAGGTAAATCTTGAAGATTATGTTTCTCCATTATGCTAACTACCTTTTGCGTAATATAATCAATATTTTTACTACTGCCCCTTGCCCATTCTTCACCAAGTAATGTTCTGATTTCATAATATCCTCCAGGATATTGTGATATTGCAGAAGCTAATCCACTATATCCGAGTTTCACTAAAGATCTATGCGGTGGTAATTTTTCAAGATGATATTTCTCCATGGCCTCCTTTGAAATCTTTAAAATATAGTCCAATTTCCATTTTTTACCAATCGGTTCTTCTATTTTTATCCGTAGTTCCTTCAATTTTTCTTTAAACTTAACATATCCGCCATGATATCTATTTATAGCTGCAACTAATCTTCCCTCACCAAGCGATTCCAATTTCCTTGCAGAACTTGGTAATGCATCCAATCCTTTTCTTTTAATTAATTGCATAATATACTGTATCACAGCTTCTTGGTTTTTCCAACCCATTATAGATCCCTTTGGACCAATTCTTAATTTCTTTTTTGCTTCCTGTGAGTTTTCTCCCAGAGACTCTCTGATTTTCTCGAATCCTCCGTGTTCTTCTATAATCGCAGCACGCAAAGATGATTCGCCTAATTTATCCAATTCCTCGCTGTTAGGTAATCTATCGAGATTATACTTAATTTTCAGTTCTCTAGCATACTCTAAAGTATAACTAAAATCAGTCCAATCTCTTACTTTTTCGCCTAATTTCTTTCTAAATTCAGTAATACCACCATGATGAGTCACAATATAATACAAGAATGATCCTTCCCCCATCTTTTTAAGAGTCGCTGTGTTTGGTAAATATTCTAATTTATGTTTTTCCTTAAGTTTTCTAGCGTATTCTAAAGAATATGATAAATTCCTCCAATCTGGCTCTCCCAATCTTATCCTGAATTTATTAAATCCGCCATGATAATCTGAGATAGCATTGGCCAATCCGCTCTCTCCAATTGCACATAAACCGCCTTCAGAAGGCAAACAATCGAGATTATATCTATTTTTTAATCTTTCAGCATATTCAACTGCAAAATCTTCATTTTTCCACATACCACTTTCTTTTTTTAGTGGATCTTGTCCAAGTAATTTTCTGAATTTTTGGAAACCTCCTTGACGGTTAATTGCAGAGGCCAATCTACCGTGTCCCAACTTATCTAGTTTCTTCTGACTAGGTAATTGAGTGAGTTTATTTAGATTCATCATAAGTTTAGCTTGTTCAATAGTATATTCTAAATCCCACTTTCCAACTGATGGCTCTTCTCCCAATCTTTTTCTAAATTCCGTAAATCCTCCAGGAAGATTTGTAATTTTTAAACGTAAAGAACTCTCCCCCAGAGAAACAAATTTTCCATAAGTAGGTAATTGTTTAAAACCGTGTTTTTTCATTAATCCGATAGCTCTAGCCATTATATCGTCAATAGACTCTTGTTTTGAGCTTGAATTCTTTTCAACCATTTTATTCCTCTACCTTTGCTCTTCTTTCGTCTTTTTTATTCAATCCAGGAATTTCTCCCGGGAGAGCAGGTCTCAATTTCTTTTCATCCTTGACTTTTCTCCTCTTTGCAAGTTCTCCACTTCTATCTAGTTTAACTTCTTCTGAAGTTCCTACACTCTCATCTGGAACAATTCTCTCAAACTGGAAATCTTCTGCTGGAACTTCAGCAGGGTTATCTTTTTTATTGGCTAATATGAAATGTGTATTTGTTAATTTGCTTGCATATGCAGAAGCATATCTTTCTCCTTTCTCTTGTTTCAGTCTGCTGAAGAATTCATCTCCGACTGCAAACCCTTCATGTTTTCTATTTAGAACTCTAAAACCAAGTCTCTCTAATCCAGAGTAGAAACTGTCACTAAACCTTCTGTTTTGCACTGCCAATTCGAGTAATCCTTCTGGCTTCAATATTCTGCTTGATTCGAGTAGTGTTTTCTTGACATCTTCAGCGCTTCCAAGAAGAGTGATTGATTCGTTATCGACCATGTCAAATGTTCCAGCTTTGAACGGACTTTTATCTCCGTTCATATTCGCAAGGACTTGATGAGGATTTTTTCCTCTCTTGAGCATTTCTTTTGATGTATCCCTGTCAACAATATAAGGAACTCTTAAGCCATATTTAGCCAAAACAGGTCTTAAATCCTGATAAGCAGAATAAAGTAAAGACGGTCCTGAACCTTCTGATACAATTTTCCCTGGGAATTTTATCTTCTTTGCTCTGTGTCTTCTAATTAAATCAATTATCTTTGCTCTATGTACAACAGGAACTGACAAATTTGGAAGGACCTTATCATAAAATATTGCGAATTCCTCGTCATCCCAGCAATTAGGATCTTTTCCAATCCATTGATTTAATTTTTGTGCATCGGTTGTGTCATAATCATTTGGATTGTATGCAACACCGCTTCTTGAACTCCTGTGTCTTACTTTACTTACCAATGAATCAATATCCGTAATTTTAACTTCAGTTACATCTATTGATTTTCCACCTATTGTTCTTTTCCTTTCAGATTCCCATAAGAATGTACCTTCCTTATCCTTCAAGAACTGTTTTTCTTCGTCTGTAAGAGGATGACCATCCGTAGCCATCTTATTATAAACTTCTTTTTGTTTTACATAATCTCTTAACCCTTCATCAAGAGTGTTTTTCCCTCTTAGATAGACAACTTTGACTGTTTTCTTTTGTCCTTTCCTGATTAATCTTGACTCAGCCTGTTCCATGGTCTCTGGAGAATAATCTTCATCTAAGAATATTGCCCATGAAGCCGGTGTAAAATCAAGACTTTCTCCCCCTGTATCTGTTGTGCATATTATCCCATCAAGATTATCTTTCAGGTTATCAACTATTTTCTCCCTTCTTGTTGTTCCTGTTTTTCCGATCTCAGCATCAGGAACTGTCCCATCAATGACTCCTATTTTGAAATCCCTTCCGAATTTATCCTTTAATTCCTTGGAGATTGTTGCTTCCAACGAATCATCGAGACCTAACTTTTCAAATTCTTCTATTAGTCCTAACTTCTCATACTTCTCTTTTAATTCATCATGTTCCTTCTGCGTGACTCCCCTTCTGAACATGCTAGAGAAAATAACGAATTTCTCCTTCTTTGCTATTGGACCGTTCTTGTCTGCAAGTATTTCTTCCAATCTTCTATATTTAGCAGAATTGTCTCTACCAAGCTTTCCTATTAACCCAGCTTTCATCAATATCTCTGGGTCAACAAGTCTAGGATCCAACAGAGCTTTTCTTGCCTGAATCATTCCATTGGCAGGATTGAAATCAAGTATGTGATCATATAATTTTCTTTGTACTTCATCTAATTCAAACGGCTCATTGAATTCTTTGGGTTCAACATGCTTAAGATTTTCATTGATATCTTCAGAAGTCCTTCTTATGGTCCTTTCATTAAACAAAGTATACAATGCTCTAGGACTACCCTTATGCGTCTCCCAGAATTTCTCAGGATTAGGACATCTATCTGAATTCAATATGCTATATGTAACAGCATAATCTTCTCTGAAATCGTTTGGAATTGGAGAGCCAGATAACATGCATTTGTAGCCTGCTTTTCTAGCAAGAGCTTGTGCAGCTCTACTTATTGTTGGTTTGCCTCCTTTTGTTTCTTCTCTTTGACTTCTGATATGATGTGATTCATCGAATATTACATAATCAAAACCAAGGTCGATTAATGCTTCAACGAATAATTTCTTTTTTCCATTTGAAGGAACTTTTGCGAGCAGTTGCTCATAATTAATTATGACCCACTTCTTATCTTTAATATCTTCCAAAAAGTCTTCATCTTTCTTCTCTCCATTAATTACCGCAATATTTTGCTGTTCGACAAGATACCTTTCGTTTTCATTTCCAATCAATCCTTTTTTCCATGCCTTTTTTGCAGGATTAGGGCAGACAACCAAGGTTCTCCTGAATTCCTTTCCATCTTTCTTCATCTGCTTTTCAATTAAAGGTTGTGCCAGAATAGCGATGGCTGTTTTTCCTGTTCCGCAGCCGTCAAATATTCCAAATGCTCCTTCTCTGACCAAATGATACATTGCTATCCTTTGGTGTAACGATGGCAAGACACCTTTTTGTTTATTTTCTGGGTCTATGAAATTAGGGTTTACACATTCAGAAACAAATTCTGTATATCCAACATAATTGTCTCTTAATTCAGAATATACTTCACGTACTCTCGGGTCTTTTTCATTCTTTAGTGATTCTTCAAGTTTTCTTATTGCCTTTTTGCTGTCTTTCCTAAATAATGGGAATTTATCACGTTCTTCCCCCTTTCTGATTAAAGTGATGAGCATTCTCTGACGAGTTTCTTCTTCTGTTGTTTTAGGTTCGGGAAGTGATGCCAGTAATTCTCTCACTTGGTCAGGGATTATGTCGTTATAATTTCTAGACCTATAATTGACAGTTGGTGAATGCCCTTTCCTGCTCGCAAATCCAGAATTCAGAACAACCTTGTATATTGTTTCATAATTTCCGCCAACTTTATCTCTTATTTCGGGATCAAAACAGAACATAGTATTTGCTATAAGATCCGCATCTCTTTCTTTATCGAAGCGATCTATGAGACTTAAGTAATCCTTCCCTGCTTTATCTCCAGCTTTTTTCAGGCCTTCTCTAAAATCATACATTATTTTTTGAGCTCCAGCTGGAGTGAGTTCATAGCTACCATCAAGCATAGCTCTTCTTTCAACTTGCTCTATTAATTCCTGTGGAATTTTTGAATTATTTCTTGGATCGACAACTTCTCTAGCTTGTTTTAATGCGAGCTCAATTACTGCCTTTCTTTTTCTCAAGCTTTCTTGTTCTAGTTTTCTAGCGGTATCGCTACCAGAACTTGCCTTCTGTGCTACATAATGAGTAAAGTTTCTATATCCTGACATTTTATTTCCCCAGGAATCAACTCGAGGTTATTGTCTAGAACACCTATAATTCGTACTTACAAGGTTGAATATTAATCTTTCCTTATATCTTTTCTATATAGTAAATAATTAATCTAATTCACATAACAATCTTTATAAACCACTACAAAACAGGAATCTCTATGGGTAAGAAAGCAAATGGGATAAGAGCTGCAAAAAAGCTTAGATCCAGAAGAGAAGATGCCAGATGGATGAAAAAGAAATACGTCCAGAGAGTTCTAAAATCAAAAGAAAGATATGATCCATTGGAAGGAGCTTCTCAGGCAAAAGGCATCGTATTAGAAAAAGTACAGGTAGAAGCAAAGCAGCCTAACTCAGCGATGAGAAAATGTGTTAAAGTTCAACTTATAAAAAACGGAAAACAAGTCACAGCATTCTGCACAGGAGACGGTGCGACAAAATTAATAGATGAGCATGATGAAGTTATTGTAGAACAGATTGGAGGAATCAAAGGAAGAGCTAAAGGAGATCTTCCTGGAATAAGATGGTGCGTAATCAAAGTAAATGACCAATCATTAGATGCATTAAGAAAAGGAAAGTTAGAGAAGGCAAGAAAGTAAAATGACTGAAGTAAAAGTATTCAACAGATGGGATGTAGAAGGGATTAAAGTTGTAGATCCAGGTTTACAATCTTACATTACGTTAGCTCCAAGATTCCTTCCAAAGACAGGAGCAAAATATGCAAAGCAAAAATTCCACAAATCAAAGACATTCATCTTAGAACGTGTAATGAACAAGATAATGGTCGCTGGACACAGAGCAAAGAAGCACAAGATAAGCTCAGGCCATAATTCAGGAAAATCACAGTTAGTCTCAAAGATAATGATAAAAGCACTGGAAATCATAGAAGCAAAGACAAAAAAGAATCCTTTACAGATACTTGTAACAGCGATAGAAAATGCAGCTCCAAGAGAAGAAATAATCGCAATAGAATACGGCGGAGCAAGATATCCTAAAGCAGTCGAATCTTCTCCTCAAAGAAGAGTGGATTTGGCTATAAGATTCATGACACAGGGAGCTTCGCAAAAAGCTTTCAATACAAAGAGAGCCATACAGGAAACATTGGCTGAAGAGATACTTTCAGCTTCTTCGATGAACTCAGCCTCAAACGCAATTTCCAAGAAGAACGAATTGGAAAGACAAGCTGATTCAAGCAGATAAAGTTAAATAGTTCTTATACATATTGAAATATGATGAGTCTAACAGATACTATTACTAAGCAACCAAAGTGGCCAAACCCCACTGTAGGAGAATTTATTTTTGACCCGAAGGAAGGGGCACTTGTGTATACAGTTAGAGAACTTACTATTAATGTTCCTCCACCATTTACAGGCTTTAGAAAATTTTATGAAGAATTTATTGATTTTATTATTGGTTATGGACATTAATTCTTTTACAAAATCAATATATAAAATTTATTTTGAAATATTAGAACTTACATTCTTTTTAGCTGTTGAATTTGTAGGAACAGCCATTCCGCCAGTCTTTATCGAGAACTGCAGATCCCATAAATCTTTGACGCATTTCTGGTAGTCTGCCCTTACCTGATTAGCAGAATCAAGAAAATGCTGGAAATCTGGCTGAGGGATACAGTTCTGCTGAGGAGCCTTTCCGGGACCATTCTGGCCAATTACATAGCCTATGCCTGCAGCAACTATCAATAGAATTACGAAAACAGCCGGATGAAGTCTTATCTTCTTCTTTCCTGTCTGCAACCTTAGACTTTCTGCCATAAACATTCGATTTTACAGCGATATTTAAAGTTTGTGTACCATAGGAAGGTTTAAATATTAACTCTGATTTAATAACTATCGGGGGACAACTTGTCATCAACCTACTTAAAGACATCGTTAGTTCTATGCCTGCTTTTGCTATTTGGAGCGGTTTTTGTATTATTTTCGATGGATCATAAATATCCTACATATCAAAACACTCAGGAAATAGTAAGTTTATCCCAAGACTCAAAAGCAAAGCTCACTTATGAAATAAATTCTGATCAGATGTTGGGTGTTTTATTGAAAACAAATAATCCTGATGAAGCAGAAAAAGTATTGAGATCAAAAGGAGCAACAACAAGCAGACATAATATAGGAAGAGTGATTGCAGCAAACATCCCTCAAAATCAGATTTCTTCATTAGAAAATGAAAATAGCATACAAGCAATTCTCCCTAACAGGGTTGTCAAAGCATTCAGCATAGATGAAGTCTCTCAAACAAACCCAGAAAATTTCTGGAACTCAGGATTCAAAGGAAAAGGAATAAAGATCGCTGTTCTTGATACAGGAATAAATAACATACAAGGCCAGGACTTCACAGGTTCAGGGACAACTGATGATGAAAACGGGCACGGAACAAAAGTTTCTGAGATAATATCAGCGATGGCTCCTGAATCTCAATTATTGAACGTAAAAGTCTTAGACAAGAATGGAGAAGGTACTGAAGCAAGCGTCATAGCAGGAATAAATTATGCTGTCGATAATAACGCAAATATAATCAGCTTAAGCTTAGGAGGATTTTTCAGTGATATCAATTCTCCATTAGTCTCTGCTGTTGAAGATGCGATAAACAAAGGAGTCACTGTTGTCGTCGCTTCAGGAAACTGCAGGAAACAAGGATTATGCGGGGACTTTACAGGAGTCGCTACTCCAGGAAATTCTCCTAACTCAATAACAGTAGGTTCAGTCGATGGAGAAAATCAGGTTGATTATTCTTCAGGACAGGACTTCGGGAATTACATAAAACCTGATGTTGTCGCTCCGGTTTCAGCAGATTCATTGACAGGAACATCAGCATCAACTCCATTTGTATCAGGAGCAGCTGCTTTGATAATACAGAAATACAAGTCATCACCTTCGCAGGTCAAATCATTGATAGAGAAGAACGCAAAGGATCTCGGAATACCCGGAAAAGATACTGTGTTCGGTTCAGGAAAATTGAATCTGGATTTCCTGACAGAAACCCCAGTTGAAAATAAGATTGATTTTGCGCAAACAACTGCTCCAATAATTACAAACAGAGTGATACATGCTGCGACATCAGGAGCTACATCTTCAGCTGGAGATTGGAGCATATTCGATTTGATTGGTCTGCAAGTACATGCAATTAAACTTAAATCTGATTTCTATAATCCTACAAACGGCTTTGTTTATGATGGACACTATGCATTAGCCACAGATGGAAATACAATCAGTAACGTATATTATCTTCCATTTAATGCTAACTCCGACTGTTATTCGAGCGGAACAAATGACATCAAAGTTACAAGCACTAACAAAGCTTATGCTGTCGGTTATGAAGTGATAGATGTATTCAATGGAACAGCATGGAATACGGAACCTTTGCCAATTCATCAGCAATATACAACACTTGGAGGCAGCCATTTTAATTTCGGTTATAATTTACAAACAGTAGATGCTAACCAAGGAGCGGTTACTGTATTTGCCGGCGGAACCAATAATACAAACACTGGTTCAAGTGGCTGTCCAGTTAATCCTATCGGCGGCATTATTTTAAAGAAAAACGGAGGAAGCTGGACACTGGAATCACAATCATTTTTACCAATAAAAGATATCGAATTTGTAAGTTCATCTCTTGCTTTTGCGGCAGGAAGCACTAATAATGCCGGAATAGTAAATCAGACCATTTACAAATGGGATGGAACTACTTGGACGGTAGATAAGAGCATTTCATCATCTACGAGAGGAGAAATTAACAAAATATACGTCTTAAACAGCAGTCTTGGATTTGCAGTAGGAGATAAAGGAACAATAATGAAATGGGACGGAATTGCATGGAATGATTTCACTAGTCCTGTACAAGTTGATTTGTTTGGTGTGAACCTGTACAATTCTACATTTGGATATGCAGTAGGAGCAAATTCCACTATTCTGAAATATGACGGAACAACTTGGGCTATGCAGTTTGAAAATGGAGTATTCCTTTCACCAAGGATATGCGATATAAATGCGAGCGGAACATCCTCATGCGGTAACGGATATGTAGGAAATTGGAGAGAGATAACAAATACGACATTTTATGACGTTCATGTATTTTCTCCTATAAACGGTATTTTGTTAGGAGGAGGAAGTGACGTTAATCCTTATTCTGGAAACATATTCAAAGATTCGGTCGAATTTAAATTACAGCCATCTGCACCTAAACTCAACGTGCCAATGCTGACTACAGAACAGAATACACCTCTTAATGCTGATTTAACACTTTACTCTGACGGGCAATCATTTAATGTAACAGGAAGCTGTTCATTGATCGGTCTATCACAATTAAAGATAAATCCTTCTCCTGGATTCATAGGATTAATGACTTGCCAGATCACTGCGACAAAAGATGGCTTAACAACTTCACAGACTGTCCCGATAAGTGTCGTTCCCTCAGGACCTGTTTCAGATTTAGAGATAGATTCATCTGATATGATGATAAATTCAACTAAAGACGTGGTTGTTACAGTTCATAATATAGGACTTAGTGTTGCTAATAATGTTAATGTCAAATTAATTGAGACTCACGATAATAAAATATTGCAGAACATTACAGGAATAATAAATCCAATAAACAACAAATCTTCAGCAACTCAGACATTTTCATTTTCCAATGACATGCAAAGAGGAAGTATAATTACCGCAGTAGTTGATTATGACAATTCAATTGTTGAATATTCAGAATCAAACAATAGGGCAGAAACAAGCTACAAGAAACTTGATGCTTATCTTAACATACAAGTAGAACAGATGTCATTGACTCCTATCGTGAAATATCTGAGAAATAATCTGAACAGCTATAACATTGTGAATGATCCAACTAATGCACAAGTAATAATCAATGCAGGATATAATCTTGGAGATACCAACTTAGGATGCAAGTATGGAAGCACTTATGCAAACGGAAGGATTGTAAATGACGTCCATACAGGACTGATATTTGCGACGCAAGATAATGGAAAGACAATCGTTAATGTATGCGGAGCAAGAATTGAAGGATTAATCAATGCTTTGAAGAGATTGAATAAGCAAGATGTTGCAAAGAACAAAGAAACATTTTTTGACAGAGATGATTTGGGAGCAATCTCGATAAGAGATTTCTTTGCAAACGGAAATCCTGTAAATACTGATAATATAGACATCGCATTGAACGGACCTTTGGTTCCTGAAGATAAATATGTATTCACTTCAGATGGAACAACTTTATTGAGATTGAAACATTACAAGCCAGCAGTATCACAAAGTTTCCTTGATTATTTGTTAGGAGTAGATAATTCAAAGCCATGGCTTGAGCCTGTCGTCATGGCAGGAGGATTATGGTCAGATATAAGTGCATGGGACAAAGCAGGAAGAGAGATAGCTTCAGGATATGAAGATGGTTACTTTACGCAGTCAATCAAATACGCTCCAAGAGATGTCTGGTTGATTGAATTGACTGGCGGTCCTGGAACTGACTGTGATACTTGCGCAGATTACACTTATGAAGATGTCGTAGATAAATACTGGCCTGCTTTGGTTGGCGGAGTATTGAAATTAACAAACAAGCAACAGACTGCTTACGTCGGACATAGCAATGGTGGAAGAGTTGCTTTGGATGCAATGAAGAATTACAGCGTAATAAGAAGTACTTATCCTATTGCAGGAAAATTATCTGACGGAACTACTTATTCACTTCCTGCAAGCAATCCAATAAATAACTTTATTGGCGTTGGTGTTCCTGGTGCATTTAGTAGTCCTACTGAATTCACGCAACAAATAATTAATGGAAATGGAGATTCAGCAATAAATATATTACAAACACAAGGAGATAATCATCCGAAACTTTCAGAATTCGCAGCAAAACTCAGAACACCAATAGGATTATTTGCTGCATTTGCTACTGGCTTTGAAAACAATAAAATATCTCTTAATAACATAAAGGCTTATGTTAATCTTGTGAACTCAATAACAGATGTTCAACCAGGATCAGGATTTACTGTACCTAAAGCAACAATAATATATGGAGATTACGATTTTGGAAATAGTCTTTATGATTCAGATACTATAGTTCCTGTATCTGATGCAAATGCAATTTACTCTAACATCGGATCACCTGACAAAATAAAGATCGCAGTTCATACAGTTCATTGGGGTCAAACAGAAGACCTAACTGTAAAAACAAAAATAAAAGAGAGGTTGAACCAATAAAATGAAAAATACCAAAAAAGGATTAATTGTTTCTGCAATAGTTTTAGGATTAACTATTGGAATATTTGCAATTAAAAATTATATTTTGACAGGTCCTGAAGGATTAAGATTAGCATCACCATTGGACTTCCTTCTCGGATTGCCAGCACTACCTTTCCTTCCGTTATATATTATATTTCCTAATGCGAGCACTTCAACGATAACTACAGCAATATTGATTTTAACAACAATATTCTGGCTATCGGTAGGCTACGGAATAGGAAAATGGATGGATAAAAAGAAAAAATGAATAAAAATAAGCTATTCGGAATTTGTATTGTGCTTTTGTTAGCGTTAACGCTGGTAAATGCAGCAACACCATTAGACAATCTTCTGAATGGCTACAATTCAAACTATGATGATGGTTCGTTTACAGTATCTTTGTC
>CAZNFC010000002.1:0-42004 GCA_964572885.1 uncultured Methanosarcinales archaeon
ATTCAAATCCCTCACTTTGTAGTGCTGAAAGCGGCTCTTTCAGTGGCACGGTGCCAGACACAAACAATAGGTGTTGCGGAGTTACTGCAACATTAGGTTTCATCTCTTCAGATGGAAAATATCTTTGCAATAATAAAAATGGGTGGCAATGGCAGAATCAGGCAACCATCGGAGCATTCAAGATAAATCCAGTTGACAGCACTTATGATGCAATCTCAAATGGAGATAAATGGTACAGATGCGATCCACTTAATCTTTTCAATTTTCCTTCATTCAAATTCAATGCAACAAATCTCAATCCAACTCCGTCAGGAGATTATGTTTTTGGTCAGCCTGCCTCTCCAACTTTTAGCGGAGGCGTAGTATCATCAGACACAACAGGATTACAAGTTGTCACCCAAGACACAGTATTTCAGGGAATAACTCAAGATCAGGTCATATTATCAAATACGATACAGTTTTCAACGCCACAGGGAATCGTCACAGCTACAATCTCTTCAAAAGAAATAAAAGGAAATGATAAAATAAGTTTGACCATCCAGGGGCTTCCTGCAGTTTCTTTACTGAGAAATAACACAGGATTCAAGATTAAAGTATCAAATAACAACGCTCAAATAGAAGTAACAAGTCATTCAAATGCAACTCCAAACTCAGGTATTTTAGGTCCGGTCGAAATCACACTTCCTCCCATATCTTCGGGAGTCCATGATTTAAATGTAACAATAGTGAGCTCCGTCACAAATTCAGTATTAAATAATTATTTCTGGCCAAATGCATTTACAAAATTAGACGACCCGATATCAAACAGTTTCAATCCGATTCTAATCAATCCATCAAGATTCTTTTGTTACAGAAGAGGCGGCACATCAACGAATGGAGCAATCGCAGAGTGCTGCGGTCCTGATTATCGTTATTGCAATAATGCACAGCAGGACAATGTAAGAATTTCAGGAGGACCGACAGGATTATTGAAAGATTATTATGGAGATTATAATAAAAATAATGTGCTTAGGGTCAATTTCCCGAAACTTGGCGGATATCCTGGACAGAGCAATCCTACAGTAGGTATCCCTTCGAATTACATATACAATGCAGATAATCTGCTTGTTACTGATTGGAGCTATCAATATAGTTATTACAATTCCTTGGAATTTGACGTCTTATTATTAGGAACAAAAAGACTTAGCATCTCTCTGATAAAAACAGACAATACAGAGATTCCAATCCAAGGATCAGTGCTGTCATATTCAACTACAGGAGATGATTTAGGTAAGTGGCATCATATAAGAATACCATTGACTGCTGCCATGAAATCAAATATTAAAACAATCAAGTTATATGCGAATGGCATAGATCTGTATAATGATTACTATTCTCTTCCAGGAGAGAAACCAAAATTAGACGGCGCAAATCAATTTTTGATATTTTTTGTTGACAGGTTTTATTTAAGCTCAGGTTTAACAAAATATTGTGCTACAAATACAACAGATTACGGAAGTGCAAGCACAGTCGGGAACTGGATAGGTGATTTAGACTCAGAAAGAGATGCATGCAATAACGTTGCTTCATATAAATGGACAGGAGTTCAGAACACAGGCTCAGCAAGCAATTACGGACCTTGCTGTGGAGATGACCAGGGAGCTACAGGAAAATTCAATGAATCTTATGTAACTCCTATCGCAGGTTGCTGGCAGGGAAGTTATACGGCAAATAATACTCCGGCAAATAATAATACTTTATTATTTTCAGATGGAACTTTCTATTCCTGTCTTAATCAGAATTTAGCAAGCGATCTTCAGAAGCCAACTACTACACAGACAACTACTGATGTTCAAAACAATCCAAATATCTGCGCAAATAAAGGCTCATGGTACTGTGATTTCGATACTAAATGGAAAGATGCACTGTCATATAACGCAACTCGGCCTGTAAATGCATTAAAAAACAACACAGGATTGGATTTCAGTTATTTCAACCCAAATACACAAAACAGCCAGTCATATAGCAACATCTCTTGCTGTCCGCAGGGATATTGTTTTGACGGCTCAGCAAATGGATGTGTTGCACCTTACGATAATCCAAAAACTCTTCCAATCGGAAAAGTATTCGGAGATACAGGATACAGATGCAGCAATACAGGAAACTGGACTTTAGTTTCTCTAAGAAAAGATTTCAATCAGGAAGACAGCGGATACTGTAACGACGACACAGAATGTTATGCGACAGCAGACAGAAGATGCTTCAAATCTGGAGAATGGGACATAATAGGAGGAAAAGACAGATTCTGTTTCAACGGAAACTGGACAACAAGAACAAAATATGTTGCAGCTACTTTATTGAATTACGCATCCACAAATGGTGGTTCAGACTGGGCATTATACTGCGACAAACCTGAAAACTCATTAGGAATAGAAGAAGCCCAGGGAATAGGGACGATAGAATACAATAGAGTAAATTATTTTGTCAGCCAATTAATATCAAACCCTTCAAAATCAACTTTCAATGACTACGTAGGATTCGATTCAGGATATTCAAATGTAGCAAATAATGGACTATGCGGCAGGACAGGATCATCAAATATTCCATGTGTAAACAACTTCTGCATATTAAGATATACAAATATTTTGGGAGACCACATAATACTTGGAACATCTCTGAATAAAGCATTGAATGAATCTACATTCCCTCTTCAGGAAGGATTAGGTTTCAACAGGACAAGAGATGTCGTAGGAGCTATCTCTAACGATGAATCAATAAATTTAATATATCAGTCTCCGCAGTCAGGAAACTTCTATTATTCTTCACAGAAGCAGGTGTTGTTCTATACAGTAGATAACGGAATAAGTCTGACTCCAGGAACACTCGGAGAAAATATTTTGAACGTAATATTGCATCCGGTAAAGTCGATAGTCAATTTTATTTCTTCAGTAACTGCCGGTCCACAGAGCGCCGAATTAAATAATCTTCTTTCTAAAGTCACAGACTTCGACAGGGTTTACTTTGCTGTCAAAGGAACTAAGACTGTAGTCGGATTCCAGGAGACTAAATTCACTAATGTAAGCGGAGTTGCAGGATTGCAGACATTCCTATCGATAAATTATACCAACTTTAACAACAATATATGCAATGCAATAATTTATCCACTTGGATGCAATCAAACAGACAGTTCACAATACGTCTTTGGAACGAAGACAGGCTCCCAGGAGTTCACAGAATGGAAAGATTTGACCGCTAAATTAAGAATAAGTTAAAAATGTATGAAAAAAGCGCAATTAACGATGTTTATAATTCTCGGAATTGTAATTATAAGTATTTTCGGGTTTGTTTTCTTTGCAACAGGGCAAGTTAGAAATATACAGTCTTCAGCCCAGACACAAAAAATAGTCTCTGATATCCTTCAGTCAACTCCATTGAAATTTTATGTAGGAAGGTGCGCAGATCTGGCTCTAGAATCAGGAATAGACCTGTTATCTAAGCAGGGAGGAAAAATATTTCCAGGACAGCCAGGGAATCTATTAAAAAATCCAGAAAAAGCATATGTATATAGGGAAGATTCAAAGAATAAGACTTATGATGTAGCGTATGCAGTACTGAAAGACAATACTCCTCTTCCTCAGTATCCATGCAAGATAGGATTTGATAATTATGACAAGCCAGAAGCATACTGCGAATACAGATCAACGATTGAGATCCAGCCAGGCATATTTGTAAACAATTCAAAATTCAGCAATCTGGATTTCGGAATAGTAAATCTTCCAAGATTATGCAAGAATTCATTCTCCGGATGCACATTCAGAGAGGGATGGGACACAAGATTCTCTGTGCAGTCCCAGCTGGAGTCATATGTTGCCGATTATATCAAAAAATGTGTAGATTTTGAATCGATTGTCAGCGTGGCACAATCATACAATGTTACTGAGGGGGATCCTTCTGCAAATATTACATTCTCAGACACAGAAATTTCTGCAACAATAAATTTCCCGATAATAATTTCACCCATAGGAAGCCAGCCGATAATAAATTTATTTAATTTCCAGAGTACAGTCCCGACAAGATTCAAATTGATATACGGTCTTGCCAGAGAAGCAGTCGTAAAGGATGTGTCTTCTCCTACTGCTCCGACATATAATCTATTTGAAGGATTGAAACAGGCAATCATTAATAGATTCAAAGGCTCTGACAGCGGACTTTTAGTGGAAAAGAATGAAAACATAACATCTTACGACAATATAATAAAAATCATAGACACGACAGAGAAAGATAGGAATTCTGTCTTTCAATTTCTCGAGGAAAACAGACCTCCTGTATTAGAGTATGTGAATCCAAGAGGTAAAATATCTACAAAATGCGGAGAATATGATCTGATTCTGCTTCAGGGACAGAATTTTGATTTTAAACCTGAAGCTTTCGATACAGAAGAAAATAATATACAATTTAATTATTCAGGCTGGCTGGCTGATTACAATGAAACAATATCCCCTCCATACACTTATGATGAAAAAGGTTGTGTCATTAATTACGTTAGCAATAAACATAACTTTCTTAATTCTCAGGATAAAAGAGTGAAGCCAAATGGATTGATATCTACTCCGATAGAAAAAAGTGATACTGGTCCGCATACATTGACCGTATACGCATGCGATTCGCAGTATTGCGACTCTGAAAATGTCAGAGTTTTAGTAGATGATCTATTAGAGGTAAATGTCAATGGTTCAAACAGGTTCGGAACACAGACATTCTCGATAGAAGATCCTTATTCTTTTTCAGCTGATATAAAAGACATATGGAATCCCGGAAATTACCTGTTCTCATGGATAATAAAAGACAGGACAACAAACAATGTAATTTACCAAAATGATTCCGGAGGACAGACAATCAGCCTTCCGTTAGAAAACTATGATATTTTCAATATCAAGCAGAAATACATGTCATATAACGGTCAGCCTTTCATACTTACTTCAGGAAAATACACAGCGATAGGAAGCGTAAGCCAGGGACTTAATCAGCCAATCCAGTCTAATTTTGATTTTGATGTAAAGAACTGCCTTCCTACTCCTGGAAATACAAATCCTCCTTTCCCATATTATGATGGAGATCCATTCGATGGAAATCATGCATGCTGTGAGAGTACAGGAGACTTAAGTTCTACTACAAAACAATGTTACACTCCAACTCCGACTTATGGAAGTTTCATGTCATTTAATACGGATAAATACAAAACACAATATGACGCAGGGCAAACTGTTGCAAAATCAGGAGTAGATTTAGATCAAATAAAAACAAGTTTCGCAACAGGGCAGGTAACTTCAACAACAAATGACATATTCAAAAGAGTATTCACAAGAAACTGCGATAGAAAAAGAGGAAACATGTGCAACGGAACAATGACAGAAACTTATGTTGATATTTCTGTTCCAGACAAGCAATCAGGAGAATCAGCAACATGTTTCGGACCTCCAAGAAAATATCTAAAGGCAAACACAATAACCGAGGAAGCACTTTCATCAACTCCGTCATATGAAAAATATGGAGAGAATCCAACTACAGCAAATCCTATTACGACATTTGAGAAGGAAGTCGGAATAACGAACAGCAGCTCTTGTAATGATAATAAAAAATGCGTTTCAGACAACAATGCGGCATATGGTTATACCCTAATCGGTCAAAATCCTCATTATGTATGTTCAGCTGCATGCAGCGTGGATGGATGTACAAGAACAGTTCCAGATCCAAGCATTTGCATAAATTGTTATGATCAACAAGCATGTACATTATCGGACGGAACTCCTGCTCCTACAATACCTACTCCTGGATCAAGAAATTCATTTTCAATAAAACAATTTAATACATGCGTGCAGACAAACAGCTGTCAATACACGACAAGCACGACAGCAGACAGCTGCAACGGAGACTTCTTGACTGATTACTATTGCAAGCAGGATCTGTCACAGACTGGAACCGTGCTAAATCAGCAGCAGATCAATTGCACAGATTACAACAGGCAGTCTGCATTAGATGATGGAGACACACCACTTTCAGCAGGAACATGCACTTATTATGATAAAAGCCTATGTTCTAATGGACAGTGCCAGCCGCAAACCACTCCTATAAATAAACAGGAAGGAAGGCAGACAAACTCAACAACAAGTGAATATTATTATCAAGAATACATCATAGTAAATAATCAATGCAAGGAGAAAGATTACAATTATGACACAAATCCGACACTTTGCACAAGCACAGTATTTGATTGCGCAAGCGGTCCGAAACAAGGAACATATGACGGTTCAAAGCTAAATGTACAAGATAGATGCATAGGTGATGATTTGTCAGAAAGGCAAACTTGTTGAGAAGGCCTAAAACGTGGATTATAGGTCAAAACAAGCACAACATTTATAAACGAAACTTTGCTAAGTTCAACTTAGCATAAAAGAGTGTGATGATGGACAAAAGAGGCCAAATATTAGTGTTATTTATCTTCACGTCTTTCTTATTAATTCCAAGTTTATTTGCCCAGACACAAGGCGGGTGTTGCGCAACATCTTCTCAAGAAGTTTGTCCTTATGTAAGCTCTCAATCTGAATGTGATGTTTACGGCGGAACATATAATTCAGGCGTTTCATGTCCCAACACACCGGGATGTGAATTGGTTTGTAAAGTCTGTGAACCAAGATCGGGAACAACAGGAATCTCACAACTTTTATGGGGAACACCAATAACGGGTTGTGAAGCAGCAGGATCTAATCTTGTTCAAAACGGTGTTGACCTTACAAAAACACAAGATCAATGCCAAGGTACACCTTCATCAGCTCTCGCAACAAATCTTCCAGATGTTGAGGGAAGTGTAAAAGATGGAACCACACCGATTGTTGGCGCCATGGTTTGGTGTACAGGAAGTTCAACAACATCAGTATCTAATGGATATTACAAAGTAGAAAATTGTTCTATCGGAACAAACGTTGTTTATGCAAGATTTGGGACCAAGTCAGGAAATGCATTGTTATCTCCGGCATTAGGATCTGGAGCAAACGCAGGAGAAACATTAAGGTCTAATGTAAATATACAGCTTCTTGCAGGAAACTCAAAACAAATAACGATAAGAGCAAGAAACTCAGCATCACCGACCACACCAGTCACAGCATCCATCACAATTCAAAACAATGCATCAGGATTTCAGGAGACAAAGTCAGGAACTGATGTGATCTTTAATGTAAAACCGGAAATAGTCCTTATTTCAGCATACGCTTCAGGATTCAAACCGATTTTCAATTCAGTTGATTTCACAGCAATATCTGATTATACCGTTCTTATGGAAACGCAACCGACAATAACTTTGAGCGGGTTTACTTTAGATAATTCGGTGACTCCTAATACTATACTCGGCGGAGTTCTTGTTAAAGCAGTCTCGAATAGCATAATACTTGCTCAAACAACAACAGGAAATGACGGTTCATATTCATTGAATGTCCCAAGCAGCTCATCATTCAGTTTAATTGCAAGCAAAACAGGATATTCTGATGCTACAATATCAAATTTGATTTATACTTCTGCTTCTACAAAAAATATTTCATTGAGTTCATCAGCAGTTCCTACTACAGCAACTGTAAATGTACTTGCTAAAGACCAATCAAGTAATCCTATATCAGGAGTAAGAATAAGACTTGGACAAAACGGACCTATACAGGAAACAGGGGCTGACGGAAAGACAGTCTGGTCTGGGTTATCTATGGGAAGTTCTTATACTTTTTATGCGCATGCTGATAATTATAACGACGTATTCAAATCAATAACAATAGTTTCTGCATCATCAAATCTAGATATAACTCTGACAAGCGTTCCGACAATGATTTTAAACGGAAATATCATTAAAACAAGTTGTACAACTTCATGCGGAATATCAGGCTCACAAGTTGTTATGTCCGATGGTTCAACTACGACAACAGACTCAAATGGAGCTTTCACAATAACAAGAAAAGTAACAAATAAAGTAGAGACGATTTATGTAACTTCACCAGGATATCTTCCAAATACTGCAACAATTCCTTCAAACGCCGGGTCAGGGGGAAGTTACGGCCCTGTCCAGATATCACTTACTCCTGCCTTATGCAATGATGTCAATAATCTTGGAGACATAGCACTCAATTCTCAGGCGATAGAAGACACTATAAAGATAACATGGTCCGCAAGCTGTCCACCTCCACAAAATCAATATACAGTCCTTAGAAAACTCGAAGGAGAGCAGTATGTTCCTGTACAATTTGTAACTCAAGCTCCCTTTGAATATAACGAATTGAATGCTGCTGAAAATAAAACATATTGTTTCAAAGTAACTGCAACTTACAGTAATTTCGGAGGAATAGTCAAGACTTCAAATGAACAATGTGTAAATGTCGGATTCAAAGAATGTTTTTCTCTTCCTAGCGAATTCTGTTCAGGAAATACAAGAATCACCTGCACAAATAGGACAAATATCCAGCCACTCCCTGCAAACCAACAGTGTTCTTCTGATCAAATATGCGTAAGAGAATCACAATCTGTAACAAGATGCTTGTCAGCAAATCAATGCGATTTATGCAACAGACCATTTGGAGTATTTTCTCAGTCGGCATCGTTCATACAATATACTCAGGGAGCATTATTTGGAGGCATATACAGAAACGATACAAATGTATTCGACTGTTCCGTACAGAGCCTAATTTCGCCTCAGGCAGTAGGATGTTATTTGGACAGCTCAAAGACAGTAGTGGATAAATATGATTCATGCGCAGATGTTAAATCATGCTACGATTACAATTCAGCAGCAGCATGCGGCCAGAAAAAGTGTACCCCTTCATTAAATTGTCAATGGAGTTCCTATTCAAATTATTCAGATTTTAGAATCGGAGTATGCAAACCAGTCGGAATCGATTCAAATAAGCAGGACTGTGCAGAATTCAACAATGCATTGACAAGAGGAGGAGGTTTGAGGGATTATATCTTCAATAAAGTATTTTCAGCAGAAACAGGAAATGTCGCAAAAGAACTTTGTTCATTATATGGCGATGCTTGTTTCTACAAGGCGAGTACTCAATCATGTTTGAACAAAGATCAAGTAACTTGTTATGATTATGGAAGTTCCCAATCTGAATGTGAAGGAGCAGCAGGACAAAGCAACCCTGTCAACATAAACGTCACTTGGGGAGCAATACCTGGACAGGGAGTGATAAAAAAGAGCGGAAGCAACAAAATACTGCAAAGAAGCAATGATGCAGTAGGAATAGGATTATGCAGGTTCACTAATACCTGCATAAAGGATGCTGATAAAAGTCTGTCTTCTGACTGCGATCCATCAGATGCAAGCTGCGGTCTTGATGTAAGTCCTCCGAATACTTCAATAGATTATACTGAATATGTAAACTCGACATCTCTTAGCTATACTGCAGTTGATGATAAATCAAGTCAGCAGTCAATAAGGACATACTCACACGTAATCAGGACTACACTTCTCCAGTCGGCTTTATTGCAGAAATATCCTTATCAAAGCGAACAGGCACAGAACGGAAAAACTTTAGATCTTCCTTGCGCGGGATTAGTAACACCTTCTAATGAAGGAGATAACTGCACTATGCTTTATTTCTCAGAAGATTCTTCACATAATCTCGAAGAAGTAAAAAAAATAAATTTCATATTAGACACAGTGAGGCCGAATATCACTGCAACATATTCGATAAAACCATATCCTCTTGACAATAAAGTAGATTTGACAGTCAATCTTAAATTAGGAAAAGACTTCCAAGGTTACTGCGTAGATTCTCCAGAGTTAGGTCTTTGTGTTCAGGGAAGAACATGTCCCGAAATGCCATTTATATCAACAATAGGTATTCCTGGAAATCCAAATGAATGGAGTGCCACATATAGAGAGATTCCTACCGGCGATAATGGAGTTCCTGCAACATTTTCATGGAGATGTTATGATAAGGCAGGAAATAAAGCAGAGGATCCGTCAAGCATACAGTTAAGTTTAGATGCAGATGGAATAATATCAAATCCGAGTTTAGTAACGACAAAATCAGGAGTGCCTGTTCCTATTTATGTTCACACACAAAATCCAGGTTCATGCAGATATATAGATATATCACAAACAGGAAAACCTTTCGATCAATGGACTCCATTTGATAATGTTGATACAATAAGTGAGGGGAGTGATTACAAATACAGTTCCACTATTCCTTCGCTGTCAGGTTCAAACGAAAGATACAGGTTCAAAGTTAAATGTAATCTTACTGATGTGTCAGATTTGGTAGAAGGAAGAGACAGTGATGATATAAGAATAACAATTGATGATAAACCTCCTGTAACACAGCCATATACTTTAGAAAAAGGAGATTACTCTTTTACAAATCCTCAATGGCTAAGTACTCCTTCATTAAGATTAAGATGTGCAGATGCTCCGCAAGGAGATTTGGAATATCCTCATGAAATAGGATGCCTGGGACTCTCATATTGCCTGAACAATTATGCATCTCCTGCAGAAACTCCATGTACTTTAGTTCAAAGTTCTCCTGATGTACTTATAGACTTGTCAGGAAAAGATTCAGCTGTGTTAAGTTATTCTTCATCTGATAAATTAGGAAATGTAGAGACGGGAAGTCCTAAACAACAATTATTGCTTCTTGACTATATGCCTCCTGTCCTGAATTTAAATTATCCTCTGAATACTACATTCATAGTTCAGAAAGAAGGATACGTGACACTATCAGGATTTGTAAATAATTTAGGTCCTGATGGATGTGTCGGAAGTTCATCTATCTCTCCAAATGGATGCTTATCATCACCATTGAGCAGTATTTATTACGAACTAAGATACAGGACTCAGCCAACTTTAACAGAGCATCAGCTTAATGAGACGATACAACAGTCAGGATATGGAACGATAAATATACCTACAAGAACTATCGTATTGAAAGATAATAAAGTGAATGAATTAAGCATTATTGCAAGAGATCAGGCAGGCAATCCAAGCAGCACAATACCGATAGTCATAGTACATGACAGCTTAGGTCCCAATATATCGCAGGCCACAATAAATGGAAACGATATCAACTCATCAATTAATGTTCCATTCGGACAAGATTACGATTTGTCTATAGGAAATCTGAAAGATATATACCCAGATTCTGCTGACTTATTTTCAAGAGTAGATTCAGTCTGGGTAAAAGATATGTTCGGAGCAAAATATAATCTGCATAGGAGCGGAACAGTATGGGTCGGAAAGATAAAGACAGGAGTATGGCCTATAACAACATCAGCATTCAGAACATTCATAACTGTATTTGCAAATGATACTTTAGGAAATCCTGAGGAGAAACCGATTCAGGTTAATATCGTAGTCAAAGATACCACACCTCCGGTTGCTACATACAAGTTTGAAAACTCATACGGAGAGAATGTAAATCAATTAGTTAAAGGATTGAATTATATGGTTCTTCAGGCATCTGAAACATTGGATAATCTCAGTATGAATCTGACATCAATAGATAATCCAAGCATACAATACAAAGTAAGGTTTGTTGCAAGAGACTTTGATGCGGTGACGTGGATAGGAATCATAAATGTAACGGATACAGTTACCCCTCTTAGGGCAGCAGGAATAATGTACGATTCAAATGGACTCAACTCATCGGATTTCACCCATATTTCAGGTTCAGTAAACGTAGATATAAATCCTTTAGAGATAACTGAGCCAATACCTTTAGGAGCTATCCCTAACGATGGCATATATTATGTCATTGAAAGGCCTGTAATATATAGTACGTTAGGATTCTCAAATCAGTTCAATGTAAATGGAGTCATATCGACTTCAAATCCTGTTTCAGGACTAAACTTAGGAATTAATGATGTCACAATCAGAGTAGAGGATGATTCAGGAAATTATAAGATATTCAATCAAAAAGTATTCGTGAACTCGACATCATCATTATCTTCTTCAGGAGATTCAGTTCTTAATATAGTAACAAAACCATTAACTAACGCAGATCCTTTGTATGCAGAAGTTCATGTTTCCGGAGGATCTCCAGTTTCAGCACCAAACATATTCTTAGATGGAAACTCATTATCTCTAACGAAATTAGATAACGGATCGTATTATTACAAACAGACAAGAACTGATATATCTGAAGGAGCGCATACAATCACATCTGTTGTAACGAGTCAGGGACCTCTGCAAGTATCAGCATCACCTGTTCAAATAAATGTGGATAGACATGTACCAGGAATAAGCAGCATATCTGCAAACGATTTAAGCAATGTGAAGCTGATTGATTCTCAGATTACTTCAAGAAACCAGACTTTGGACCTGGTCAGCTATTATAATGATTCAGACATATCAGAAGCTTATGTAATAGGAGATGATGGGGCTAAATATTCAGCTGTTTTGGATACAAGTACACAAACATTCTCAATACATGGGATAAGGCTTGTAGGAAGGACATTTACAGAAACTCAAAACACTCTGACTTTAGTCTTGAAAAATACGGTAGGCAACACTGCAACAAGACAGTTTAGCGTGACGAAAGACTTATTGCCTCCTCAATTGATAAAGCTTGCATTCATAAAAGGAATTGAATGATGGGAATATATGAAAAAAACTTTAATGATTTTTTTATTGTGCAGTTTTCTAATCTCTGTAGCTTTTGCAGAAAATACAATAGTAGTGTCAGATACTGTAAAGCCTGATATACAGGCAACATTCAATGATACGGTATTGTTGAAGGCATATAACCTGACATATGTTGTTACCGGGGACAATTTGATTTTAGATAACAGCACTTCAGACAACATATCATTTATGTTTAAACCGACGACATCTTTAGACAACGGGTTTTATTATTTCATCGTAAGCGCAGAAGACAAGATAGGGAATCCCAAGGAATTCAGGGAGAATGTAATTGTAAATGTCAACGAGACCTCAATATTTTTTGTAAATCCAAGATTAGGAATTTCAACAAAGCCAGTGTATGACATAATCTTAGGCACTTCCAGGAATGCAAACTGCACTTGGTCAACTCAGGATGTTGATTTCAATCAAGGAACATCTACGACAGGGATAAGCACTCTGAGCCATACGATAAGTAATTTCGGTCCATCGAGAGATATAGATTTGGCAGAAGAGACAACTTCAGTATATGTACCATTCTGGGTGAAATGTCAGGATACCCTTAACAGGATCGTATCTCAAAAACTTTTGACAGCTTATGATTCTACAAAACCAAACATAGAAAGAATAACAATAAGTCAAAATCCAGTCACAAGAATACCTCCTGCAACGACTATAACTGCCTATGTTGATGATAAATCCGTCTGCCACATATCAGGTTCCGGATTAAATAATCAATTATTTTCCGGCCAGGACAGGGATGATATAACGACCTATTCATTTACCCCATCATATACTATAAATTATGCGCCAGCAGATTCAAGCATAAATGGAGCTAAGACTTATACTGTGTTTTGTGAAAATAGAGCTGACGTCCCTAGTGACACCCAAACAATAACAGTCAATGTTAATATTGCGCCAGCTTTGACTATTAACCCTATATCACCAAAAAGATTTGTAGCAGCAAATCCTGTCAGCTTTCAAGTAGAGACAAATAAAGTTGCTGATTGTGATTTGACATTACAGGGAACGCTGATACCTTTGACATCATCTCAAGGAGGATATCTGCATACTTATTCCACAACATTAAGTCAAAACAAATCATATACATATACTTATACATGCAGAGATGTTATAGGAGGAGGATTTCCTGTTTCACAGAATTACGTTCTTGATTTTGATTTAACAAAACCAATAAACACAACAGTTGAAGCAAATGCATGCAAGTCAGATACTGTAACATTGAGTTTAGCTTCTAATGACCATGAATCAGGGATATTAGGATTTAATTATTCAATGTCAGGTCCGGGTGTATCAGTTCCATGGACATTTGCAGGCGGACCATCTCCTGCAACTGTACAGGTAACTAATCTTAATTTATCGACAACAGGGACTTATTCTGTACAGACAGTATCATTAAACGGCGCTGGAGCAGTTTCAGATTTGAAGACAGCGGCATTCACATTCAATCCAAATGCAACTATTTGCCTTGAAAAAACCCCTCCAAGAATAACAATAAAACTTAATGACACTCAATTCGGAGGAAAAAAAGTCACTTTAATATGCACAGATGATGAGTCAGGTTGTTTACCTGGTAGCATTAAATACGGATTATCAAGCACTTCAAATTGCACAGCTACCACGATAGGGAATGAAACAGTACTTCTGAAGCCGCAATATCTATGTTGGGAAGCTCAGGATAAAGCATTGAATAAAGCAAATGGAACACAATTCATACAATTCACTGCAGTTAAAGGATCCCAGTTCTTACTTCCTTTAGGTTCTGTATGTACTTCTGATTCTGACTGTTCAGATAATTACTGTTTCAATAAGATATGCACCAAGCCTTTATGCACAGATAGCGTAAAGAACGGATTTGAATCTGATGTTGACTGCGGCGGTGGGTCATGCAATAGTTGTGACATAGGAAAGAAATGCAACGAAGACAAAGACTGTTCCACTAATTCATGTGATTCAAGCACTAAAATATGTCAGATTACTTCATGCACAGATTCTATTAAAAATGGATTCGAAACAGATGTAGATTGCGGAGGAAAAGATTGTTCATCATGCATTGTTGGCAAATCTTGTACAGCTAACTCGGACTGCAGTTCTAACTCCTGCCAATTCGGAAGCTGTGTAAAAGGAGAGCAGACTTTCGAGGAATGGGCAAAATCAAATAATATTGATCCGACAAACAAAGATGGAGATGCCGATAAAGATGGTCTAAGCAACTATCAGGAATTTTTGCATAAAACGGATCCAAATAAAGCAGATACTGACGGAGATGGATATTCTGACGGGGAAGAAGTTGCAGCAGGAACAGACCCTCTTAATAACTTAAGTTTCCCCGAGACATCTCTTTACAAAATCACACTTCTCATCATATCTTTAATCCTTATATTAGTCGGAGTTTTGTTTATGTTCTATTTTAAGATAGATCAGACAACGTCATTGAATATAATCGTTATAGGAGGAGTCGCATTACTGTTCGCAATCATTGACTGGCTTCTTTTCAAACTTCCAAATGCAGTATTGATTTCATTAGGATTAATCGCATTATTAAGTTCAGGATATATAGTATATGGAAAAAGAACTACAATAGTCCCTAAATTGACAGGAAAACCGTCAAGAGTTCAAACCACTGCAAGATCACAACAACAGGGAACTTTCTCGGCGCAGCAGGAGAATCGTCCTGAAGTAAGAAAGGAAGACATAGAAGCGACAAGATCAATGATAGAGATGATAAAAAAACAAAGAGAAGAAAGAGAAAATAAAAGAGAAGAATTGTTCAAGAAGTTCGGCTCATCAGATAAGACAGAAAAGAAAAAAGAATCATTGATTCCTCTCAAAACAACTAAAAATATTGAAAAATCATTACCATACATTCCGGAAAGAAAAGAAGAGTCAATATTCGACAGGCTAGGAAGAGCATTCGGTGGAAAGACCATAGAAAGATTAGAGAAATTAGGGAAAGGCGACATGGGGGATTTAGAAAAGTTAGGTCAGAGAGGTCAGAGAAACAAGTCAATCGAAAAACTAGGAAGATTGAAAGAATCGAAGATAAAAAGCCTCTCAGAACTCGAGAAGAAAGCATCAGAAAGTAAAAGGAAGAAATGAGAAGACCTGACAAAAAAGGGCAGATGGAATCTCAGATATTCATTTACATTATGGTTTTGGTGATAGGGGCAGGAATACTGATATATGGATATAATGCTGTAAAAAATATAAGGTCTCAGGCAGATTCCGTTTTATTCTTGCAGTTCGAGAATAATATTAAAAACGATCTCAACACCCTGACTTTCGATTCTTCAAAAGTGAAGAGTTATGACCTTCCATCATCAATTAAGCAATTATGTTTTAAATCTAATTCTGCTAACAATATTGATGTTACATGTGAAGAAGGAAGGACAAAAATGGACTATCCTTTGATTGCTGCTGCAGTAAATAATAATGTCGCTGAAAATGTGTTTTTATATCCCAATGGAGACAAATCATTTGTAGCAGGAGTTGATATACAATTAGGTGATGGAGATAGAGGTCCTGAAGATAAAGGATGCTCACCTGGAACAATAAATTTCAGATGCTTCGATGTCAAAGGCAGTTCTCTGACGTTAAGGATGACTGGAAAAGGAAATTATGTCTTAATAACAAGTGTTTCATGACCCCGAACAACAAAGGACAGGTAGAAGTACAGTTTAATTGGATATTTGTCCTAATCGTAGGTGCAATTATTCTTGGATTTTTTGTCACAATAGCAGTAAAACAGAAGACAGCTTCCGAGCAGCAGATCAATATAGATTTTTTCACTAATTTTGAGAAAGCACTTACAGGAATAGCGTCAGTCCAGGGAAAGACTTCGCTGTATCAGGTTCCGAATATGGAATTAAGATACGATTGTACAGAAACATGCGATTGTGCAGCTTACGCAGGAACATCCAGAGCGAATGCAGTCGTATTGTTCAGTACGACAGATAAAATAATATTCTCACCAAATAGATTGAAAGGAAACAGTCTTCTGACACAGAGCAAAGCGTGGTCATTCCCTTTTAGAGTCACAAATTTTCTATTCATGACATCTCCTGAGATAAAGTATTTAATCGAAGACACAGATAAAGGCAAAGAGATTTATGACGGACTGCCGCCTATTTTTGTGGAGGAAAATGGAATACAGGAAAGAGCATTTGACAAGCAGCTATTTACTGACTCAATTGAAGGAGTATCAGGAAATTACAAAGTAAAATTTGTATTTACAGACAAAGATCCAACAACATTTCCATTGCCTAAGCAGATAACAGATTTGTCGGATAGTGATGTCAGTGCAGTGAAATTTACCAATGACAACGGAACAGATTCTGTGACATTCTATCAAAAGAAAGGAGAGTTTTTCAGTGAAATAGGAAAATCATATTTATTTGGAAAAGAAACAGAATTTGCATCAATATTCTCGGAAGACCTTAATTCCTATTCATGTATGATGCAAAGATCATTCAAGATATTAGGTATAGTATCCAGCATATATGATAAGAAAAAATATGAATTAAATTTAATAACAAACTCCCAAAATACACAATTTTTGGGATGCGCGATACATTATGCCGACACAGCACTCAATGACATCTCCTTATCCGCAAATGCATTCGATTTCAAGAATCCTGATCCGGCAGAGCCCTTAAGTTTAACGCAAGACGAAAAAAGCGCAGAAAATCAGAATCTTGATTCGATAAAAGCAAGCTGTCCGAATATATACTAAAATGAAAAGAAAAGCGCAAATACAGATGGGAGAGAATGTCATAATACTTTTCATATTCTTTATCTTGCTCGTTTTTGCAGTCGTTTTCTTCACAAGACTGCAAAATACAAAGACTCAGCAGAAAATTTCAGAAGATGTTGAAGGGAAGGCATTGGAGATTGCACAGAGAATAGCGTTTTTGCCGGAAGTTCAATGCACAAAAGATAATGCCGAGGTATTTTCAGGATGTTATGATAGATATAGTCTGCAGGGGATGTCTGATTTACGAGAGGAAGGAAAAAGAGAGTATATAGATTATTATTATGATATATTCGGATTTTCAACTATAACAGTCACTACATTATTCCCGAAGCAGGAACAGATAATTATTTATGACAATCAAAATTCTAAATTGAAATCAGTAATCACCACAAATATCCCTATATCTGTCTGTGATTTTTTAGATTCTCAATCAAATGGAAAAGAATGCAGTTTCGGAGTGTTAAAAGTTGAAGTATACAACTAAAGCGCAAATGGAGATCATGGGATTGGCTGTAATAGTTATACTTTTATCTCTTGGTTTATTTTTCATCACAAGATTCTCAATCACTAACCCAAGCCAAAACCAGGCACAATCTTTCCAGCAGAAACAATTGGCTGCCTCATTTATCAATACGCTTCTTTCAACAAGTGCCAATTGCACTGGTCCTGCTTCTTTTACTGATCTTATAGTAGAAATGGCTGATCCTGAGTCGAGTTTATTAACTTGCCCGGATGGAGGATTATATCAGCACTTTAACACAACAGTCATGCCTTTATTGAGCCAGACCCTCGATAGATGGAATTATAAATATCAACTGGACATATTATATCCATTAGCGGCTCCAAATGGGCACGATGTAAGTATAAGCGGTAACTGTACTACCACATCGCAATCAGAAAGTTATACACAGCCTATACCTACAACGGATTCAGGAACAATATTGGTGAAGATGAAGATATGTTATTAAGAAAAGGGCAGTCAGGAGAGGACTTGATAAGATTATTATATGTAATTGGAGCTTTAATAATATTCGCAACAATAATTTATATCGTGTTAAAAGGTATTCCATGAATAAAAAAGGAATAGAGGACGTAGTCGTATTGATTCTTGCAGCAGTAGTACTTATAGCTTTTCTCGGATTAGGCGGGTATTTTACAGGTTTCTTTGGAGATTACGGAAAAATAGGGACATGCCAGGCAAGCATAATAAAGGCAAGCATACTTCAGTCAGGAACAGGCGGTTTGGCTAGTGCCGGACTGGAATTATTAAATCAAAGAATAAGTTTCCTGAAATGCAACGGACTTCCTACTACTAAGATAGATTTGAATTCTGCAGTTTCAAATGGCCAGGTAAATGACAACGCAGTTAAGAAAACGATAGCAGACTCTATGTTAAGATGCTGGAACATGGTAGGCAAGGGTCAGGTTGATCCATACAAATATTATGAGGGAAATACCGTAAATTGTTTGGTATGCTCAGATGTCACTTTTGATAAAAATTTTGTCGATAGGGTGGGCGGGGTCTACCAAATAAAAGATATAAATTACTGGCTGGCAACAAATACAGTTCCAGGATACCAACAGACATATTTTGAAGCTCTTTATGGAGTAAAACCAGATACTGCGCAGGTCAATAGTTTCAAAGGACAGGAATATCCATTAGACTTAACTAAAGATTATACAATCGTTTGGAGAATGGATGCAGACAAACAGACATTAAAAGGAAAACTTTCAGCTGTAGGATTAGGATATGTTTCGGGCGCAGTCATTGGAGGGAAAATAGGCCTAGTGACTGGAGGTCCAGTATTCGCTTTCGGGGGTTCGGTAGCTGGAGCAGCAATAGGAATGATAGGTTCTTACTGGCTCACAGATAAATTAGATCCAAAACAGATAATATCTACTGGAATATTTTTGGTCCCTAAGGATTTGTTAGGTGAGAAGTTTACACTTAGTAAGGAAGGTTCGGCTCCAATAGAAAAAGATTTCTGCACAAAAGTGGTGAATTACTAAGTGGTTGAATTCAAAGCAGTTGCGATGTATATTTTGGGAGCAGTAGTTGCTTTGCTTCTGTTTACATTTTTGAGAGATTTCGGATTGACGACACAGGGTTTAACAGAGGATCAGATATGCAGGCAAAGCGCAGAAGCAAACGCAGATTTTAGGTTTGAAAAACTTCCAAATAATATAGAGGTAAAATGTCCGACTTTATTCATCAAAGTCGATTCAGCAGAGCAGAATGTTGTCTTTGAGAATCTTGCGAGATCTTTAGCATCGACTTGGGATGAGATGTTGTTAGGAGAAAAAAACATATTCGATGTCCAGGACCAGAATTTTTGTGTTATAAGGAGAGTCTTGGAGTTCAAGACAGCAAATAAATACAAAGGATTCTTTGATTATTTAGTCCAGAATAATCCTCCTTCATTGCAGCAATCTTATTTTAGATACCTTACAAATGTTGATATGAATCAAAATAAAGAAACTATCAGCTCAAATACCAATTTGAAGAATTCTGACATTATAGATACTTCAACTCCTTATGTGGCAGTGTTTGTAATGTCAAAAAAAGCAAATATAGGCAAATTTACAGCAACTGGAATAGGAGCTGCGACAGGAGTTGCAGGAGGAACAGTTCTTGGAACCTCGATAGGATTCTTTTTGAGCGGAGCAGGAACTCCGATAGGTATTGTTCTATTAGGAGGAAGTGCTGTCACAGCTGCAGGAACTGCGTTAGGAGGCACAGCTGGTTATATATTGGGTTCAGAATCTTCAGCAGACTGGGATTCAGCAATGATGTTAATTCCTTATACGACCGAAAGCTTGAATAGCCTGAAATGCACTAAACTGCCGGCTTCACCACCGAAACTAAAATAAACAAGAACTAAACAAATACTATATGAAGGTATGGGATACATGAAAAAAATAAAGAAAGCTCAAGTTGAGGAATCACTCGTGAAAGTCATATTCTATTTAGCGTTGCTCGTGGTTCTAATCTTTATTGTCTGGTATCTGCTTTCAGGAAGGGCTCCGGAATTATTCAAAAGCATAACGGATAAACTGAGGTTTGGATAATGGTAGAAGAAGCAGTTAAAAAGACAACAGCACTTGCTATTGCTTTGTTTTTATTGGTAGTCTTGATTTTTGTTGGAATAAACCCATTATATTCAGCTTTCAAATCTTTTTTGTCTATAGGTCAGCTTGAAAATCCTGAAGTGGCGCAACTTAAGCAGCAGTGTGATGATTACGTAAATATTCATGGAGCAACAGATGGCTGCGCACTTAATGTTGCTGCAAAAATAGTGGAAACTAATGGAGACTTGTTTGTGGCGCAGAGTTTCCTTAAAAAAGAGATAGAATCTACTAATGACCAGAAAATATTAAATAAATGTTTCGAGTTTGCAAGGGATGACTTGTATCCAAAATCAAAAGATTGGGAAGGCGCATTAGGTATCTACAACGAATTATTTGATAAATTAAAAACAAGAGATGTCATGATTGCAAAAGATGAAGCGCAGCTTAATGTATACATAAATCAAGTTTCTCAGATATATTCGAAGCTTAAGTATCCGGTATCGAGCAGAGATGATTATGGAGCTAATGCCAATTTCCTTGCAGTAAATCAGGAATTAGTCCCAACAATCAAGAAAGCATTGAAATTGTATAACGGCAATAAAGAGAAATTGAATGTCGAGCAGTTTTATTTCAATGATTACAAAGGAGATGATGTTTGTAACGCATTATATGCAGCAACCGGTGCACAAGATAATGCTTGTAATATCTATGCAAGAGCTTCTTTAGATTATGGATGCTTCAGACAGGCAGGATTATGCAAATCTTGTACATCATATCATAAAGCAGGTGTGGATGCATGTAGCGGCTATGACAGCGAGGATGCATGTAAAACAGATCCTTGTAATGCAGGAGACTGCTCTTGGACAGGGTTTATAGGTTCATGTAAGTCTGTTAGGGGCACGGTTAACTACTGGGATTTGAGCTAAAAGGCATAAGATTTATATATAAATGGTGGCTAAAACAAGCTTATAAGAGGTGACGTATATGGATAAGAAAGGTGTTGAGATTTCTATGAATGTTCTCATAGTAGCAGCTATTGGTTTACTTGTTCTTGTTGTTCTTTCTATAATATTTCTTGGAAGGATAGGAACATTCGGACAGCAGTCAGCGAGTTGCGAAGTGCAAGGCGGAAAATGTGCAGTAGCATGTAATAATGCAGATTACGGTACACAAAATTTCCAATCAAGAAATCCGTTGTTAACTTGCCCTGACAGTGCAACTGGAGACAAGCAAATATGCTGTCTGCCGGTAAAAGCCTGATAACACAATGAAATCCAAGAAGGGCGTAGAGATTGCAATGAACGTTGTAATCATCTCCGTAATTGCCTTATTGGTTTTAGTTGTTGTGGTATTTATCTTTGCTGGGAAGACCCAGTCTTTTTCAAAAGGAGTCTCTGATTGTATAAGTTTGGGCGGCACTTGTGAAGACAGAAATTGTCTCACATTATTGCCTCCAAGACCGTCAATTCCAAATGGAGATTGTACCAAAGCGCAGGATGAAGTCAGGTATTGTTGTTCTAAAATACAATGAGAAATAAGAAAGGATTTGAGATGACAATAAGTGTAGTTGTAGTCTTAGTGATATCTTTGATTTTATTGTCAGTCGGAATATACATAATATACACAAAAATATTGAAGCCTTCTGAGACGGCAAATTCATTCCTGAATTGCGAAGACAGGGGAGGAGAGCCAGGCTGCACAGGAAAAACAGGTGGGTTATGTGTCAAGCTTCCAACAAGGACGTCCAAAGACCCTGTAGATTGTTATATCAAAGAGCTAAAATGAGCAAAGGTTCATTAAACATATCTCTGGAGACCGTCATAGGGTTGGTCTTGGCAGCAATAATCATTCCAGGATTATTTTTCTTTTCAGTCAATCTTCTTGATTTAGTGACCAATAAACCGGAACAATCGACATTGAACGGATTTGACGGGTTGATGATAAAGATTAACCAGTTGGTCGATGGAACATTAAATAATGCAGGAAACACGGATAAAACTTTCATAGATGTTCCTTATTTTATACAAAATGATTACGGACTTATAGGATTTGACAGTAATTTTGTGCATCAGACATGCGGATTAAGAAATATAGATCTCAAAAAACCAATTTCATGTCTTCCTAGACAGGATGCTTGTTTTTGTCTCGACAAATCAGGATGGGGATTAGATGACGTTCAAAATTGGCAGAAGTGTCAGACTATAAAAGATGTAAGATATGTATATGTCACAAAAGAATCGGTATCAAACAGCGGAACAAAGCATGATTCTATTTCAGAAGGCAATAATCTTGCCTTATGGAGCGGCTGCGATCAAGGAACTTTCGGAGTCAAGAACATCAGGATATCAAAAATAAAGGCAAGAGAGGACAGTAAAATATATGATTTAGTGTTCCAGATACCATCTCCAATTACGAGCTAAAAGCTTTTAAAGCATAGATTCTAATTCCTTATATATGCAAAAGAGAGGAGCGACAACCATGCAGTACTTCGTGGTTTTTGAAGCTCTGCTCGCTGTTTTTATCATAATTGCACTTCTGAGTTATGTGCATAGTGTCGCAGCAGGTTCATTATTTGAGCAGAATTTCTTGGCCAGAGATGTCGGGTTGACGATAGACAGCTTATACGCATCCCCTGGAGAAATAAATATGATTTATGATTCAGATATAAAGGAAAATGCAGTATTTGATATTCCTATCTTAACATTTGCACCAGAGACTAAGCTCAGATTTGCATTTGAGAAATCAAGAGTTCATGTTTTCAGAGACTCATCAGGAGAATTATACCAGAATCCTGCTACATATGCTTTCGGAGAAGATTATAGGATCAAATTTAATACTCCTCAGGAAGGAGACGCAAATAAACTAAATAGGAACGCTCAGGGATATGAAATCCCTAATACAAAAAGCAATTTGCTTATCAAGAATTCTAACGGAATATTATCGGTCGAGTTTACAGAATTAAACAAAAACGGTGTGAATAATGGATAAGAAGGCGCAGGAATCGTTTTCAATATTATTGATCATTCCAAGAATGATATTCCTGATAATAGTGATGTTCTCAATATATTTTCTTATAAGAGCATATGTCGTGTCCAAGCTGGACGTTCAGGATGTCCAAGTGGATGTTTTCATCAATAAAGTTTTATACTCCCCTAACGGCATCTCATATTATGACCGCGATTTAAAGAGAAGCATCCCTGGTCTGATTAATCCGAGTTCGATTACTGACGATAATTTAAACAAGCTGGCGGATTACGATGACAGCTCATTTATCTCTGCAAAAATACAGTTAATCGACAATGACAGCAAAGAAATTACTTCTGCATTATATAACGGAGAGACTTATTCGAGATGGTTGCCTGTAGCGACAACAGGAGTTCCAGGTCCAGGCGGATATAAACAAACGATTAAATCAGTTTATGTTAATTTCTTAGACCAAAACAAAATAAGGGAGGGTACATTGAAGTTTGATGTACTGATACCCGGAAGTTAAAATGAATAAAAAAGCGTCTATACCTGCAGCAATTGTGGACATAATAGGATACGGGGTGTTTGCATTAATTTTGGTTATATTCTTTTTCTTTTTTAATATAAGCGCAAAAACAACGACTCAGGAGATAAAACAGGTTCAATTCAATGAAGTTACAGGAGAGCAATTTTTACTGAATTACATCAGGCATCCTGTATATATTCCAAATCAGGAACCGATAACGATGGCTGATTTTATTGCTTTGAAGTATGAAAAAGGAGAGACTGTGCAGCTGCGAAATGAGTTAGATAAAGATCTGAAGGAAATACTGGGCAAATCAGGATACGCACAGTTTTATTTCGTCATGTCAGACGGGAAAATAACTGAGAGAATAAATGAAATTCCTTCTTCTTCATTGTCTTCTTTAGGATTAGGCGGTCTGCCTGTAACAATTCCAAAGAGCGACGGCACACAAATAGGCATGTGGTTATTTTTATATACACAAGGGAGTCAAGCAAATGGATAAAAAAGGATACGTATTTGTACCATTCATAGTTATCGGGACATTCTTTGTGCTTACATTCGCATTGTTAGTATTATCCAAGAAATATGAAGTCCGAGATTCTGAAGGAAATCAGAGATTTGTAGGAGAAAAACAGTCCCAGATATTCCTTGCATATCAAAAAGGAGAGAATGCGTTATTCTATATCTCTCAATCTGCAAGATACTCTGCGCAAAGCACGATAACAAAACTTGCAGCAAACGAATCAGGATGCGATACCATATTCGGATATGGTGTGTGGGTCACCAAAACAGCGAATTGTATTCCGAACAAAATTTCAGCAGAAAATAAATTTAAAGAAGAATTTAAGGACAGGTTAGCTTCTTTCACATCTAAATATAGTGATGCAGCAATACCTACTTTCGATAATTATGATATTTCTTCACAGAATGATAAATTAAAAATAATAGGAGATTCATCGTCAGATTTAATTATAAGTACATCAAAGCTTTATTCCAATGTCCTTGTCACTCATTATTACGCACCATCTGAAAAAGATTTCTCAACATGGTACACAGCTGAAGATTACACAAAGTATCCTGGAAATGAGATAGAAAGCTGGTGTGCTATACCGATGGAAAAGAGAGGATTTTTCGAGGAAGTCAAATGTGAAGGAGCAGGTGTAGGAATTTCAGGGACGATATATAATTATAAGACAATCAAGCCGACAAAAGAATCAAGTACCACTACAGATAAAATAAGTACTGCTACAGGAACGGTGGCGACACCTCACAGAACAATAGCCGTTGCTCCTGATATGATACCTTATGGTTCAAAAGTAGATGTGGAATTCGAAGGATGCACTCAGAATAGTTGTTGCAGCCAATGGAATGGAGAATATATTGCAGAAGATACAGGAGTGGCGATGCAAAATGACTGGAAACTTGGAAAGCCTCATATAGACTTATTTGTAGGAACAGGTCTTGATCAGCTCAAGCAATCTGAATGTCTTCCTGGCGGAGAGGTAAACAAGGCAGCACTAATTGTGAAGCAGAAGGGAGGGCTTTCAACAGGAGACATCATATATAGATTAAAACCTGCATTCAAATCAGAAATAAATTATTCATTTGATGAATATGATAAATTAGGAGCAGATATTTTGAGTATATCTGAGGAGACCACACACAGATCTGAATGCAATAAAAAAGAATCAAAAGATGAATGTATTAAGGAAATACTTAATAGATATAATGATTTCAAATGGAGTCTGAAATGTGACATATCTGATCTTGATGCTGATAAATATCCTCAATATCTATTTTTATGTGCAGAATCAAGATACGGAATTCCTACAGATTCGGGAATTAAACATTACATCTACAAGATTGCTTATTTCGCAGGTGATGATGTGGCTCCTGCACAAGTGACAGGGATAACGACATCAGATACACAATTAGCAGAGAAGAAAGTCACAATCTCTTTCAATGCAAATACAGAACCGGATGTAGCTTATTATGATATTTATCATTCAGAAAATCCCTTCACAGATGTAAGTAACTCTGAGAAGTATGACTTGATGATAAATCAAGACCCTTCAAAGACATCATATGATCAAATATTAGATGTTCCTCAAGATGGAAAACAATATTATTTTGCTGTCACGGCCGTTGATACTACTGGAAATGAAAATACCCAGGTAGTTTCTGTACAGGGAACATCCACAGATGACTTAAAGCCGGGACCAATTAATGGAGTAACTGTCAATAGATTAAGCCAGACAAATCCTTTCTTAGATGTTTATGTAAATCACCCAACAACAAATGAAGATGGTTCAAAGGTAACAGACGTGACAAAATACACGATTTATTTCTCTGACTCAGATGTTTGCGACCAATATCATATAAGCAGCATATTGAATGATTACATAGATAAGCAGGACTATTCATTCGAGAAGACAACCAATCAGGGTTCAGATGTCGATAAGATAGTCCAGCCGCAGCCTCAATTACCAAAATTTGCCAATTCCAAGACATATTGCATGGTTGTAATAGCAGGAGATGACGGTCCTGACAAAGAACCGACGTCAAATCAGTACGGAGCAAATAGTTTCAAGGAAATAAAGACGTAAAGTATGAAACATAAAAACTAATGTCCTGCGAGCAGAGCAAATTTTTCTAAAGAAAAAGTATTTAAATCAGCTTTATTGTGTTTTTAATGGTGTTTAGATGATAAAAGTGCCTTACGAAGACATTATTGCAAAAATAACAGAAGTTTCTAACATTTCTGAAACAGAACTAAATACCAAGATAGAAGAAAAGATGAATGAGCTCTCAGGTTTGGTATCAAAAGAAGGAGCGGCTCATATAATCGCAAATGAACTCGGAGTCAAGATCCAGGAGCAGGATGCTGGAAGATTGGTTGTCGATAAGCTTCTTCCAGGGATGAGGTCAGTCGAGTTTGTCGGAAAGGTCCAGAAAATATTTGAGATAAGAAAATTCGACAAAGGAAACAGGAAAGGACAAGTACAATCAATTGTCGCAGGAGATGAGACTGGAACAATAAGAGTGGTTCTTTGGAATGATCAAGTGGAGAAGATCCAGACGTTAAAAGAAGGAGATTTAGTAAGGATAGAAAATGCATATATAAAAGAGAATCAAAATCAAAAAGAGCTTCACCTTGGAGAAAATTCAAGATTAGAGATAAATCCTCCCGGGGAAGAGATAAAAGAAGTCAAGATTGTCCAGCCATTGAAAAGCAGGAAAAAAATAGAAGGTCTGCAGGAGAATGACAATAATGTAGAGATTCTTGGAACGATTGTGCAGACTTTCGATCCGAGATATTATGAAATATGCTCCTCATGCAACAAAAGAGCAAGGCTTGCTCCTGGAGGATCAGATTACATCTGTGAGGAACATGGAAGAGTGCAGCCAAGATATTCATATGTGCTGAATGCTATAATTGATGATAGTTCAGGTACAATAAGAACAGTATTCTTCAAGAATCAGGCTGAAAACCTGACTGGAAAAAGCGAAGAAGAATTCATCCAGATGAGAGATAAAAAAGAAGTGATGGAACAGTTAAAGACGGATTTGCTCGGTGAAATCGTCAAAGTGGTAGGAAGAACCGCAAAGAACACAATGTTCGACAGGCTTGAATTCATTTCTCAGTTAGTATTTCCTAATCCTTCTCCTGAAGAAGAATTAAGGATGATTGAAGAATAAAAATGATGTATTATACGCATCTGATATTTGCTTTTTTAGCAGGATTACTTGGAATAAAATTGTTTCATCCGTCAAATCAGATTCTATTCATGGTTTTAGTGTTATTCTCAGGGCTTCTTCCTGACATAGACCATCCTAAATCAAAGCTTGGAAGGTATTTCAGGCCGTTAAACTTCTTTATTTCGCATAGAGGGATATTCCATAGCCTGATGATTTTGCCTGTAATATCTTTATTACTTTATTATTTTAATTATAGTTATTTATCTCTTCCAATTATTGTGGGATATATCTCTCATCTTATTGGAGACGCAATAACAAAAGAAGGAATAATGCCTCTGTATCCTGTCTCTAAGATGAGAATAAATGGATTTATTTCTGTCGGAGGATTTTTGGAGAAGATTTTGTTTATTGGCTTGGTATTGTTGTCGGGATATTTCCTTTTTGCATTCTGAATCATCCACAGGTCATTGCTGAATATAGCTAAAACCTCTCTATACGGCTTCTTATGTCGTTTTCCTCAATTGATACCACAGGACAACCGCGTGTGAGCTATATAAATGAAATGACATTATATTATATTATGTCTGAAAAAGGCAATACTCTTTGAGCGAATTCACGGCACTCAAGCCAAAAATGCTCAACAAAGGAGTACTCCATTGAAACAAAACGCGAACCCGAAAGGGAGTGGCTGAAAAATTTCAGTTTACCAGCAAGGAGGTATTCAAAATGGAAAACAAAAAAGGACCTGAAAAGGTTTTTTCAACAGGTGCGATACAGGTGGCTGTATGGCGAAATGATTCTGTATCAAAAGACGGTTCAAAATCCGAATTTAGGACAGTAAATCTTCAAAGAAGGTATGCTGACAAAGCAGGCGAATGGAAATCGACTTCTGTGATGAGAGTTAATGATCTGCCTAAAGCTGCATTAGCTTTGAACAAAGCATTCGAATATCTTGTCATGAAAGGGCAGGATTCAGAATTCATCGAAGAAATCGTGGTGTAAAAACCACCTTTCTTAATTTTATAAAAAAACAAGAGGTAATTAAAAAATGGAAACAGAAGTATTAATAAATGAAGATATGATGTTAAACTCTATGGATGAAAATGTCGAAGAGTCCAAAGAGAAGGTAAGAAAGAAATCCAAAGCAGATCTTACTCTGGAAGATCTTCCGGGAGTGGGAGCAGCTACAGCTGAAAAGCTTATGTCGTGCGGATATGACAATCTGATTGCAGTTGCAGTAGCAACTCCAGGTCAGCTTGTAGATGCATCAGGAGTCTCTGAAGCAGTAGCAAGAAAAATGATAAACACCGCAAGAGAGCTACTTGATATGGGATTCGAATCAGGTAATGATGTCCTGAAGAAAAGAGAAAAAGTCATTAGAATAACCACAGGCTCAAAAGCTTTCGATGCAATCATGAACGGCGGATTTGAAACCGGAGCAATAACAGAATGTTTCGGTGAATTCGGTTCAGGTAAGACGCAGGTAGGACATGCTTTGGCTGTCAATACTATCAAAGTATATCCAAAAGCAAGTGTCGTATATATCGACACTGAAAATACTTTCAGACCAGAAAGGATCATTCAGCTTGCTAACGGGGCAGGATTGGATCCTGTAAAAGTCTTGAAGCAAATCAAAGTTGCAAAAGCTTACAACTCAGATCATCAGATGTTATTGGCTGAAAAAGTCCAGGATTTGATATCTAAAGAAGGAAACGACGTGAAACTTGTCGTGGTTGATTCACTGACTGCGCATTTCAGGGCAGAGTTCATCGGAAGAGGAACTTTAGCTGAAAGACAGCAGAAGCTGAACAAGCACATGCACACATTATCAAAGCTTGCAGACATGAACAATCTATGTGTTTATGTCACAAATCAGGTAATGGCAAAGCCAGACCAATTCTTTGGAGATCCGACCCAGTCAATAGGCGGACACATAGTAGGTCACGCTTCGACATTCAGAATCTATTTGCGTAAAGGCAAGAAAGGAACAAGAGTTGCAAAACTTATTGATGCACCTAACTTAGCTGATGCAGAATGCGGCTTCCAGGTTGAAGAATCCGGTTTGAAGGACTTAAAGGCAGAGAAGTAATTCCTGCTTTTTTTATTTTATTTTTTCCTATTTTCTATCACAAAAGTTGTATCAATAATCAAACCACCGACACCGATAATCAAAGGAATCCAGGATAGTTTATTTCCGATATTTATTTCATATATTGCATAAATGACAAGTATTATCCAGAAAGGTATAGCGAACCTGTCAGCTATTGTAGCAACTTTAACCCAATTGTTCATCATGAACCATAAAAGCCCAACATTTATAAACATATATAACAATTTTAATCTTAACATAAATAATGCGTCAAAAGCGCATGAAAACATAGGTGAAATATAAACATGTACGGAGAAAATAGAGATAGGAGAGGCGGTGGCGGTTTCAGGGGAGATCGTGACAGTGGTTACGGCGACAGGCCGAATTTTGTCCCGGTTAATGTCGGCGATGAAATAGATGTGAAGATAGAAGCTGTCGGAGAGAAAGGCGACGGCGTAGCAAAGGTTAAGGGATTTGTTCTATTCGTCCCTAACGTCAAAGAAGGAGACCTTGTAAGAGTAAGAGTTACAAAAGTCTTAAGAAAAGTCGGATTCGCAGAATCATTAGGTCCTGCACAAGGTCCAATAGCTGTCGATAACAAGCCAGCTCCAAAACCAGCTAAGAAAGAAGAGCCAGAAGAAGATTTGTCAGGAAATGACTCAGAAGACTTCGGCGATTTCGAAGAATCTAAATAATTCTTTTTATTTTTTATTTATTTTAATTTAGAATCTAACGATTGATAATTTCTTGGAACTTCTAATTTTGCTGCCTGTTCATAATGTCGCATTTGATTCTGAAGATTAACCGGTTGATAAGTATTAGCCATCGCGGCACCACTCATCAAAACCCAGCAGAGATATTTCAACTTAATACTTGGTATCATTCCATCAAATGTTGTATTTACTAGATGGTACTTTCCTCTTTTATCTTCTGCTATTTTATGAGTAAATGGCAAAGGATGTATGAATAGAGCAAAATTACTTAATTCAACTACAATCTTTTCTACTAATCCTTTTTTCATGATGGTCTCAAGGACATTCTAATATAAAAACATTACAGTAACCTTTATAAACCACCTCAGTTCTCAAATTATCATTGCCTCGTATGAAGCATGGCACGAAAGTGGGCTTCAGACACGTTGTCCGGGCGATAGAAGGACAATAGAACTTAAAGATTCTATTGTTAAATTAAACATGGCAGAACAAAAAGAAATGCAAGTACCTGTAGAGCTTTATCTAAAGGCAGGAATACACATAGGAACAAAATTCAAATCAAAGTACATGGAGCCGTTCATATACAAGATAAGGCCAGATGGTTTATTCATCCTTAATTTAGAGAAAGTTGACCAAAGAATAGGTTTGGCTGCAAAATTCTTGTCGCAGTTCAATCCAGAAGACATCTTAATAGTTTCAAGAAGAGAAAACGGTTGGAAGCCGATAAAAGCATTCTCAAAACTGACAGGAGTCACAGTTTTTGCAGGGAGATACCCTCCTGGAATATTGACTAACACAAGCTTAAAGAATTTCATGGAAAAGAAAGTGTTGTTAGTAACTGATCCATGGCCAGACAAGAACGCAGTCGAGGATGCAGGAAGAGTAGGAATCCCAGTCATCGGATTATGCGACACAAACAATCAGGCAAATGAAGTAGATCTGGTCGTTCCGTGCAATAACAAAGGAAAGAAATCATTAGGGTTGTTCTTCTGGATATTAGCAAGAGAATATTTCAAATCGAGAGGAACAATAAAGAAGAACGAAGACTTCACAGCTCCATTGGAAGATTTCTCAGACGAATGATCATTCTACATTAACGATTCCTTCATTAACAATCTTAAACAACATCTCTTTCGATTGCGGCTGTGATCTATGTTTGATCAAAGTAGCTTTTCTTATTCCGTTATGTCCCTGCTGCAGTTCGATCATGCATTTCGAGCCGTATTTCAGAATATCTCCTCCGACAATCTTGACTCCATTCGGATTTTCAAAGTCAGAATATACCTGATTGGAAATCAATACGGGAATATTGCTTTTACGGGCAATCTGTGTCAAAGCAGCAATCTGTTTGCTTAACTCGATGTTCGCATTGAAAGGTTCGTCATTGTTTCCTCTTTCCAATCGATATAGCATCGAGATAGTATCTATCACAATCAATTTTATGTCTTTGTCAATCATTCCTTTCAGTTTTTCAAATACATCCTGCTGCTCTTCAAATGAAGTAGGCTTAAAGAAGAATATCCTCTCAAGTATCTTTTCAGTCTCGCTGCCACAGATTTGTTTTGCTCTTTCGGCTGAGAACCCTCCTTCAGTATCGACAAATATAACTTTCCCTCCATTTCTGGCTACATTGACGGCAGCTAAAACGCATATGTTCGTCTTTCCTGCTCCTGCAGGCCCGTAAATAGTTGTAATCACATCATTCTCGAATCCGCCTGCTAAAAGCTCATCCAATACAGTATTTGTAGGTGTTTTTATGATTTCATCCAATTTAACCGCCCTAAATTATACTTAATATGAAACTTTTTAAACCTATCTCAAACTGCGTATTTTGCCGTTATAAGCCTTAAAACCCACGAATCCTGAACATATGTTGCGAAAAGTTTAAAAAAGAAGTTTATACTGTTTTTATCATGGAGTTTGTTTTGACAGTAATCTATACGGGAGCCTTTTTTGCGCTGTTCAGTACGTTCATTTACCTTTTGACTTTATATGAGAACAGGGAAAATCTATCAAATCCTAAGCCAAAGAAGCTTCCTAAGGTCACAGTCATTGTACCTGCATTCAATGAAGAGGGAAGAATAAAAAGAACAGTAGATTCTTTGTTGAATCTTAACTATCCTAAAAACTTGCTGGAAATAATACTTGTAGATGACGGTTCAAGAGATAATACTCTTTCTGAAATGAAGGAATACGAATCAGATAGGGTAAGGATATTTTCAAAGAAAAACGGAGGAAAGGCAAGCGCACTTAATCTTGGAATCGAGAAAGCAACAGGAGAGATAGTCGTCTCATTAGATGCGGATTCATTTGTAGATAAGCAATCTTTGATAAGGATGGTCGGTTACTTCAATGATCCGAATGTGGCTGCAGTCACTCCTTCAATGAAGATATGGAAACCTAAGACAATACTCCAGAAAATACAGTTCTTTGAATATATGTTCGGAATATTTTTAAGAAAAGCAGCTGCATATCTGGGAAGCATACACGTAACTCCTGGTCCTTTTAGCGCTTACAGAAAATCTTTCTTTGAGAAATATGGAGGATACCAGGAAGGAAATCTGACGGAGGATATAGAAGTTGCATTGAGGATACAATCCCATCATTTGCTTATTGAAAATGCTCCTGATGCATACTCGTACACAATAGGCCCTTCAAAATTCATGCCGTTATTCAGGCAGAGAATAAGATGGTACTTAGGATTCCTTAATAATGTCTGGAATTATAGAAAATTATTTGGAAGAGAATACGGCACTCTTGGATTATTCTTCCTTCCAAGCGCATTCATATCGGTCTTTTTTACCATATTCCTGTCTTTTTATGCGATGAAAGTATTGCTTAGCGGTTTTATCAACAATATATTCAAATTATGGTCAATAAATTTCGATTTTCTTAAGATGTTGAATTTCAGGATAGAACCATTCTACTTAGTTCCAAGCGCAATGACGATACTCACGATTCTTTCAATATGTTTTGTTGCAGGAACCATATGGATAGCAAGAAGAATATCCGACGACAGAGAAAAGATATTCATGCCTTCATTGCTCTCGATATTATTTTATGCGCCTCTTTTTGCATTATGGTGGCTTGTTTCATTTGCTTACAAGGCCGGCGGAAAAGATATAAAATGGTCAGGAGTAGTCTGGAAGAAAGATTAAAATGAAAAGAGAGATTCCAAGAGCGAAGTTTGCAGCCGCTTTTTTTATGACAGCATTCATATTCCTTCTCATTATAATTACAAACAATTATTTCAATGAGGCAAAATTAAACCAGCTGAATTCTCTTTATAACAATATAAGAATAGATGCCTTGAATGCTGAAGTCCAATATGAGATAATATCAGAGAATCCGTGTCTTGCGTTGAATTTTGATCCGATAAGCAACGAATTGTTCTCTTTGGGAGAAAAACTTACAAAGATGGAAGAAGATTTGGGAAAAACAAATATACAGGTGCTTGATCTTAAGAAGTATTATTCTATACTTGAGATAAGGCAGTATTTATTTGTCAAAAAGTCTTCTATGCAGTGCAATAAGCAGGCAACACCGATATTGTTCTTCTATTCAAATGAGAATGACTGTGCAGACTGTGAATCCCAAGGATTCGTGCTTAATTACATCAGAAACGCAGTAAATAACACTTATGTATATTCATTTGACGTAAATCTTGACAGTTCGGCTACAAAAGCTTTGAAGCTAAGTTATAATGTAACTTCTGTGCCCACTCTCGTGATAAAAGACAAAGCATACCCTGGCTTCAAGAATTCTGAAGAAATATTAAAAATAATAAAAACCCAATCGAACTAAAGTTCGCTGGGAATAAGAGCTTATCTTCTTTTTCTTAATGCTAATGCGACAGCGCCAAGAACAGCTCCGGCAGCAGCAGCAATAGCAATCGCTCTTTCTGGGTTCTTTCTGATAGCCGAATCCACTTTTCTTCTTGCTTCTTTGGCCTTAGCTTCTGCTTTGGCTAATTGAGCTTTTACTTTCTTAACCTCAGCAATTACTTTTTTCTTGTTTATTTTCATTTATTCACCTCTAGTACTTTAATAATTTCGAAGACTGTGCAAGTATTACCGATATCAATAACAAAATAACACCCACAATAAGATATACTGTGCTTCTGTTTATGCCTATGATATCAACAAGATAGAATATTGATCCAAGAATAACGAAAATAACACCTAATAAAAGTAAAATCAGCGCCATAGCTCTTCTTAGAATCTTTTTTTGAGTCACCACAACAGCATTTTGAGCCTTTTCTTTTATGCCTGAGAGAACCTGTCCACTGAACACATCAAATAATATCGATTTCCAGTCACCTTCTTTCTTAGCCATTATTACTGGTTTATACACAGTCTTTTTTAAATGTTATGTCAAAAAGCAGGCGCCCGGACTCGAACCGGGGATGAGAGGGTTGCAGCCTCTTGCCTTAACTGCTTGGCTACGCCTGCATTAAAACGCGGTCGATGGGATTCGAACCCACGACTTCCAGCTTAGAAGGCTGGCACTCTATCCAAGCTGAGTTACGACCGCATAAGCAAAAAGAACCTGATGATAATATTTAAAGGTTATGGCCGTTCAAGAACATCATTTATGGTACTCAATTCCTCTATTTACAAATCTTTTTTCAACTTTCTTAGGTTCAAAATGCTTCTTTGTAAATTCTTCGACATCTTGTTCACTAAATTTACCGCAGCTGTATATGTCTATTGAAATAAAGTTCTTAAGTGTCAAAGTATGTATCTGTATCCCGCTTTCAACTAAAGGAACCCAACCACTTAAGCCAGCCTTATCTTCATACATTTTAGCATCAGTCCTGAATATGAACGGAGGCGACTGCTTCTGCATTTTAAGGAATTCTACAAGTTTCTCAAGAAAATCATAGCAAAAAGTAATGTCGTCAGAAACTCCTTCCCTGCAATCATACAAGTCGAGCATCAATGAATATCCAAACGGTTTATGTTCCATATTTCTTTTTGTTTGTTGTTAAACTTAGTTTTTATATCTTTCTATTTTTACGGAAGCCAAGTTTTAGGATCTTTAATTTTTTTAGGAAGATAAGTATCAATGACAAAATTAAGCGAATGAGAGGAGAATGCCTGCTGCTCCACTCTTTTTCCCATCTTGACCATCATATCAAGAGCTTTTTGCCATTCTTTGCTTGATTTGCAGAAAGGATCGTTTTTAATTACATCTTTTATCTTCTTTAAATCCACTTCTTTCAAAGGATGAGTCGGAAGTTTGTAGTCAATTATATCCTGAGGGGTGACTCCTATGAATTTTGCTCTCGGAACACAAAAGAACCTATTTATATGAGCAGCGTTTCCTGAACCCACTTTTAATGTCCTGTATATGTTGAAATAACCGTAAGGATCGCCGTCAGTAAACACATATACGGGAATATTCTTTTCGTCAGATAGTTTTCTTATGAATCTTCTTGTCGCCCTTGAAGGAACTCCTTTAAGGGAAATTATGATGCAATTGTTCTTCTTCCAGAACTTGTGATAGTTTAATCTTTGGAACATACCTGCTGTTTCTATTGCAAGCACGAATTTAGCGTTTGTCTTGAATGTGAACTGTTCTACTGTAGAAGGAACACTGTATCCTCCTGTTCCCATCTTTGTACAGTCAATTTCTATCTTTTCTCCTGTTTCAGGATCTTTATCAACTATTATTAACTCTCCAGCTACTGCAGAACCGTCTTCATCAGGTATGAATCCTATCCTTTCTCTGTTGAATCCAAGCATGGCTTCCATATCATCCATGATTGCATCAGATTCTTCCTGTTCATTGAATCCTGCGGCGCCCCATGCACCTTTGGATTGATAGTAAGCGTCTCTTTTGGTCGCAATATCTTTTGTTTCAACAAGTTTTTTTGACAATCCCATCATTTTCAATGTCTGAGCAAATGTCTTTATTGTTGCAGCTGTGAGTGTTCTTGCCTTTGTTTTTCCAATTATATCAAAGAAACCTTCTTTTTCATCATATTTGATGTTGGAGAGATCTCTTAAAGGCATCTCGAGCTCAGGAACTTCTTTTTTCATTATTTTCTTGTAAACATCTTCTGTCACAGATTTTATCTTCTTGATTACATCACTCATCTTGTTTTTCCTCTTTCTCTGCTTTTCCTATCTTAGCAAATGCCTCGTCATATTCCTCGTTTTCAGCTTCAATATCTTCTATCTCTCCTCTGTGTTTCTCAAGCATTTCTTTCAAACTTGATTCCATCCTTGTCTCTTCAACTTTCTGTAATTCCAGCAGTTCTCTTACTGCTTCAGCGACAATAGGTATGTATTTCTCGATATATCCTCTTTTCTTTAATTCATCTCCTATCCTCTTTTTCTTTCCGACATATCTCAATAATTCCCTTCCACATTCCTGCAGAGCTAATTTAACCTCTTTTATGATCTCAGGATAATGAGCTATCGCCTCTTTTGCCTCTGAAGTATAAGGAGTCCATACTGAAGACATGTGCACGCAAATTATACAAGGACCTACAGGAACAGAATCAGAACTTTGCTGTAATCCATAAGATTTCCAGCTTGTCTCGATTATCGCTTCAGTGATTCCGCATGCGCTCTGCTGAAACTGCAAAGGAACTCTATTTGCGAATCTCATTATTCTTACAGGTTTATCTGCTTCTAATTCTCCTCCATATGCTATTGCCGCTTCAATTATGAATGGATTTCCTCTATAAACAGAAGCAGGTCTTGTTGTCGCGGCATAAAACTCAGCTCTGATCTCTTTTTTTAATCCTTTTTCCAATAATTCTTTTCCGATAGGAGCCAGACAATCTGTAGGAGGTGCCATGACCTTGACTTTCTGCATTGCTTTTAGAAGCTTATCGGCTTGTTCCCTCGATATATTTCCTGGTTTCTCATTGGGAAGCAATTTTGCTTCCTCGCACATCTCTTTTGCAACTGCAGGACTTACTCTTGAGAAATCATTTTGTAAAAATGAGCTTAAATTTCTTGATTCAGTATATCCCAGCATTTTAATCAACATCCCTAATTCAACTCCGTATGGATGAGGTTTGATTTCTTTAGGTTCTGGAGGAAGTTCTTTGCTCACTCTTGAGAATATTATCTGTTCAGCTTTTGGATTTGTGTATATTATCGTGGCATGAGGATTGACTATTGAGGTTTGCTTAAGATATTCATCAACGGATTGTCCCCCTTTTTGATATATTCCTTCCATCTCAAGCTCGATCCTTGTTCCGTGCTCTTTTCTCCATTCTTTTTCTTCATCTTTCATGATTTCTGGCTCGTTTTTCTTAGTGTCAATATGAAGTTCAAAATAATGTGCAGGTTTGTCTTTTCCAGTTCTTGATATTATCTTTGCAGGCTTTCCTGTCGTCAATTGAGAATACAGTAATGCTGCGCTGATTCCTATTCCCTGCTGTCCTCTCGAGGATTTCATGCTTCCGAACTTAGAACCATAAAGTAATTTACCAAAAATCTTTGGAATCTGAGCTTTTACTATTCCAGGACCGTTATCTTCAATTATTATCCTGAATCTTTCTTCTCCCATCTCAATTATCTCGATGTTGACATCAGGCAGAATCCTTGCTTCTTCGCATGCATCCAGAGAATTATCTACTGCTTCTTTTATCGCTGTAAGCAAAGCTTTTCTTTTATTGTCAAATCCTAACAGATGCCTGTTTTTCTCAAAGAATTCGGCTACAGATATCTCTCTCTGCTTTTTTGCCAATTCTTCTGCTGTTGCCATAATAGAACTTCAAAATATTTGCTTTATATACTTTATGAATGCCTTTCAACGTTGAAACTTTCTTCAATCTTTCTTAATTTCATATCTTTCCTCTTTTTTTCTAAGTCTCTGAAAACTCCTGCGTGCATCCCGCCTTCGAGAAGTTTTTCAATTGCATGCTTTGCAATACCTACATTTGATATTTCGCCGATTATTCCTATTGTCTTTCCATAAACTGAGATATGTGTTTCAGTTAGTTCTTCAACCACTCTTCTTGCCTTTCCTTCTTCACCTATCACTCTTCCTTTCAGTCTTATCTGGGAGCTTTTTGTAGGAGCATAATCCCTAAGATCAATGACATCGAACATGTATTCGGGCTTTAGAAGTTGATTTGCAATTTCAGGATTGAATCCTCTTGCAATCGCTCTTATTATCTCTCTTGCTGTGAATAAACCTAAAGAATCTTTTCCTGTTATTATGACATCTCCTTCCTGGGAGTCAATCTCTAACTTGCAGTGCGTATCTTCTTCTAAATGTTTTTTTATTTCTCCACCCTTGCCTATAAGTACAGCTACCCTGTCTTTAGGTACTTTCAAGTCATACGAGAACTCTTGCAGTTCAATATACTTGGAGGCGATTACGCTCGGCTTTTCCGGGTCTTGTCCAGCAGTCTTAGCTGATTTCTTTTTGGAGGTCATCATGAACTATATTGTTTTTAATAAAAATGTCCTTGCTTATATAGCTTATGCTTTTAAGAATGAATAAAAAAGAAAAAAATAAGATTATTTTTTATTTGCCCAATTCCATACATAAGCAAATACAAATCCAATGACATATCCCATCACAAACGCCATTATTACAAGCATTATTGCATTGCTCAGATTGAATGGATTGATCATAAAAATAGGCTTCAATGAATGAAGTCCTGTTACCCAATCAAGGTAGCCCTGTAATTGCCCTGGAATCACTGCAACCAGCAATGACCATATTGCATGTAGTGCACCAGAAAAAGTTCCTAATGCAAGTCCTGTCTTGTTCTTGTCTAACATATTACACCTCTTTTTCAGTATAAAGCAGTTAATATATATAATTATTTCCTTATTATCTTGTTTTTTATGTATTCTTCTGTCGTCTTGATCCCTATCTTATTGAAGAAATTTGAAACGTTCTTTATGTCTCTTATCAACATTTCATCTGAAAAGATAGTGTCCATTTCCATGGCTTGGCTGAAGTCTATCAAGACAGGCTTATCATGATAGATTAGTATATTGAATTGTGACAGATCTCCATGGACTAAATTTGCTTTGTATAATTTTTTCATGTTTTTTATTAAATTATTCAGGAATTCATCATCTTCAGGAAACTCATCTTTCAACTGTTTTGCAGGTTGGTTATCTCCTATGAATTCCATCAGAAGAATGTTTTCTTTAATTAGGTAAGGAGTTGGAACAGAAACTCCTGCATCTCTTGCTTTGTGCAAGTTTCTAAATTCTCTTGAAGCCCACGAATATACGACTCTTCTCCTGTTTTTTGTTAATTTAGGGAATCTCGGATCCCTTCTCAACAGATCAAACATCCTATTGAAGTCAGCTGTGTTGACTCTATATATCTTTATTATTATTTTAGTCCCGTCTTTCTTCTTTGCCGAGAAGATATTGGCTTCTTTTCCGATTTTTATAGGACTTAATGTATTATTGTCAAAATAACCTTTTCCTGATAATTCAAACAGATTCCTGACGGTATGATTATCAAATACATTCTCAAATGTCTTGAACTTTTCTTTTGATGGACGGGACATAAATATTAATTAAAGAAAGGGGGTTATAAAGTTAATTAAATTAATTATTATTAGAAAGCTCTCTTTCTACCTTTTTCTGTCGAGAAAGTATTCTTTCTAAATCTTCAGGTGATCTCATTGATTTCCAATTGTATGAAACAGTTGCGCGAGTTCCAACAAACATCGAAATTAATCCAACCGCATTAGCAAGTAATCCTATTTCTACAATTTGATTTGCTACATCGCTATAATTAGGACCTCCTAAGTAATTGACCAATCCAGCCGCTGCTTCAGCAGCAATACCGGCCACTGCAACATATTTGCCAGTCTTATATGCAGCCCTATTGAAGCGAAGTTGATTCATTGCTTCAGAATCCGTCATTGGATAAAACGTTAATCCTATTCTCATTTTAGAAAGTCTCAATTTATGCTTTTATTTAAACCTTTCTACTATCACTACTCTTAAGTAGCTATAAATCATAACATTTATATAGTAGGACATATATTCTATAGAATATAGGTAAAAGAGATTTACTATCACTAATCACAGTCTAAACACCTCTTTTCCTCAACACAAGGCGCCTTAAAACGTCTTGTGATTGAGGTTGATTTTCCTTACAATAAGGAAAAATAAGCCTAAAATGTAATAATTATTATAATTATTATAATACACAACCTTTAAATAAAAGGTTACATCAACATATTCATTGTGTAAATAGGTCCTTTTAGAGTTTGGCGATGCCAGGCGATGAGCAAAAGACACTCTTACACAACACAGCCCAAATCGAGAGTACCTAAGGGAGCTGACGGCGAAAGCCAAGCTGGGAACTCAGGAGTTAGTAGATGGGCATCATGATCATAATCAAAATCATGTTTCAAAGGAACTAAATTCAAAGTTTCAACGCAAGTTGAAGCTTACACGACACAAGTCGGGTAATGTTTCAAATTCAAGTTTGATCCAAAAAATTAGATAAAAATCGATCAAGAAACTTAGCAATAAGGAAATTACGAATTTAGTTCTAAAAGAATAAGCGGTTTCAGCAAAGCCTGAAATCGTTCCTTTACAAAAAAGGAAAAGAAAGTAACTTTAGGAAATCACATTCGCTAAATCAGTTTGAAAAAGGAATTAGTGTTTCTTAAAGTTGCTTTGCACATTTAATGGAGGAAACAAAAAATGGCAAAAATCGCGCAAGTAGCGGCAAAATACTTAATTAATGCAAATATAGAGATTGAAGGTACAGTAGACAAGCCTGACATGATCGGAGCGATCTTCGGTCAGACAGAAGGACTTTTAGGTTCTGATTTAGAACTTAGAGAACTTCAAAGATCAGGAAGGATAGGAAGAATAGAAGTTACAGACGAGATCAAAGGCGGAAAGACTTTTGGGACAATCACGATTCCTTCTTCTTTAGATAAGGCAGAAACTGCGATTGTAGGGGCAGCTTTGGAGATAATCCAAAGAATAGGTCCTTGCAATGCAAAGATAAAAGTAACAAACATCGAGGACGTCAGGGTTTCAAAGAGAAACCAGGTCGTCTCAAGAGCAAAAGAATTATTGAAGCAGTTGATGGACAGCTCAATGGCAGATTCTTCTGAAATTGCTCAAGAGGTTTCTGAATCAGTAAGAGTAATGGAAGTCACAGAAGTGACTACTGACAGATTACCTGCAGGACCTGAAACCCAGAACTCTGATGAAATAATCATAGTTGAAGGAAGAGCTGATGTTGTAAATCTATTGAAATACGGCATAAAAAATGCAGTAGCAATGAACGGCACATCTGTTCCACAAGGAATAATTGAATTGTGCAGAGGAAAGACAGCGACTGTTTTAGTTGACGGAGACAGAGGAGGAGATCTTATCATAAGAGAGCTTCTTGATGTCGCAGAAATTGATTTCGTGACAAAAGCTCCAGATGGAAAAGAAGTCGAAGAGCTTCAGATGAAGGAAATTCATAAGGCTTTAAGATCCAGGATGCCGGCAGAACAAGCTAAGGCTGAAATGGCAGGCAAAACAACTGTACAAAGACCTCACGTAGGGCAGATGCCTGA
>CAZNFC010000003.1:0-30763 GCA_964572885.1 uncultured Methanosarcinales archaeon
TAAAGAGTTATGTGAGATTCGAGCCGTTGGGAACCATATTAGGGATAATGCCGTGGAATTATCCTTTCTGGCAGGCATTCAGGTGGATAATCCCTACATTGACTGCAGGAAACTTATGTGTGATGAAACATGCCTCAAATGTTCCTCATTGCTCATTGGAAATAGAAGATATAATGGATAAATCTGGTTTCAAAGATTATTTCAAATTATTATTCATTGATTCAGATGATGTTAAAGAATTGATCGAGTCTGATTTGATTCAGGGAGTCTCTGTTACAGGAAGCTCTCAAGTCGGAAAGAAAATAGGTGAGACTGCAGGAAGAAATCTTAAGAAAGTTGTATTGGAATTAGGAGGTTCTGATGCTTTTATCGTATTGAAAGACGGAGATGTCTCGTTAGCATGCAAAGATGCATTAGGTTCCAGATTCCTTAATTCAGGACAGAGCTGCAATGCAGCAAAAAGATTCATAGTTGTAAAAGAAGTAGCTGAAGAATTCACTCAAAAATTATTGGAAAATGTTAAATCATTGAAAGTAGGGGATCCGAAAGATAAGTCAACAGACATGGGACCTTTGGCGACAAAAGGTATGCTTGAAAACTGCGAAAAGCAAGTGCAGGATGCTGTCAAAAAAGGAGCTAAAATTTTATATGGGGGAAAGAAAATGAATAAGGGATATTATTTCGAGCCTACATTAATTACTAATGTGAATAAAAGCATGCTTGTAGCAAATGAAGAGACATTCGCTCCTATCGCTGTTGTCATTACAGTAAATAATGAAGAAGAAGCCATCAAAGAGGCAAACAGGAGCATCTATGGCTTAGGATGCAGTATATGGACAAAGAATCTAAAAAAAGGAGAAGAATTAAGCAAGAAAATAGAATCAGGTTCTGTTTACGTTAATAAGAAAGTCCGTTCTGATCCAAGGATGCCATTTGGCGGAGTCAAGGATTCAGGATTGGGAAGAGAGCTTGGAACATACGGAATAAAGGAATTTGTCAATATCAAGTCAATCATAATCGAGAAATGAGATTATTTAAAATAAAATGAGAAATGTTTTGGAAGATATAACATGGGAACTTGCATATGTGATAACTAATCGCAAGACATACCAAGTGCTTGTTGCCGGAGCTGCTGTATGTGCAGCTATTTATGGTGGAATTAAGCTGCATGATAGATACACTAAAGAGACTTCCAATCTTTCTTCTAAGACAGTATTATCATCATATACTCATTAATTATCATAATATTTAAAAAGGTTCTAAGAAATAGTTAAGTTATGGTGATATACATAGGTTCAGACCATGCAGGATTCAAGCTTAAGGAATCTATGAAGAAGTATCTTGATTCTTTAGGTGTTGAATATGAAGACTTAGGGGCTTTCAAGTTAAACAAAAATGATGATTATCCCATCTATGCCGCTAAAGTGGCAAGAAAAGTGGCTTCATCTCATTCATTCGGAATACTATTCTGCGGCTCTTCGCAGGGCGTCTGCATCGCTGCCAACAAGATAAAAGGGATAAGAGCAGTCGCTGTTAATAATGTAAAGGATGCTGAGATGACAAGACTGCATAATGATGCAAATGTACTTTGCTTATCAGGATGGAATATATCAAGATCTTCAGCTGAAAAAATAATAAAGAAATTCCTATTCACTTTATTCTCAAATGAAGAAAGGCATAAGAGAAGGATAAAAGAGATCTCAAGATTAGAATGATAATTCCTTCCATAATCGCTTCTGACCAGAAAGATCTTGACAAGATATATTCAAAATTAAAGATTGCTAAAATGATACATCTGGACATCATGGACGGGGAATATGTCCCAAATAAGTCGATGTGGTTCGGATTTCAGCTTCCAAGGCATGACTATGAAGCTCATCTCATGACTAAAAGGCCGGAGATGTTCATAGGAAAGCATAATTCTGATATCAAAAAGTTCATCGTTCACGTTGAAACGTCTTCTAATATCGATGCTTTGATTGAATTTGTACACTCTATGAGATGCAGGATCTATTTAGCATTAAGGCCGAGCATGCCGATAGCAAGAATCAGGAGATATTTGAGAAAGATAGACGGAGTGTTAGTCATGACTGTCGATCCTGGGAAATATGGAGCAGTTTTCCAAAGGCAGATGGTCAAGAAGGTAAGAGAGCTTAGGAATACAGCAAGAAGGATCAATATTGAAGTTGACGGAGGAATGGAGCCTGAGATAATCAAACTTGTGAAAGAAGCAGGAGCAAATGAGTTCGTTGTCGGGCATTATATTCAGAAAAGCAGAAATATAAAAGATACGTTGAAAGAATTAGAAGAGATTTAGAATATTTTGCTTATATCATGCATCACTTTCTGTTCATCTGTCTCCAATATTATTATTTTTGGCTTAAATGGTAAATCTTTTAATATCCTATTAATTATCTCTTTTGAATGGGATATTCCTCCTCCGAATATTATGTAATCAACTCCTCCAAGTATTGCTGCATATGCTCCTATGAATTTTTTTATTGAATGGATGAATAAATCCAATGCTAATCTTGCTTTTTTATCTTTTCTTTTTAGAAGATTTCTGACATCACTCTCCCCTGATATTCCTTTAAGTCCGCTTGATTTATTTAATATTTCTATTACTTTTTCTGCGCTTATATTTTCTTTTTTGCTCAAATAAGAAACGATTGCCGGATCTATATCTCCAGATCTTGTTCCCATGACTAAACCTTCAAGAGGAGTGAATCCCATTGAAGTATCTATCGGCTTTCCATTTTTTATTGCTGAGATGCTCGCTCCATTTCCTAACTGGCATGTTATCACTTTTCCTTTTGCTTTTCCGACCATATATTGATGAGCCAATCCGTGGAATCCGTACCTTTGTATGTTGTATTTCTTAGTAAATCTCTCAGGTATTGCATATACTTTTGATACTTCAGGCATATCCTTGAAGAAAATATTATCAAAGCAAGCAATATGTTTTGCTTTTATGTGCTTCATGAAGAACTCAATCACTTCAATTTCATTTGGCATATGAACAGGAGCTAAAGAAGAAGTTTTCTTTAATTTGGATAGCACTTCATTATTTATAATAACATGATTCTTATAATCAATTCCATAAACGACTCTGTATGCGACTTTGTCTATCTTTACATTTATCTTTGAAAGTATTTTTTTAGCTGCTTCAGAATAGTCTTTTATGTTGTCAATGATTCCATCTAAGATGATCTTATCATTCGAGTAAACCCTGTATTTTATGGTAGAACTTCCTGTATTTATGATTAAAGCATTTACCATGTCCAATTAACTATTTCCTCTGGGTCTTTGTCATGTTCTTTGATATAATCCTGATGCTCTTTTATCTTGCTCTCAAACATGGCAATCAATTCCTTTGATTTCAACCTTACCCAGAAATTACGCTTTGAAGCGTGTTTTACTGCTCTTATCGCGATATGATATCTGCTTATGTTGTTTCTTACAAGCATGTCAAATGGAGTTGTAGTTGTTCCTTTCTCTATGTAGCCATAGACATGGAATCTTTTTGTATTTTCTCTGTCAAATAAGAGCTGTTTTATCGTCTCAGGATATCCGTGGAACGAGAATATCACATCTCTATTATTTGTAAATAAATAATTGAAATCAATGTCATTAAGTGAATCGGGATATATCTCAGCTGAACCAAGAATATTTAATTCACTTATATTTACCATTCTTACCTTAAGATTTGGAACATATTGTTTAAGCAACTTGATTGCAGCCATCATCTCTTCTGTCTGATAATCTCCTGCAGCTGCAAGGACGACATCAGGATTATTATCACTTGCAAATTTCCATATGCTTGCTCCTATCTTTGACTGTTCATATGCTTCATCATATGAAAGCCATTGTTTTATAGGCTGCTTGTCTGAAACAATAAGATTTACCTTGTTTGTGCTTTGCAGAACCTTGTCTGTTATCGCTAATAATGAATTTGCATCAGGAGGAAGATATATCCTTACTAACTGCTCTTCTGTCGCTTTGTTCAATACTACATTTATGAATCCGGGATTCTGATGGCTGAATCCGTTATGATCCTGCCTCCAGCATACTGAAGTCAGAAGATAATTTAGAGAAGGTATAGGCTTTCTCCATTCGTAATCCTTGCTTGCTTTAAGGAATTTAAGATGCTGAGCTACCATGCTGTCAATTATAGGCAGGAATGACTCATAACAAGGGTATAATCCATGTCTTCCTGTCAAAGCATATCCTTGATACCATCCTTGCAATGTATGTTCGCTTAACATCTCCATCACTTTTCCATCAGGAGACTGCATCTTGTCATTTGTAGGCCAGATGTATGTTCTTTTAGTTTGTTCCAAAACAGCTCCCAACTTATTGCTTTCCAATTCATCTGGGGAGAATATCCTGAAGTTATCGTTTAATTTGAATATGTCTTTGAGATAATTTCCAAGAGGAACAGATCCTGATTCAGTCTTATTTCCTTTATTATCAAATAAGACTTCATAATCCCTTGGATTGGGGAGATCAAGAGATTTCATGAAATCCCCTCCTATCGCATGAGGATTGTCGCATAATCTGTTTTCTGGCAGATATTTTTGCAATGTTTCTGGTATTTTTCCGTCTTCGAATAATGTTTGAGGTCTGTAACTCTTCAGCCAATTTTCCAATATCTTCAATGAAGAAGGATTTGTTTTCACATCCTTGACAGGGACCTGATGGCTTCTGTAAGAGCCTTCTAATGTGTTTCCTTCTGCATCTTTCTTTGGGCCGGTCCATCCTTTCCTTGTCTTTAGGATTATCAAAGGCCATTTAGGTTTTGATATCTTAGATTTTTTAATCTTTAGAATATTGTTATATGCCCATTCCAAAGTCTGGTACATCTGCTTATGATTTTCTCCTACAAATCTTACATCATAACCATAACCTGTGAATAATGATTTAAGTTCATTATTTGACATTGTTCCAAATATTGTAGGAGAATTTATCTTGAATCCGTTTAAATGCAATATTGGAAGGACTGCTCCGTCTTTCTTCGGATTTAAGAATTTATTTGAATGCCATGCTGTCGCTATCGGTCCTGTCTCTGCTTCCCCGTCTCCTACGATCACAGCTACTAATAGATCAGGATTGTCTAATGCTGCTCCGTATGCTGTGCTTAATGAATAACCTAATTCTCCTCCTTCGTATATTATTCCCGGAAATCCGGGATTAGCATGGCTTGGAAATCCTCCCGGCCAGCAGAATGCTTTGATTGTTTTACCTAATCCTTCTCTATCATTTGAGTATTGGTTGTAATACTTAGTTAAAGTGCCGTCAATGAACGCATTTGCTATGACTGCTGCAAATCCGTGACCAGGGCCTAGTATAGGGAGAATGCTTTGGTTCGTTTTCTTTGACAACAGGTTAAGATGGGTGTAAATGAAGTTTATACCAGGACATGAACCCCAGTGGCCTACAAGCTTGTCTTTGATGTCTTCTACGGCTAAAGGCCTTTCCAACAGGAAATTGTCCTTAAGATAGATAGAAGCTGCTGCAATATAGTTAGATGCCGTCCAATGCCTTACAGCCCATGATAACTCCTCTTTAGAGATGGCCATAAATGATATTTAAATGGATTATCCTTTTTAAAGGTTAGGGTGGAAATAACGGAAAGTTAATTATTGATAACAAAGGATATAAAGTAATTCAAAACTTCCAACTACATGATTGATAAAGGGATAATTTTAAAACAGTTAACAGAAATAATAGAAGAATTTAATTATATTGAGAAACAGTCAAGACATAACGATTTGTCCGATATTAAGCCTGAATTTGCTACAATGTTAGCAACAAAAGCAAAAGCGGCGATTTCCAGAATAACCAAAAACAATTCAGTATACTATGTGGACGCCGTCTCAGCTCTTGAAAGTTCTGCATTAGACGGCATTAAATTAAGAGGAGTGATCGGTGTAGTTAAGGCGTTATTATCTGACTTAAGTAACGATTATATTAAATCTCTTTCTGAATTAGTTCATGCAGACATCTTCTCTGATTTTACCGAGATGGCAGAATATTTACATTCCGAAGGATACAAAGATGCAGCCGCAGTCATTATAGGTAGTACATTGGAGTTAAATATAAAAAAACTCTGCATTAAAAATGGAATTGCAATAACTCAAACTAACCCAAGAGGAGACGTTATACCAAAAAAAACAGATCAAATGAACTCTGATTTAACTAGACAATCAGTTTATAATATGATGATAAGTAAACAAGTTACTGCTTGGTTAGATATCAGAAATAATGCGTCTCATGGCAGATATTCTGAATATTCTGCAGATGATGTGAAGTTAATGTTGACTGGAGTAAAACAATTCATTACAAACTATCCTGCTTAAATAATTATACAATAAACCGATTGTTTTTTAAATATAAGTATGTTCTTGATAAGATATGGGAGAAATATCAAAAATAATTGATAGTTTACTAGCAGTTGAAGTAGAGAAAGTATTAACGGTTATAAGTGTATTTATTATGGTTTTAATCCTAATTGGATACATCCCAGATGCATCTAGAAAAATACTTGCATCTTGCGTTACTTCATTGGTATTTTCTATGATTATGTGGAGAAAAGACGACTATGTTAAAAAGATGGAAAAGTTTGAGAATAATACTCACGGACATAGGCCAAGCAATCTCATATATTCCATAGACGTAATGACAACCAATGCCTACAATTATAAGAATATTTTATGGACTTTTATGATATTATTGTTAATCTTCATTTGGATTCAAAGCGATCTTATTAACGTATTGCATAAAATAGCTACTTATCCACTAAATATAACTCGACCTTGAAATATATCCATAATCTTTTTAAATACCAACAAACCTCAAATAATCAGGTGATTGAGCCATGACAGAAAAGATAGTAAAAGTATATTCAACAAATACATGTCCTTGGTGTGAGAAGACAAAGCAATTCTTAAAACAACATAACATAAAATATGAAGATATCAATGTGAGCTCAGATCCTAAGTTAAGGGAAGAGATAATAAAGAAGACAGGACAGAGAGGAGTTCCTGTAATTGAGATTGGAAACAAGATAATAATAGGCTATGATGAAGATGCATTGAGCGAAGCATTGAAATTATGAAGCAGAAAATACCGTCTTCTAATATAAGGATAATCTGGAAGGGATTGATAGCAGGATTATTGGCCGCTTTAGCGGTAAGATTCGGGTTTGGAGGCAAGATACAGGCATTCTCGTTGGCAATCATAGAATTCTCATGCGAAACAGCAGGAATAGCGAACACGTACTGCTATTACGCTGTAAGCGGCTTATTATTGTTAGGAATAGTCCTTGGACTATGGGGGACTATATCAGATATTAAAAAAGCAAAGGACCCTTTGACAGCATTGATACTGTATATCCTTAGCTTTGTAGCAGTCACTTTCATTATATTGAGATTAATATGATAAAAGAAACATCAGCAGGGGCAATAATATTCAGGAAGGATAAATATCTAATCCTGCACTATGAAAAAGATTATTGGGGATTTGCCAAAGGCAAATTAGAAAAGGGAGAGACTGAAAAGGAAGCTGCGATAAGAGAGATAAGGGAAGAGACGGGCATCAAAGATATAAAATTCATAAAAGGTTACAAGGAAGAAGAAAAATATTTCTACAAGAATAAAAAAGGACAGCTGATCAATAAAAAAGTAATTTTCTTCCTTGCAGAATCAAAGAAAGATAAAGTGAAGATAAGCTGGGAGCATAAGGGATACAAGTGGCTTAAATTTGAAGACGCAATGAAGATATTAAAATTCAAGAATCATAAAGAACTGCTAAAGAAAGCTAATTTAGCTCGTATCTCTCTATCAAAGAATACTTAGGTCCTTCAGGCCTTAATTCAGAAGTCATTAAAGAAAAAGATTCTATATTTGCTTTTATCTCTTTTAATGAGAACTTGCTTATGTATTTCAATAGTTCAACTTTAGCTTTTACGTTTTTAACTCTTGCTAAAGTTATATGGCTCATGAACCTCTCTTCTTTAGGAAATTGATCCTCTAAGCAATTATCAATCATGCTTTGTAATCTCATCACTTCCTCTCCATTCAAAGCGACCCATATTATCCTTACAAACTCCTCAGAAAACACCCCTATCTCATCTATTGAAGCTTCAAATTTATCAAAAGATATGTTCTTCAGCCTTCTTCTTACTGTCTCCACTTTATCTTTTGAGATGCTTCCTAAAAACTTCAAAGTAAGATGAATATGTTCTTCTTCTGTTATTTTACCAATAAACATATCCTGCTTCCATATCTCATCCTCTACTTCTTTTAATTTTAAAACAGCATCTTTAGGAAGATCCAAGGAAATGAAACATCTTAATTTTTCTGGCATTATCAACTCCTGCTATACAACCCTACTAATTCTCCTTTTGCAAGAATGTTGTCTTTCATCGCCTTTTCGACATCAGATTTGACAGCATTCTTGGCCAGATCAAGCTCTTTATTCAATGCATAGACCTTGAAGTAATACCTGTGTGTTCCGTCAGGAGGGCATGCCCCTCCATATTTGTTCCTTCTGAAGCTATTCATGCCTTCGATTCCGGGAACTGAGTCCTCTGCAATGCTTCCGGGAGGGATATTCCAAACAAGCCAATGGATCCAAATTCCACCTGGCGCATCAGGGTCTTCAACGATGAGAACAAGGCTTTTGGTGCCTTCAGGTATGCCTTCTATGTTCAATGGAGGGTTGATATCCTCTCCGTCACAAGTATATTTAGAAGGTATCTTGCTATTATTTTCAAAAACACTTGTTATTATCAGTTCTTTCATGGTGCATGCAGTCAAAAGCAGTAATGTGACTAAGATATATTTCATATAAAAGACTTATGATTTGGTGCTTAAAAAACTTATCACTCATAATCTCATCCCAGAGACAGAATAAAGGCATGCTCTTGGCTCCATCAATAATCTATAGCGGAATATTTCATTTTTGCCGTCACCTTGCAGAAAAGCTGTTATATCTTTCTTATCCGGAAGCCTGAATGCTGCAGGTATTGATGCAATGTCCATATCCTTTCTGAATATATGGTACAGTTCATGTCTGATCAATATCCTATCAAGGTATTTAGGATCTGCTCCTATGATATAAGAATTATCTGTTGGAAAATATGTTGAAAATCCTTCAAGTCCTGCCATGTCAAGCTCTTGATTTTCATAGATTACCAGATTGACATTTTCTTTTATTCCTAATTTTCTCTTTTCTTCTTCGATCATTATTTTTGCCTGTGATGCATCTAATTTTTGAGAAAGAGATTGTGCAACTCTGCCAATCTTAGGCAGCGACATCCACAACTCAGAAGGCAACAATCCCCAGCATAATCCAATAAGTATATTTCCGATTAATTTTCCTTTATTTTTCATGATTCAATTTATCACATCTAATTTAAATTAGTTTCTAATCTTGATCAATTCTGCATCGAGCATCCCGCATGCTGCTTTTATATCAGGCCCTCTTGAATAACGGATAAATGACTTATGTCCTGCTTTTATTATTGCGTTCTTGAATTCAGTCATTCTGTCGCGAGAAACTCTTTTGAAGTCATCAATATCGTTGAATTCGATTAAATTAAAAGTTGTTTTCTTTGGCCAAGGTAAAGACATCAGTTCCTTGACATCTTCATCTCTATCATTCACTCCTTTCATCATTGCATACTCAATCATCAATTCTTTTCTTGGATGTCTTGAACAATACTCTTTAGCAAAAGTTACAATGTCTTTTATCGGTATAGTCAATGGCATAAGTTTCTTTCTTACATCATCAAAAGGAGAATGAAGTGACAAAGCAACATTGAATGGGATATCTGATAATTTATCAATATTCTTTAAACAGCTCGTTGATATTGTTATTCTATTATATGCAATAGAAAATTCTTTGTGAATTTGCTCAGCAGACTCCAAAACATTCTTAAGATTCAATGTAGGTTCTCCCATTCCCATAAAAACTACTGATTGAGGCTTCTTATCCATAATTTCATTTGCAACTTTGATTTGTTCAACAATCTCATCGCTTGAAAGATTCTCCTTGAATCCCATCTTTGCAGTATAGCAAAACCTGCATCCGACAGAACATCCTATCTGACATGAGACGCAGACAGCATATTTATCATTAATAGTCGGTATAATGACAGAGGTATATCCTTTATCGAAATCTATCTTTATTGTCCCATCTTTTGATTTAGTTAATTTATGCATAAAAGCAATAACAAGACAATTATATTTAAGTTTAATCTTTCTTAGGCATCAAGAATCTTGCAGCATCAGCGACTTTAGCTTCTCTTTCTATGAATGAGATATCAATATGATCCTCTATGCTGATCACTCTTCCAGGATGCTCATCAATCCTGAAAATATCGCATCTTCCTGATATCTGGCGTGACTTCCTGAGCTGAGATAAGTATCTTTTTGCAATAGCTTTTGATTCTGTAACAGTATTGGCCGAAAATACATTGTACGTATAACGAATCACATCTATTCCCTTAAAATACACCTCATATGTTGCCCTGTATCTTGTCATAGATTTGGATTTCTATAACCTATTTAAATACCTTTCCAGAAAGCAATAAAAAGAACCTATTGGGACATAAACATATGATAAGGCCTGTAAAATTCGAATCAGAAATACTTGATATAAGAGCCATAGCTCCAGATGTAAAGATATTCAGGTTTTCCACTCCTGATGAATTCATATTCGAACCAGGACAGTTTGTAACATTGATAGTCAATGTGAATGGAAGCTTTGAAAGAAGGTCATATTCGATCTCTAATGATGGAAAAGGTTTCATCGAAAGCTGCATTGACAAGGTTGATAACGGAAGAGTAAGTCCTATTTTGCATGAATCAAAGAAAGGGAATAAATTAACAATACAAGGTCCATTAGGAGTGTTTGTCCTGAAAAAAGATTCTTTTGATAAGGAAAATGTTTTTATCGCGACAGGAACAGGGATAACTCCTTTTGTCTCCATGATACCTCATTTGTTATCTAAGACAGATAAAAAAGTCATCTTATTAGCTGGGTACAAGCATGAAGATGAGATACTCTATAATGATTTTTTTAGTAATTTGAAAAATAAATACAATAATTTTGAATATCATAGCACAATAAGCAGACCAAAAGGAAATCATGAAGGAAATACAGGAAGAGTGCAGCAATTGATCGAGAAATACATCTCAAAAGATTTCAAAGGTGATTTCTACCTATGCGGATTATTTGACATGATAAAAGATGTCGGACAATTATTGACTTCTAAAGGAATAACAAAAGAAAGGATCATATTCGAGAGATATGATTAAAATCCAAACAAATCGTCCAATGTCTTCTTTGTATCTTCAAAGACTTGCTCTATAGGCCTGTTTGCATCTATTATCTTAAATTTCTCCTTGGGTAATTTGCCAGGTAATTCCAAATAAGCTATTCTCAATTTCTCCTGGAAAGCCAGATCTTTGTCGAAAACATCTGTTGCTCCTGCGGCTTGTCTTCTAGCAAACGCAACGGGTGCAGGCAAGTCATATATTAAAGTCAGATCAGGAGATATTATTTCTCTTTCATCATGCATCATACGAATTCTCTCGAATGAAATTCCTGTCAAAGGCTGAAATGTATCAGTAGATGATTGATACCTAACTGTCAGGACATGAGTTCCAAAGGCAAGCATCCCCTCAATCGGAGACTGGTGCATACTTCTGTCATCCATGAATGCTGTCACAAAGAACTCCCTATTTTGGGAAACATCTGTCGAAGATTCTAATCTTTTTCTTATCTCTTTTGAATGTCTTGTCGGCTCTCTTGTCACATACAAGTCTATGAATTTTGATTTTTCATATAAGTAAGGAACAGAAAGGAGCATCTGCGTATCTTTTCCGCATCCATCTATGCCTTCAAATACTATAAACTTTCCGCGTTCTGTCATTTCTTCACTCTCGGATCTGTCCTGTATTCTGCGGAAAATGTTTTTCTGTATTGTTTCCAGCCTTTGAAGTTTCCGACGTAAATAGGTTCGTCTAACGCCTGGGCAGCATGTTCAAATGGCGACCAGTGACCTCCTTCCATCAGCATATCATGAAGTCTAAAATCTTCTTTTGGATCAATCTTTCCGTCAAAAGTAAGATAAGACGTTCTTGCTGCCCTTGCTGTGCAGACTTTTAATTTTTCTTCCAATGACATGCCTTCACAATGTTTGTCTGCAAATGGAACATGCCATTCTCCCGGCTTAATCAGTGCAGGTTTTTGTGAATTATATAGTTCAAGCATAGTATAAGCTAATTTTTGGAATTCAGGCTGCGCATCTTTGTGAGCCCTTAAAGCAAAAAAGTTTTCATAATCTGTCGCTGTGGCAAGGACAGTTATATGAAACCAAGGCTCCAATAATCTATTTGCTATTTGTTTGTGAGCAGGTATGTCTGATAACTGCAAAACATATCCTATCGCTGCATCACGAGCATCCAGCCATATCGCCTTTGCTTTCTCCTGCTCTTCAACAGATAACTCTTCAGAAGCCTGCATCCCTTTCTGATTCTTTCCCCAATATTCTGGCATTGCCGGATTATCTTTCACGCTTGAGATCATCTTAGTTATAGGGATTGCTCTTGAACTTGCCGCATTTCTTGAGAATACCCTGTGAGTCATGAATTCAGAATGAATAAAACGAGGATATGTAAGAATCCAGGTCGTAATCCTATTTCCGCATAAGTTTTCAGAATCAGCTATTATTTCCGCTTTTATCATAAATCAGCAAACACTAAACGATATTTAAACAATTCTTTGTCCACAGTTAGTGACGATTATACAGCAAAACCTATATAAACCCTTATTCTTAGATTTAAATGATGGTGAAGACTCAAAACTTCGACTTAATAATTATAGGAGCAGGTTCCGGATTGAACGTGATACCTGAAGGATTGAATGTCGCTGTAGTCGAAAAAGGACCTATGGGCGGCACTTGCCTTAACAGAGGATGCATACCTTCAAAGATACTTATTCATTCTGCAGATATTATTGAAGAAATAAAAAAAGCAAAAGATTACGGAATTGATGTAAAATTACAAAAAGTGAATCTTGCAAAGATAACTACAAGAGCATCAAGATTAGTAGATAATGACTCAAACAATATTGAGAAAGGAATAAGATCATCAGATAATATTAAATTATTCAAAGGGACGGGAAAGTTCATAGGAGACAGGACGATAAAAATTGGAAATGATATAATAAAAGGAAATAAAATAATAATCGCAGCAGGATGCAGGCCATTCATCACAAACATTGAAGGATTGGGAAATGTAAGATACATAACAAGCAAAGAAGCATTAAGATTGACAAAACTTCCAAGATCAATGACTATTTTAGGAGGAGGATATATTGCTGTCGAGCTGGCTCATTTCTATGGAAGCTTAGGAACAAAAGTGACTATGATACAGAGAAGCGATACTTTGCTAAGCAGGGAAGATGATGAAGTCGCAGAAAAGTTCACGAAATTATTCGGAAAAAAACACAATATCCTTACAGGACAGGAAGTAAAGAAAGTCTGGCAGAAAGGAAATAAGATATATACTTTAACAAAAGACAAAAAAGGAAAGCAGAGAACAATCGTTTCTGAACAATTATTAGTCGCTTTGGGACTTATACCTAACAGCGATATTCTGGATGTGAAAAAGACAGGTGTAAAAGTAAACAAGAACGGATATATTGAAGTTAACGATTACCTGCAGACATCAAACAAGAACATCTACGCATTGGGAGATATAATAGGAACATTCTTATTGAAACATACTGCAAATTACGAGTCAGAGATCGTATATGAAAATGCAATACAAGAAAATAAAGTCAAAAGAAATTATTTAGCAATGCCTTATGCAGTATTCAGTTCTCCACAAATAGCAGGAGTAGGATTGAGCGAAGAGCAATTGAAAGAGAAGAATATAAAATACGTCACAGGAAGATATGATTACATAAAGACAGGGATGGGAGAAGCATTGCAGGACAAGGAAGGATTCGTTAAAGTGATGATCGATAAAAAGACAAAGAAAATATTAGGATGCAGGATAATGGGAACTGATGCCGCGACATTGATACATGAGGTCATCGTCGCAATGAGAAATGGATTAACAGCAGAACAATTAGCCAATACCATACACATCCATCCTGCTCTTTCAGAAGTCGTCCAAAGAGCAGTAATCAATGCATTACAAAAGGCAGAATAATGAAAAAAGTCTCAAAAGTCAAATACTTCAATCTAAAGCATGAATTGGCGAAAGAACATTTCAGAGTCGCAGTCTTCGGTTCTGCAAGAATAAAGCCTGAAAGCAAATATTACAAGGAAGTATATAAGCTCGCAAAGATGATAGGAAAGAAAGGAATTGACGTAGTTTCAGGAGGAGGTCCTGGAATAATGGATGCTGCAAACAAAGGACATGAAGACGGTAAGAAAGAAGGAAAGAAAAATAACGGTACCCATTCATTCGGACTTACAATAAAGCTTCCTATGGAGCAGAAGGATAACAAGCATTTCGACATGAAAAAAGATTTCCAGCAGTTCTCTGCAAGACTTGATTATTTCATTCAATTATCAAATGCCGTCGTTGTGGCGACAGGAGGAGTCGGAACATTATTGGAATTCCTTTATACATGGCAATTGATCCAAGTTGAGAAGATATATGACATCCCGATAATTCTTTTAGGTGACCAATGGCCGCCTTTGATGGAATGGGTAAGGAAAGGCCCATTGAAGCACCACCTTCTCAATGAAGAAGACCTGGATTCCATATACGTTGTAAAGGACGCTGAAGAGGCATTCAAGATAATTAATACTTCTTATGAGATATACAGGAAAGTAGCTGAGAAGAGAAGATAATCATTCTACATTAATAACAAAATCAGCCTTATGCATGCTTGTCGTAGGCCAATATGAACCTACCTTAAATGTGCTTTGGATGTTAAATGTCGGAGTAGTCCATGAATACCCTGGCTTAACTGATGGGCTGTTGAATAAATCACTTCTGAAGTCAAGTCCTGCATGATAGACATTAGTTGTACTGACAGTAAACTTTATTGTTATCTCATCTCCTTTATGCGCTGTTCCGCTTGAAGGAGTAAATCCACTGTCATCAGCTATTACAGTAAATGACTTTACACCAATTTGAGGCTTTGCGACAGTAAGCAATTGTTCAGGAGTCCAATAATTCTCTCCATTTATCAAAGCATGCGCTCTGTAATAAAGTGAAGTTGCTCCTGCAATTGGAGTTATCTTTGCTGTGAATGTATTTGGAATATCAAATGAGCCTACTGAATATTCATTTGTATGTCCTGAATAACCTACTTGTGTCGGATTCTGGTCTATTCCTAACGCTCCTGAATGCGATTTAGTGTCAAATTGTATAGAAGTGCTTGGTATCTTTATCAAAGGACCGTCAACTTTCCATGTTATCTGGAACTCCTCTCCTATGTGAGCCGCTTCAGGGACTGAGACTATGCTTACAGCAGGCGCTGAAGCTTGGACTATCGGCTGAGGTTGTGTTTTCTCAGGCTGCGCAGGAACTTCTTTCTGCTGAGCAATAGATTGTGTCTGAGCGCATGCTGCTAATAAAATCAAAGCAAGAAACAAAATAAGCAATTTCTTCATAGAACGTATAAAGCTAATGACGTTTATAAATTTTATCCTTAGATCTTCTTTCTTCTTAGAAGATTAGCATTTGTAACAACAGTAATAGAACTCAATGCCATAGCGATCTCTGCGACAACAGGGTGCAATAAACCAAGTACAGCAACAGGTATTGCAACGGTATTGTATGCAAATGCCCAGAAAAGATTTTGTTTTATTTTACTAAACGTAGCTTTTGACAGATTTACCGCTTGTACAACGCCCATCAAACTTCCTTTAGCTAAGACTAGATCTCCCGCTTCTATCGCAACATCTGTTCCTGTTCCCATCGCAATTCCTACATTAGCTTCTTTCAATGCAGGAGCATCATTTATTCCATCTCCGACAAATGCTACCATCCCATTTATTTTTAGCTCCCTGACTTTATTTGCTTTGTCTTCAGGCAGTACATTTGCAATAACTTGATTGATACCTACTTGAGAAGCGATAGCCTGAGCTGTCCTCTCATTATCTCCTGTAATCATCGCTATATTCAATCCTTGAACTCTTAATTGCCGTATTGCTTCTATTGAGTCTTCTTTAATAGCATCAGCGACCGCAATGACTCCTAATATCTTTTTATTCTCGACGACAATCATCGTCGTCTTCCCCTGATTTTCGAATTCTATTATCTTGCTTTCAATTGATTTGATGTTTATCTTTCTTTCTTTCATAAGAGTTCGGTTCCCAATGATTATCTGCCTGCTTCCTATCTTTCCCTCGACGCCTCTTCCTCTTAATATCTTAAAGTTCCTTACTGCCAGATATTTTCTATGACCTGCTTTATCAACGATAGCTTTAGCAATCGGGTGTTCGCTTAGTTTCTCTAAACTGACTGCAACATCTAATAATTGACTTTCTCTGACTAAAGAATAAATATCAGTTACCTCAGGCTTTCCTTTTGTTATTGTTCCTGTCTTATCAAAGACAATTGTCTTTACTTTTTTCATTGTCTGGATAGCTTCTCCTTTTCTTATCAATATCCCATTCTTAGCTCCAATTCCTGAACCCACCATAAGTGCAGTTGGTGTAGCTAATCCTAATGCGCAAGGGCATGCAATCACTAAGACAGATATTGCAGATGCCAAAGAAACACTTAAATTTCCTGTGAAGTAAAACCAGCTTATGAATGTGAAGACTGTTATTGCAAGAATAGAAGGAACGAATATGTTTGTAATTTTATCAGCTAATTCCTGTATTGGAATCTTGCTTCCTTGTGCTTCCTGTACTAATTTAATTATGTGAGCAAGGAAAGTATCTTTTCCTACTTTGGTTGCTTTAACATACAGGATTCCATCTTGATTTATTGTTGCTCCTATGACATTGCTCTTTAATCTTTTTTCAACAGGCAAAGATTCCCCTGTGACCATGCTTTCATCCACTGCAGATTCTCCTTTTACAACAATTCCGTCTGTTGGTATTTTTTCTCCAGGCTTGACTATCATCACATCTCCTATCCTTATATCTGATATAGGAATCTCAATTTCTTCTTTTCCTCTAAGCACTCTCGCTGATTTAGCTCCTAATTCCAATAATTTTTTGATTTCTCTGCTTGCACGTCCTCTTGCCAGCGCTTCGACATATTTTCCTGTGATGAAGAATGACATTATCATAGAAGAGACTCCGGAATAATCCTGTATGCTAAAGAAGAAACTGAACACTCCAGTCAAATAAGCGATAATTGTGCCTAAAGCAATAAGTGAATCCATATTGAAATAGAATGTGTAAAATCCTCTTAATCCTCCTTTTATTGTCTTCCAGCCTAAAATAAACACAATAAAGAAAGATAAAACTAAAATTATTATTGCAGTTATTTTTTCAGAAAAGAACATCACTCCGAACAATCTCTCTGACAGCATCAGAATTGCTACAGGAATTGTGAATATCCATGAGAATAATGTTTTTACTCTCCAGTATTTTATTTCCTTGTCTTCAGGCATTCCGTGCTCATGTCCTTCATGAGATGAATTTTTCATTTTTTCATGCTCTTCCATAGTCATAGAAGGCATTTCCTTAGATATTTCTGTCTTTGAAAATCTTGGCTTTATTTCAAATCTTGATTTTTCATCAGGTAAAGCATTGATTGAAGACATTCCTTCCATTTCCACATTAGTTGCTTCATAACCTGCTCTTTTAACTGCATTTTTCATATCATGCTCAGAAACATTATCTTCTGCTTCAACAAATCCTTTTTTCATGAGAAGATTGACATTAGCTGATTTGACACCTTGAACTTTCTTTAAACTTCTTTCTATGTTCATTGCGCAGGAAGCGCAGTCCATACCTTCGATATCTATTATTGATTTTTTCATGTTCCTTCAGATAACATTAAACGCTCCCGGTCCTGCCATCCACATACTGCAACTGAATTCTATCTTTCCTGTTCTATCAGGAGTGAAAGTTATCACAGTCTCCTGTGTCTTTTGAAGTCTTTGCATGATAGATAATTTTGGAACATTGATTACACTTGCACATCCTGCTGCATTTCTTCCATCAATACGCCACTCCACAGGAACTCCCTTCTTAATCGTAAATTCTGACGGAGAATATGAATAGCCGTTGACAACCATCTGAATGACTTGATTTCCGTTTGTTTCAAGAGCAGCAGATCCGGAATTTGAATTTAAGAATGGATTGCTTATTGAAAATCCGACCAGACCAAATCCGCTCTGGATACTTATGATACCAAATATTATTACGATAACTCCTGCTATCCTTGTAACATGATGTTTTAATTTTCCTTTTGATAGGCTTGACAGCGCTCCGATCGAAATCAGAGCAGGCATAGTTCCTAATGAAAAGAATAACATTGTGAAGGCACCCTGAATAAAGTTACCATGCGCAAGCACATAAAGCTGGAGAGCCTGGGTGAATCCGCATGGAAAGAAGAAAGTAGATGCCCCAAATAAGAATGGAGCTGATTTTTTATCCTCCGCTGCATCGAATATCTTTGATGCTATTGATTTTGGAAGCGTGATAATCGAAGGTAAAACTCCAAGCAGCTGCACTCCGAGCAATATCATGGTAATTGCAACGACAATTGTGATGAATCCGACTGCTGTTTGAGATAAAAGAATCTTTGAGCCCAATATACCGAGCAGACCTCCAAGAAGTGTATATGAAACTATTCTCCCTATATTAAAATAGACATGAGGCTTGAATTTCTGATATTTTGTCAAATGCTCGTGGTTGCTGTTGCTTGATACAGCAAGAAGAAGACTTCCCGTCGTGGCTGTGCATGAAGAAAATGCTGCGACCAGACCAAGAATAAATGCAAACCCGTATGTCACGTTGTCTGACACCCCTATGTTCGGAAACACATTCATCTGTTTTAATAAGAGATATATCCCTATGACGACAACAAAAATTGCAGCGATTCCGTTATATTTATTTTTTTTAGGCGAGCAGATTTCTTCCATATATTTATGGTGCATGAAACTCTTTATAAATATACTCCAGAAACTATTTTCATCTGCCTTTATCTTTTATCATGAAAGAAGTTATCAGTGACAGCCATATAAGAAGATCAAGAACAAGACAATAGACACAATATGTCCTAAGAACGTATTTTTGTATGTATATCAGCCATAATCCATATACTGTGGCAAATATCAAAATCCCCCTGATAACCCAAAGCATATGAGAAGGAGAAAATTTTCCTATTGATTTACCGTGCCATATATGAAGTATTCCTGTCTTGATCAACAAAAAAACTAAAATTCCCATCACTGCTACAGGTATAGCGATAGTTATTATTGGAAATGATAATCCTAAATCAACAGCAAGAAAATAAAATACATTGTCGATATTTGCATATACGCTGTGGCTTACGACACCACAATCAAAATTAGCGCCAAAATTGCATAGGCTTGAAGATGAAGGAGAATAATGAAGATAAGTTATTACCGAGCTGTCAACTAAAGCTAAAAAAGACAAAGAAAACAAGATAATCAATAATATCTTTTGTTTCATTTAGGTACTTCACAGCCTGTTTTATCGGAAAGAACTGCAAATGATGTCTGTCCGTCTATCCTCGATCCGTCCTTGAACTCCCATGTAGGATAGCCTGTTATATTTTTCACGATGCATATCTCAGTCTGTGATTTTCCGTCAGGCAATGAACATTCAGTATAATCTACATATTTGAAGCTGCTTCCAAATTCTTTTTTCTGCGCCTGGCAGTGAGGGCACCAGAATGCTCCGTACATAGTGACTTTATTTTGCGTAAGACATTTGGCGAAATCATCATATTTTCCTGAAGATGAACATCCAGCCAATAACAAAAATGCTATGATAAATAAAACTTTTTTCATCGCTTCAATATGACTACGTTAGTCATCCCTCTTCTTTTTCTTTCAATGATTCCTTTGCCTTCCAATCTGTCAAGTATTCTTGTGATTTTCACTTTAGTCATGCCTGTTTTATCTGCCAATTCCGACTGCATGACAGACCCCTGTGAATCGATTATATTTTCTAATACAGAACTCTCATCTTTATTAAGACTTTCTATTATCTTATGATAATTTGCTTTCGTTATCTTCTTAGGCTGGATTTGTTCCTTGACTCTCATTATTTTAGTGACTATCCTCTCTTCCTTGCTGAAAAATATCAGGTATATTCCGATAGCTGCTACAAGAACAAGTATGATCATATTTATCTGAGTCAGCTGTCTGCTTACCTCTTCATGAGGACAAAATACTCCTTTTAGACTGCATGTAGAACCTGCTAAGCTAAGGATTGCTGCATCGTATGAATAGATGACATAACCCATCAGCAAAGCTATTGCGATAATAAGATAACCTACTAACCTATTTCTCATAGAACAACAAAATCAGCAATCATTTATAAAGATATTGTGAAACTAGTTTCTCGTTGTACTCAAAGAACAGCCATAGAACAGGCCATAATATCAAAGCATGTATTCCCCAGAACAATACTACAAACTCCCATTTGAAACCAAGAAAATAATATCTTGCCTGCAGTAAAGTTGAAGTCACGACTGCAGTGATGAAAGATGAAACAGCAGGATTCATTTTTCTTACAAAGAAATAAGCTACATAGATATATATCGTCTCGAATATTATCTTGTTCCTGAAATACCAATCTGGAACAGAATATTCAGGACTTATTGAATGGAATAAGAAATCAACGAATGTGAATATCAATACAGATACGAAGACAAGCAATAAAATAAGAATATTTTTCTTTATGCTCTTCATTCTACAATAACCTTGGCCTTCATGGAAGTATGGATTGAACAATGATATTCAAATGTGCCGACTGTGTCGAAAGTGTGCGAATAAGAGTTGCCTGTATTCAGGACTTGAGATGAAAGTTCATTTCCGGAATCTGATGTCACTGTGTGAGGCGCAGAATCCATGTTTGTCCAAGTCACTGTGGTTCCTTTCTTAACAGTCAATTCAGACGGATTAAAAGCAAATCCCTTGATAGAAACACTTGCTGAATTTCCGTCCACAACCTGTGATGTAGCTTGCTGTGCGGGCATTGAATTAGCAGGCATTGTGTTGGTAGAACAAGCTGCAAGAAACATTGCAAGAAAGACAAAAATTACAAATCGTTTCATCAATATCAATATAGAGTTAATCTTTAAAAGGTTTGCGTTTATTTGAAGTTCACTGCTTTCTTTACTATACTTGTATTGCAACTATGATGCTCTCTGCACCACTCCTCGCATTCTTCTGCTGTTCTTTTATCAGCATAAGCAAATCCGCATATCTCACAAGTAAAACAAACTTTATCTTTGTAATAAGTCTTCTTGGGTCTTCCTGTTATCTTTGTTTTTTTGTTTACCATCTTTGATAGACACAGAATTTATCAGGACCATCAAGAAATACTACGAACATTGCAATTGCCAGACCAATATCTCTTACTGCAATATCGTTATATCCTAAGCTTAATCCTATCCCAAGGATGTGAAGTGCCCCAAGCAATGCCGCAGTCCTTGTCAAGATTCCCAATAATAATGCAACACCTATCACTAATTCAAATATTCCATTCATCACCATGAAAGTCAATGGCGCAATAAAAGTGAACCACGAAGGAAGATAACCTACTAATGTCTGCGGAGTGAATATATTAGTCAATCCGAACCATATCAAGAGAAGAGACATTCCTATCCTGAGAACAATGGGCGCATATTGCTTATATTTGTCTGACATATTGCCTATACTTTAATTGATGCTTTTAAATTTTGTCTTTAAAAGATGGGTAATCCACAAAGTTTTTAAAAGGACGCAAATAATGTATTTACAGAGGGGATGTTTATGGCAGAAAAAAGTGATACAGTTACCATGAAGAAAGATACTTTATGGAAGATAGTGGCAGGAATTTTATTCTTAGCTGTAGTTGTTATGTATTTGAATAAAGGAGGGGTTGGAACTACGCAAGCTCAGGCTGTGCAACCAGCACAGGGAAATCAGGATCCTTTCCCAGTAATAAGTGTTGATATGAAGAAATTAGCAGATGACGATCCGATATTAGGAAAAGTTGATGCGCCAATAACAATCATTGAATTCAGCGACTTCCAATGCCCATTCTGTAAGAAATTCTTTACAGACACTGAATCTCAGATAATCAAAGACTACATAGACACAGGAAAAGCAAGATTCATCTATAGGGACTTCCCATTGAGTTTCCATCAGAATGCTGAGAAAGCAGCAGAAGCTGCTGAATGTGCATTCAAGCAAGGAAAGTTCTGGGAAATGCATAATGCAGAATTCAAGGCTTCACAGGGAGACGGAACAGGAATCGCTGTTTCTGACCTGAAGAAGATGGCATCTGACTTAGGACTTGATACAACTAAGTTCAATGCCTGCTTAGACTCAGGAGAGACTGCAGCAGAGATACAGAAAGATGAACAGGATGGTTCCGCAATAGGAATACAAGGAACGCCTGGATTTGCTATAGGAAAGACAGATGGAAACAGCGCAAGAACGATATCAGGCGCATATCCTTATGCAGCATTCCAGCAAGTCATTGCTGCTGTTTCACAGGCTTAATAAAAGCCTTTTATTTTTTTATAATCCGTATGAGGTGAACAAATGCCTGCAAAAAAGAAAGCAAAATCATCCAAGAAGATGATAAAGAGATCAGCTAATGTATGCGAATACTGCTGATTAATTTTTTAATTTCTAACAGTTCTTATACGTATTCCTTCGTAAACCAACTCACTAAGAACTATAACAATCATTCTTAAATTATCATTTCTTCAGCGATACCTTTTTAAATAACCTCTATTTTCGTCATTGCATGAGAACGCCAAAGATGGGCTATGATTCAGTAAGGAAGTCAGGCAGTTAGTTCTTAGTTATATTTCTTGAGTTTGTTTAGATGTTTATTTGTGTTTAGAATAATAAGACTAAAGGTGCTAATATGGAATATGTAAAAGATTTCAAATGGAAGAGCGGAGTATCAGTAAGAGAGTTAGTAGATTCATATCAGACGATAGGATTCCAGAGCATTGAGCTGAAGAAAGCAGCTGATGTGATAGTAAAGATGAAGAAGGATTCTGCAAAGATATTCCTTACATTCACTTCAAACATGGTAACTTCAGGATTAAGAGGATTCTTCGCCCAATTAATATCATTGAAGATGGCCGATGTTATAGTCACGACTGTAGGAGGAGTTGAAGAAGATATAATGAAGGCATCAGGAGAAAGATTCTCTATAGGAAGCTTTGAGACTGATGACGTAGAACTGCATGAAAAAGGAGTGAACAGGGTAGGCAATCTATTCATCAACACTGAAAGCTATATGAATTTTGAGGATAAGATAAAACCTATTCTTGATGCATTATATAAAAAACAATCCAGATGGACTGTCTCAGATATGCTGAAAGAGATAGGACTGATGCTTAATGATGAAAATTCAATATTGTACCAAGCAGCAAAACATAATGTGCCAATATTCTGCCCGGCAATAACTGACGGAGCATTCGGATTCCATCTATACTTATTCCAGCAGGATCACAAAGACTTCATAGTTGATGTCGTAAAGGATTTCGGAAACATATTGTTCACTACAAATCATGATGAGAAGAAAGGAATCATAGCATTAGGCGGTTCAATCTCGAAGCATCATGCGATATTATGCACTTTATTGAATGGAGGAGCTGAATATGCCGTCTATATGACGACTGCGCATAAGACATCAGGATCTATGTCAGGAGCAACGACAAACGAGGCAAAATCATGGGGAAAAGTAAAGGAAGAAAGCGATGTTGCGACAGTCTTAGGAGATGTGACGATAATGTTTCCATTGGCGATGATAAATGCATTGGAACAATTGAATGAAGAGGGATTGCTGAAAAATGTCTAAATTCATCCTATCGAAATCTAAAGCAGTATCTCAATACAATAAAGTCAAATCTATTGCTGATGTTATCTCTTACAGCTCCAAGACAAATCCTTTGATTACTAAAATATTAGAGGAGAATACAGATTCCTTGTTCAGTGTTCATCTTGTTAATGAGCTAAAGAATATAAAAGATAAATCAAGAGTCGTCTTTCTTGCTCAGGCATTGAATCAGGAACAGCTTAAAAAACTCACAAAACAAGAAATAAAAAGCTTTGTCGTAGATAATGAGTCTGACTTAGATGAGATAATCAAATTCTTAGAAAATAATGAAGTTGAGATAAATCTCATGCTCAGATTGAAATTAAAAGAAAATACGCTGAAGACTGAAAGATATTTCGTGTTTGGGATGAATTCAGAGATAATTAATAAGAGGATAAAAGAGATAAGAATCAATCCTAAGATAAAACAGTTAGGAGTCCACTTCCACAGGAAAAGCCAGAACATGAGCGAGTGGAATCTTATTTACGAAATATCAAACAGCATAGAAGAAGATACATTAAAATCAATCGATATGATGTGCATAGGAGGAGGACTTCCAGCAAATTACGCAAACACGAATGTCGATGTCATAAATTCAATCTTTACAAAAATAAAAGAATTCAAGGAATGGTTGAATAAAAATAACATCAAACTTATGATAGAGCCTGGAAGGTTCATTGCGGCTCCTTCGGTTAAATTAGTTACGAATATAATAGGAATGCATGAAAATAACATCATAGTTGATGCTTCTGTATATAACTCAGATTTGGATGCTCTAATTGTCCCTGTAAAACTATTGATTGAAGATGAATTAGAAAAAGGAACTTCTTATGCAATCAAAGGAATAACTCCATGCTCGATGGACCTGTTCAGATACAGGGTTTATCTCAATAATCCTAAGATAGGAGATAACATAGTATTCCTTAATGCAGGAGCATACAATTTCACCTCTAAGTTCTGCGATCTGGATGAGATAGAGACAGAAATCGTTGATTAAATTTATATATAAGTTAAAATTGCACTCCACATGGCACCGAAACTATTTGTAAGAAGAGGAGCACTGCATCTTGTTGAAAGAATAGGAGAAGTAATCCAAGTCAGGAAAATGCCAAGAGTATTATCAAAAAGTCCTCTGACTGCAGAGTTTCAGGACTACTCATTTCCAGAATTCCCAAACGATTCACTTCCTGTAAAAAGAGATAAACAAATATCTGACACATTGAATAAATTTAATGAACATTTTCACAAACACATATCTCCTTATAACGGAACACCTAAAAGAAGAAGAATACCTGCTCTCTGGAGCGGTTATCGTTCCTGTGTTGTGATTGATAAGACAGGACAGATGTTCAGATTAAAAGGCATCGCATTCAACAAGAAGAAACCTGAAACCAAAATAAGAAAGACGTACACAAGAGTCGAAGGCGGACAATTATTGAGAAATGCTGAAAATGAACACTTGTATTCAGACAGATTCAATGAAGTCCTACGCAACGAAGGAATTGTTCCGCCGATGGAATATGCTGGAATGGACAGATATCCGATAAGAGTTGATGGAGATAACCTTGCTGCAAGCATAATCCGTATCGAAGGAGACACAAGACTTGACGAATTATTTTACGTCTGTGAAAGACTTTATCTCGACAGGAAAAATAATAACGGAGCAAGATTCCTTGAGCGTACTTCCGAGCTTTATTTCGATTTGGGCTTCATTGTCGGAAGATTAAAGAAATTGATGGATAAGAATGGACAGACATGGAGCGATAATTCAAGAAGAAGCAATGCAAACATAGGAAATGTCGTTCTTTATTCCTTAGGAAGAAGCAAAGTCGGAGTTGGTTTAGTTGATTTCGATGCTTCATGCGATATAAGGGATAAATCAGAATCAAGATTGAAATATCAGCAAAAACGGGAACACAAAAATTTTCTAGTAAGCACGACTTGGAACTGCACATCACTGAGACAGATAGGCGACTATAAGCCAGTCAAACCTCTTAGAGAAGTGCGTCCTTTAAGATTGGCATGCGCCAAAGGATTCGCATCAGGATATGATGTTGATCCTGCAAAAATACATCACACCATCGAACTTGGACAGATATATGATGCATTTGGGATTTCTACAAGAAAATAGATATTATAGAATCTGAAATGTCTATCTATTTAATTCGCTCATAATCCTGCTTTGATAAGACTTAATATCAGACAAATCCTTTACTCTTGGCGGATGTTTCATTAAATATTCAATTGATCTTTTTCCGTATTTATCTATTACCGGTCCAACCAGATGATAACCTATCTCATCTATGTCGCAATCTTTCCATTCATCCAAGTCGTCTGGCCAGTCTTCATCCCCAAATAAAGTACTTTCTCCAGATAATTTTTTGCTAAAGTATTCCGCGATTCCTTCCACGACAAGGTCCATTGAGATTGTCTGATATTTATCATTAAATTCTGCAAAACAATAATTAAGTTCTCCATTCCTGTTTAGTTCATCCTGATATGCATGGCCTAATTCATGGTCTATTGTGCTATTTTCAGGAACACTTCCGATAGGAAGATATATTGTATGGTCATCAAAGTGATATTCTGCTAAATTAGAACCGCGGATATCTCTTCCATTACGCACTACAAATTTAAACTTTGGCTCTCTTGAATGTTCTATACCCAGTATTTTTTCCTGGAGCTTGATTCTTTGCTTTATTATCTGCTTTATGTTATCATTAAGACTTATCTCACTTGATGCCTGTGGAAAAATACTTAACAATATAGCTAATGTAATACTTCTCTTGCTTATGTTCATGATAAAAGAAATAAACAGGTAATCTATAAATCTTGCCTAAAGATATATAAATATACATAAAATAATAATATTAATGAAACTTGGCGTATTGTTCTCAGGAGGAAAAGACTCTGTATTTGCTATGTACAAGGCTATGCAAAAGCACGAGATAGTCTGTTTGATTTCGTTAATCTCCTCAAATAAGGAAAGCTTCATGTTTCATACCCCTAATGTTGAACTTACTCAGATGCAGGCAGATGCATTAGAGACCACATTGATAAGAAAAGAGACGAAAGGAGAAAAGGAGAATGAATTAGAAGATCTGAAGGACGCAATATTTAAGGCAAAAAAGGAATATAAAATTGAAGGAATAGTCACAGGAGCGATTGAATCTGTCTATCAGGCGACAAGGATACAAAAAATTTGTGATGAACTTGATGTCTGGTGTTTCAATCCATTATGGCAGGCTGACCAGTTAGAACATCTGGATGAATTGATCAAATCAGGGTTTAAAGTTATTATTTCCGCTGTTCTTGCAGAACCATTCACCAAAAAATGGCTCGGAAGAGAGATTGATGAGAAAGCTGTAAAAGAACTTGATAAACTGCATAAAAGCCATAAGATAAATCCTGCAGGTGAAGGAGGAGAATTCGAGACATTTGTTCTTGATGGACCGATGTTCAAGAAAAAAATTCAAATTGAAGAATTCGATATTGATTTTAAGAATAATTCAGGAATATATGAGATAAAGAAAGCTAAACTTGCTGAAAAATAACTCCTTTCTCGTAATGCCCTAATTTTGGATTAATCTTTGATACCACATCAATTATCTTCCATGAAAGAAGTGTATGTCCAAAATCAGGGAAATCTTTTTTATCTGAATTGAAGAATCTCCTGAACATCTCGAGATAAGGATTCTCGTATGAATCTATATCTATCTTCTTTCCGTCAATCTCCACATAATTTACTTTCGATGCAAAGGCCTTTCCTGTCATGAACTCGAATGTCTTTCCTTTCGATTCAAGAATAAGATGGACGAAAGTCTCTGTGTCTGAACTTTTTCCAAGCTCTTTTGTATATCCTTCATACTGCTTCCTTTCATACTTGACAATCTTGAAATCAGATAAGTCATCAAACAGCTTAAACGCAATATTCAGGAAATGGCTCTGGATCATGTCTTTCAATGCTCCTGTTGAATCATAGTATGTCAGCCTTCTCTCAAGGCCCAATGTCTCTAAAGCAACAATCTTTAACTTTGAGAAATCCTTTTTATGCAATGTCAAGATATTTCTCTTGAAAAGATAATGATCCGATATGAGAACATCCAATCCGTATTTATTTATTATAGCATGCAGTTTTTCAGCATGAGATAAATCATTTCCGAATGGCTTTTCAACAAGAATTCTCAGATTATATCCTTTCTTCTTCAAATTTCCAAGTTCGTTGAAAATATCTCCAAGTTCAGAAGGAGGAAGAGATATGTAAAAGAGATTTACATTACTTTTGTCTAAATAAGGAAGAAATAACTCTGACATATTTTTATTATTAAAATCCACTTTGATATATTTTATTTTCTCAATAAACTCATGAACGCATCTTCCTTCAGAGCATACAGATTCAATATATCCTTCTGAAGTGTAATCCTTTCTTCCGAGAGCGTATATCTCAATTGGCTTGTTCAGTTCCTGAAGAGCAGGAAGGACCTTTCTCCTGACTAAGTCTCCTGTAGAGCCGAATATGAAGAGTTTCATACATAGATGGCATACGGCAAAACTTATAAATCTGATGGAAGATATAAGTATAGAGGAAAATGATTGAAGCAATAATATTTGATTTAGGCGGAGTTTACCTAAATAGAGGTTTGTGGATTGCAAGGGCTGAATTTGCTAAGAAGTTCAATATCCCTATAGAAGATACCGTAACAGTATTTATCAAAAAACATTACGGAGATTATTTTTCAGGAAAAATTACTGAAGAAGAATATTGGAAAAGATGTTTAGATGATCTTGGGATTAAGGAAGACTTCAGGATTTTAAGAAAAATATTGTTAGAATCATACAAACCAAATAAAGATATGCCAGAAGTTTTGAATCACCTTAAAAAACAAGGCTATCGATTAGGATTATTGTCAGATCAGACAAGAGAGTGGTGGCCTGAGTTGGACAAGAAGCATGGGATTTCAAAGCACTTCGATTTTGTTTTAATCTCTTATGCAGTCGGCTTGACAAAGAAAGATATTCAATTATACAAATTAGCATTACAGAAAACAGATGTAAAACCAGAGAACTGCGTTTACATTGATGATTTAGAAGAGAATCTGCCACCGGCACGATCTTTAGGCATGAAAACTATTCTTTACAAAGATACAGATCAGTTGTTGAAAGAATTATCTGCTCTTGGAATTAAAGTATGATCCTAATAATCGATCTATGCTATGAAAAAGATTCTTTATCTAATCTCGAATTCGTCCAGCCGATAAAAAGGATAGTTGAATCTTTTGGAAAAAAGACGGAAGTCGTTCATTTCTCTGAATTAAAACCTACAATCATAGGTCATTCTGAAAGAGTCATTCTTTGCGGTACTGCTTTGAAAGACAATGAATTCGTCTATCACAAAGATGAATTTGAGTTCTTGAAAAAATATAAAAAACCTGTTCTTGGAATATGCGCAGGAATGCAGATTATCGCTTTAGTGTTTGGCGGAAAACTCATCCAGGAAAAAGAGATAGGAATGACTCAAATATTGACTAAAGATGCAATATTTGGAGATTCAATGGTATCTGCATATGAATTGCACGGAAATGGTGTTGTTCCTCCAAAAGATTTCCAGGTAATAGCTGAGAATATCAAATGGATACAGGCAATAAAGAAAGATAATATTTACGGCATAGTATTCCATCCTGAAGTAATGAATAGAAAATTGATTGAGAATTTCTTGAGATTATAGATGCCGAATATATTCGGGATAATTCCTTGACATAAGACACACAAGTCAACCACAACAAATATATTTAAACAGAACATTTCTAAAAAAATAAAAGCAACCAGCTGAAAGCTGATTGAGCGATCCCTGCTTATTCAATTAACAGTATTCAAATATATTAATCTTTCGATAACAATCTCAACTCAGTTGAGAACGGCGAGGTGGCTGAATCTGGTCAAAGCGACCAGTTGAAGGCTGGTTGAGCATCCCTGCTCATGCGGGTTCAAATGCTCCTCGTGGGAAATGCTGCGAAAGCTGAAATTCCCGCCCTCGCCGACTAATTTTTCAGGTTAAATTAATAAACACTAATTTCTTAACATCTCTATGATTAAATCAATAAAGAAAACATCATCAAACACAGAGACAGCTGTATTAGCAGGAGGATGCTTCTGGTGTACTGAAGCAATATTCAAAAGATTAAAAGGGGTCTCAAATGTAGTTTCAGGATATGCAAATTCAAAGATGGAAAATCCTTCTTATGAAGATGTAAGTTCAGAAAAAACTGGGGCGGCTGAAGCGATAGAAATAACATTTGACCCGAAAATAATATCTTATAAGAAACTGTTAGATGTGTTCTGGTCAACTCATGATCCAACTCAATTAAACAGGCAGGGAGCAGATGTAGGAACGCAATACAGATCAGCTATATTTTACATGAATGAAAAACAGAAAGAAGTTGCAACAGAATCAAAGAAGAAAATAAAAGAAAAAGTGATGACAGAGATAGTACCTTTAAAGAAGTTCTACACCGCAGAAGAATATCATCAGAACTATTATGAGACGCATAAGCATATCAATCCGTACTGCACTTTAGTGATCACTCCAAAGATAAAAAAGCTTATGAGCAAGTTCGGTTCTGAAGTGAAAGAAGAGTACAAGAAGTAAGTCCGAAAAGTTTATATAGTCTAAATGCTTTATATTATCCATGCTTAAGAAAGACACATATTTCATGGGGCGACTAAAACTTACCCTTTCCATCAAGA
>CAZNFC010000004.1:0-28559 GCA_964572885.1 uncultured Methanosarcinales archaeon
AAGATAAATATCAAATAAAACAGAATATTGAAAAAGGCATTCAGAACATTAGAGACTTTTTTGGAGAAGTAATAAACAATATTGGAATTGAACTTGACTTATTAAGTAATCAAATATCAACTCAAACTGATTCTCTGACACAGAATATAAAAGAAACTGTAAATACTGAACAGAATGTAGTATCTTATTCTGGAATCAATGACGCCTGGGTTCACGAATTTATCTCAATAGTAAACGAAGAAAGAAAACAGGCCGGATTTGGATCTTTAGAAGAGCATGATGGATTAGACAGCATTGCGGTCGATAGATTTAGAAAAATGATGGAACAACCGTTCATTACACATTATGGTGCAGACGAATATAATGTTGGAGAAGTTATATTTTATCCTGATGGAACGACTCCACAGGAAGAGATTGGTAACATAAAAAGTCAAGCACCACTACATTGGGATTTGTTGATGGATAGTAGGTTTTCGTCATACGGATATCATATAGAGAATGGACCTACGATAGAAATATGGGGAAGTTGCTCAACAACTGAACTACCTGGCCCAAATATAGACGTTAAGGAGTTCTTTAAGGAACATGGATGTACCACAAGTGTAGGAAATAAAATGTGGTTTGTAATTGATATGAAATAAAATATCTAAATCCTATCCAATACCTCGTGCGCATTCAATGCATTCAGATATCTCAATAAGTCATCGTTCTTTATCTGAGACATGAATTTAGTCTTAAGATAATCGATCTCATCATTCGATACTCTTGCTAACTTATCAGCCAGTACTAATCCATAAGGATATCCAAGAAAAACAGGATCTCTTGAATTATCAGCCAATAAAGAAATAACTTCATCTTTTATCTCATCCTGAAAATCGATCTTGAAGACATAATTTGATTTCTCATGTAATCGAGCAAAACAAATATTTGCTTTGTAATTATCATCAAATATCTCTGCAGCAGGATAATAGGCAAACTTCCCTTTATGCAGATTCATAAGAGCTAAGACAGAATTTCCTGATTTAGTAAGAAGAGAACATGTTTTACAGACACCGATTATGTTGCTTTTCAATCTCTTGAAAAATTCATCCTCGAATGTATAGGATTGCTGCAATGAACCATCCAATACAACGACATCTGAATTAAGTGAAGAAGCTAATTTCAGTTCTGCAAATCTTCTTATTGCAGAGACTACTGAAGAAGCACTCCCTCTTGATTTCCCTGACTTAAAATTATCATCATCTGTATCGAATTCAAAATCAAGCTCACTTCCAAACGTCTTGACGACAAATTTATTTCCGACGACATTGACTAAAATAAAGAAGTCTTTCCTGTCCTGTTTTATTCTCTTTCCGTCCTCAAAAGTGCAGTAAGCGACTCTGCATAACTGCAGAGAAAAATTAGGTGCTCTTAATATCTCTCCATTTCCGCCATCGACAAATGAAATTGAGCCTTTTGAACAGCCGATGCCTTTAAAATTAGAATTACTCAAAGGAAACCCCTTATGCTTCAAATCACCAAGATCTATCTCCTCTCCTTCAAATGAAGATGAGAACCTTATACTGCTTAAAACATCGTCAAACATAAGAAGCTTGACTGCAATATTCATTAATAAACGTTGGCGTAAAGCTTTTAAATTAACCCGCATAGATAACAACTATGAGAAGGATAATAACTATATCTGTTCTATTATCGTTAATCCTGTTAGCTGCATGCGTGCAGACAGGAAGCCAGCAGTCAATACAAGACATAGTCAGCAATACAAAAAACCTGAATCAAGCTCCTAATCAGACAAAAGTTAATGTTACAAAGAACAATTCCATAACATTAGCAGTCAATGCAAGCGAGCCTGTGGAGTTAACGAATGAAACTCCGAGTTTCTATAAAAAATGCAGATATTCTACAATATTATTCTCCGGATGCAAGTGGACTACTAAAGATCAGACTGTATTTACCTTAAAAATCTTAAGTGCATCAAAGACCACGATACCAGGGACTTGGTTCATAATTTCAGGCGAATCTGGCGGAAAATTGACAATAAAAAGGACTGAAGACATATTAGCAGGAGGAGCAAGGACATATACGATAGATTACACAAAACTCACAAGTGAGATAGGAAGAGTGACAAGGTTCGAAGTATTCCCGATAGAAGTGATAAATGATACAGAATACGCCTGTTTGAACATGGAAGCGCCTCCGTTTATCCCTGATACACACTGCAAACCAAGCGAGCCTGTAAGGCTCAATGATGATGGTTCTGTAAATACTACCGGTTAAATATTTAGATAATTTCTAAAAATAAATTAATTAAAAAAATAAAAATAAAATCCAGCTTATTCAGCTAGATTCCATGCTTCTTTAACTGCTACAACAATTGCTGCTGAGCCGACAAAGAAACCGAATGCCTGGACTCCACTTCCTAATAATGTTCCAAGTTTTGGAATCAATGTATTAAGTGTGCTCAATCCGCTTGCACCGAATGCTAGAATTGCTATAGCTGCTACCAAGAAAGCTACCGTTTCTCTTGCAGATATGTTTACAAATCCTACAATCAAACCAAGAACTACCAATAATACTGGCACCCATTGGCTCTGTGCTTGTGGCAAATTTGCTGCTGACCCAATACCAACAAGTACTGAGAGAATAGCGCCTAGCCAAAATGCATAATAAGCTAACCCTTTTTGTCCTTTCATTTGTATAAAACACCTCCATAAGTGTTTAAGTCATATTTGTCAGCAGCCTTTTTTAAATGTTGTGGGTTTTATTAACAAAGCTTTTTAAATGGAACCAAGAACTCATAATCCCATGCCTCACGAGCTTATTATTACTGAGAAGCCAAATTCTGCAAAAAAGATAGCCGAAGCTCTTGCTGACGGCAAAGTAATGAAAGAGTCGGTCAATGGTGTTCCTTACTACATTGTCACTCATGGGAACAAAGATATTGCGGTTGGTTCCGCAGTAGGTCATCTTTATTCTGTCGCAGAAAAGAACAAAGGAAAATGGACTTATCCTGTATTTGATATTGAATGGAAAGAAGCTTCTGAAACAAATAAAGGCGCAGCATACACAAAGAAATATGTTGCAGTGCTTAAAAAACTTGCAAAAGATGCAAAAGAATTTACGGTAGCCACTGACTACGATATTGAGGGAGAAGTTATCGGATTGAATATCATAAAATACATCTGCAAGCAAAAAGACGCGAACAGGATGAAATATTCCACTTTAACTAAACCTGATTTGGTCAAGTCATATGAAACAAAAGCCCACACACTTGATTGGGGACAGGCAAACGCAGGTGAAACAAGACATTTCCTCGACTGGATGTATGGTATCAATTATTCAAGAGCATTGAGCATCGCAATAAAGAATGCGGGGCAATTCAAGATTATCTCAATCGGAAGAGTCCAGGGGCCTGCTTTGAAGATATTAGTGGACAAAGAAGAGGAAATCAAAAAATTTGTCCCTGTTCCTTACTGGCAGATTGAACTTCATGGAAAAGCCAAGTCTTCAGATATAATTGCTTTACATAAGACAGACAAATTCTGGAAGAAAGATGAAGCCCAGAAAGTATATGATAATTGCAAAGGCAAGAAAGCAATTGTAAAAGATATCACAAAAACAAGATTCAAGCAAAATCCGCCTGTTCCATTTGACTTGACTTCGTTGCAGATGGAATCTTACAAGACTCTTGGAATAAGCCCGAAGAATACTCTTGAATGTGCTCAGAAATTATACACAGAGGGATTTATTTCATATCCAAGAACATCATCCCAGCAACTGCCTAAAGAATTGAATCTGAAGAACATATTGCAGGAATTATCAAAAAATTCTAATTATACTTCATTAGCAAAAACTATATTGTCTGGAAAATTAATTCCCAATCAAGGAGAGAAGACAGATCCTGCGCATCCTGCCATACATCCTACAGGAATATCTCCTAAAGGATTGGAAGACAGGGAAGCGAAAGTGTATGATTTGATCGTGCACAGATTCTTTGCAATATTCGGAGATCCTGCGACAAGAGAGACGCAAAAAATAGAGATTGATGTGAATAAAGAAATATTTACTACATCAGGAACGATTACTGTGGAGAAAGGTTGGCATGCTCTCTACGGAAAATATGCAATGATGAAGGATGAAGAACTTCCGCAGTTAAAAATTGGAGAGGAAATAATTGTAAAAGAAATCAAGATGCTTTCTGAGGAAACTTCTCCTCCAAAGAGATACACTCCTGCATCAATAATCAAGGAATTAGAGAAAAGAGGACTTGGAACTAAAGCAACAAGAGCTGAAATAGTTGAAACATTATTCAGAAGAGGTTACGTTAATGAAAACAGCATACAGGCGACAGATCTTGGAATTGAGACTGTTAAAGTTCTTAAGAAATATATGCCTGAGATGTTGGATGAGCAATTGACAAGACATTTCGAAGAAGAAATGGAAAGTATAAGGGAGAAAAAGATGACTGAGGAGAAAGTTCTTGGTGAAGCTAAGGAGACAATTGGAAAGATATTAGAGAAATTCAAGAAAAACGAATCTGATATAGGAAAAGAATTATTGAAAGCTACTCTTGAGACGAGAGATGAATTAAGCTATGTAGGCAAATGCATGAAATGTAATAAAGGAGATTTGCAGATAAGAAGAGGAAAATACGGATTGTTTATCGCGTGCAACAGATATCCTGACTGCGACATGACATTCCCATTGCCTCCTTTCGCTAAAGTAGTTCCTGCTCGTAAGGAATGTCCTGTTTGCAGATTCCCTATGGTAAAGATCATAAAAGCAAGAAAGCAGCCTCAGGAACTTTGTGTTAACAAAGATTGTCCGACAAAGAAGCAATTGGAAGCTGAGGCTCCTAAATTGACAGCTGCACAGATGATATGCCCTAATGATGGCGGTACATTCACTTTGAAACAGAGCTTTTATGGTAAATTCTACGGATGTTCTAATTATCCTAAATGTAGATATATGATGAAGTTGGACGGAACTGTCGTTCAGCCTAAATTCAAGCCTGCCGATAAAGTAGTTGAGAAAACAAAGAAAGAATCTGCAAAGAGTGCTGGTGAAGTGCCTGCAAAGAAAGCAGCTGCAAAAGAAAAGAAGAAGAAATGACAAGACATTGTATTGTTTGCGGAGAGCGACTAAGAACAGGAATTAAATATTGCTGGAGACATCGCTACATTGGAAAAGACCCAAATTATCAAGAACATGTAAAACAAAAAAATAAAATAAAGGGGGTTATATTCTTGATTCTGTGTGTTTTAGCGATTACTGTTTCTTATTATTATGCTAATCAGACATATCTAAATGAAGCATTTAAACACAATTCATTTGTTGTAGGGGCAATAACAGGTCTTGTATCTGCTGTTTTGATAATAGCCTTGTTAATCAGGAGCATAATAAGAAAATCAATACTCTCTTTCATTACTGCCGCCGGATTATTTTTAATTATTTTTGGACTTATAAATAACTGGTTTGATTGGGTTGTGCCTACATTAAAGTTAATTTGGTTAATAATTAAAATAGTTTTCTTTGTTGGTTTAGCTGCTTTATTGATTTGGACAATATATTACTTTGTAACTAAACCGAAGAGAGAAAATGAAAGACTACAAACCATAGAACGTCAGAAAAAAGAAAGAGAACAAGTATTAGAAACACTATATAAAGAAGGACAAATAAGTAAACGTCACCATCATAGGAAAAATAAGAAATGAAACATTACAGAAGAGTTGCAATATTTACATTAATTGATAAAAATAATAGACTGCTTCTTCAACACAGGACAAAGGACGCTAAATTTGCTCCGAATCTGTGGGGATTTTTTGGAGGAGGAATAGAAGAAGGAGAATCTCCGGAAGAAGCGTTATCCAGGGAAGCAAATGAAGAGCTTGGGATAACTCTCAAGGACATGAAATTCTTCAAAAGATACGAATTTCAGGAAACCCATGGATTGTATGAAAAATCTTTGTTTATCGGAAAGTTGACATACCCGATTGAACAGCTTAGGAAACAGCAGAAAGAGGGCCAGGATTTGGGTTTATTCTCTATTGATGAAATTGAAAATATGGATGTTGTAGGAAATGATAAGACTGTGCTTAGGGAAATATTTGACAGCTTGAAGAAAGGAAAGATTTAATTATATTTGATGTTATTATTAATAATATGAAAATAAAGATAAAATACGTCATTGGAGCAGTGATCCTCATAGCAATCCTTTTATATGTAAACATTCCATCAAAAAATATGAATAGAGTTGCAGTATTCGAAACTAATCAAGGGACATTCAAGATTGAACTATATGAAGATAAAGCACCAATAACAGCAGGAAATTTCATCAAATTGGCTGAATCTGGATTCTACGACGGAACAAGATTCCACAGAGTGATTGCAAATTTCATGATACAAGGAGGAGATCCTTTAAGTAAAGATACTTCTAAAAGAAATCTTTGGGGAACTGGAGGACCAGGATATGCAATCAAAGACGAGTTCGGACCGGGATTGAGAAATATTCAGGGAACAATCTCAATGGCAAACTCAGGACCTAATACAGGAGGCTCTCAATTCTTCATCAATGTAGCTCCTAATTTGTTTTTGGATGGAAAGCACCCTGTATTCGGAAAAGTGATAGAAGGTTACGGTATAGTAGAAAAAATAAGCGAAACGCAGACTAATTCTCAAGACCAGCCAGTAAATGATGTTATCGTAAAAAGCATCAAAATAGAGCCTTCTGGACAGTAATCTTTATATACCGTTTCTGCTATATTTAGTATTTAAATGACACCCCAGAAAAGAGGCCTGACAGTTCTAACTATATTGTTGTTATTTGCACCTTTAGCTTTCGCAACTCATTCTGCGACATTAACAACAAATTATGTTCCGATATACGAAACGAATCCTGTAAATGTGACTTTGACAGTTGACAATGGATTGTTCAGCGCAGCAAGCATAAACAATGTAAATGTCCAGACAAATGGATTCTCAATAAATAACATAGCAAACATTCTTGGATGGACTACAACTAACAACAACTCAATAAATTTCTTCACAAATACAAATGCGATAAGCAATTGGGGAACTCAAAGATTTGGATTTGATATCTTAGCAAATAACGTTAACCAAGACACAACTTATGATTGGACAATAACTACAACTGATACTTCATCTGATTCGCAATCACAGAATATTCAGTTCCAGGTATTGAATGATAACACTCCTCCTGTAATAACTTCAACCACTCCCGGAAATTTCATATTAGGAACAAATTCTGAATTATTCTCTGTAAATGCAAATGATCCTGAAACTGCAATAAATGGAGCAAACCTTCACATCTCAAACTGTGATTTGATATTTGACAATTCTACAAACACATCAAACATTGTTTATGCAACTGTTCCGCTATCATGCTCAAATAATATATGTTCAATAAACAAAGACTTAAGCGCAGAGAATGAAGGAGATGTCTGCTTTTATTATGATGTATCTAACAAAGGAGGAGAAACAGCAACAACAAATAACCTTACAACCATAATAGACAGAACCCCTCCGAACGTGACATTGACTTCTCCGAATGACAATATATTCATCAATGCGACATCTGTTGATTTAGGATTTGATGCAAGTGATAATTTCGCTACTCAACTTAATTGTAATGTGGTTGTAAATGGAAATTCTAATCCTGTAACGACCAGCCAGATAAGCAATACATTCAATATCCCTGTAACAGATGGATTATACACTTGGTCAGTAAATTGCAAAGACGGAGTGAATCTTACAGGAAATTCAGCGACAAGGACATTCAATGTTGATAATTCAGCTCCTAACATAACAATATCGGTTCCTGCGGTAAATGATAGAGGAAACAATGTTGTAATCGATACAACAATAAATGATATAGGCTCCGGAGTGAATCAAAACTCAATAGCTGCACAGATAACAGATACTAATGGAAATGTAACGACTGCACAAATAGTGAACAACCAGATAATACTTCCAACGACAACTTCAACTATTCCAGGAACATACACAGTAACTATATCTGCATCCGATAACTTAGGACAATCTACATCAATCTCAGCAAACTTCAGGATAAGAGAGACATACAAAGTAACAGTTGCTTTGAATCAGACAAAAACTGACTCAAGCACAGCAAATAACTCAATATTCCTTGCTTTGACAGGAAATGTAATAAGAGATGACGGAATCATTCCTATTGGAACAGTTGATGTGACAGAAATAATGACAAATGAAATGCTTAACATAGACAATCTTACAGGAAACTTTAACAGTCAAATGCAGATCCCTCAGGCTAATGGCGGTTACACTATAATTGCAACATACACAAACGGAGCTGATGTATTCTCAGGAAACACAAACTTAGCAGTCGGACCTTATTGTGGAAATGGAATCCTTGATGCAGGAGAGCAATGTGACGGTTCGACCTCAGATATATGTTCAAATTATGGATATTCCCAGGGAACTGTAAGCTGCACTGCGCAGTGTACAATTGATACGACTCAATGTTCGAATCCTCCTCAGCAATCTTCAAGTAGTGGAGGAAGCGGCGGTAATAAAAAAACTTCCGGCGGAAGCAATGTTTTGTTCGTAACTCAACCTGAACCTCTTTTAGGAAATGGAGGAGTGATAGAAACTCCTCAGACAGTACAACAACCTGCGCCTTCATCAGGAGGAATTATTGAAACTCAGAATACAACAATAGAACCGACTGTTGAACAGCCAAGCAACATAGGAATAGGAGCATCATGGGCGGCGTTTGTTGATTTCTCAAAAGGTCTGAATAAGACTATTCTGTTAATTGTCGCATTGATAGCAATATTGCTATACGTCTTCGGATGGAGAGAGAAAGAAGACGAATGGGACAGATATTTCAGAAAATATGGGCAGCATTAATGGTCTTTGAAGAGCTTCTAAATAATATAGGTAAAAGAAAGATATACTCAGTTTTATTGGGAGCATTATATGTTCTAATAAGCTATGGAACCGGGCAGATATTCTTTCCAACTCATATATCTTTAGCGATGATATTCTTTATCACACTACTATTGATTCCGTCCAGCTACAAGCTGATAAATACAGAGGAGAAAATAGAAAGGAAAGACGGGATAAACAGATTCTTCCAGGATCATTATGTATTGATGGAAATATTCCTTTTCTTATTCATAGGAATATTCCTCGGATATATGATGATTAATGCGTATGACACAAGCGCATTGTCTTATCAAAATACGTTTCTTGAAAACATGGGAATAAAAGGCGATTTCATAAACAAGAATGTTCAAGGACTTTCTCAATTCTCTGGAATAATCCAGAATAACGTATCAGTAATCCTGATTGCTTTCGTATTATCATTGTTCTATGGTGTCGGAGCATTATTCCTGACAGTGCTCAATGCAAGCGTATTTTCTGCATTCCTCATGAAGCTTTTGCAGATAATGACACAGCAAAAGATCATCGTAATCGCTGCACTTTGTCTGCATTTCATACCTGAAGTATTTGGATTTTTATTGGCATCGATAGCAGGAGGAGTCATATCAAAAGCGGTCACAACAGAGAAGATAGGGACTAAAGAATTCCGTAATGTAATAAAAGACGGAACAGTAATGCTGATCTTGTCTTTCTTGGTCATAGTGCTTGCAGCTCTGCTTGAGAGTTTCGTCACCCCCCGAATACTAAATTCCCTTCTTTAAGGGGAAACTTTAAATATTAGTCCAGCAGGTAAATTAACATGAGAAAAGGAGTAGTGATTCTGGCGTTAATAATTATGCTTCAGGCATCTATTGTTTTTGCCGCTCCGGTAATAGAATCATTCAAGCTTCAGTTTGTATTTCCGAGCCAGATCCAGGTCTTGTGGAAAGTAAATGATAGCATAGGATTGAAGAGAATTGAGCTTTACAAAGACCAGAAATTAATCTACAAGGAAGATACGAAAGGAACAAGAGAAGTGAATCTGTTCCAATTAGGAGACGACAATATGACTCACGTCTATGATTTTTATGTTTACAATACTTTGAATGAATCAGCGAAAATATCAAAGATGGGCGGAGGAGACCAAAAGCCTCCTGTCATTTCTCCGCTTACAATAATATCAAACAATAAAGATGTGATCTTCAATACAAGTGAGCCTGCGACATGTAAAGCAGGATTGACGAATGAAAGTCTTTCAGATATAGATAAAACGCTTCAGATCGATCACAATGCATCATCTTTCTTATTGAATGAAGGATCAACTAAAGTATATGTGGTCTGTCATGACGAACTTGACAACTACAATCTTATACCGGATGTAATAGATTTTACGTTTGATATAACAAAGCCGAGCAAAGTCAGCAATGTTGCATACGCTGATAACAGAATAACCTGGACTTCTGCAACAGACAGCAACGGAATATTAAACTACAAGATATATAATTCACTCAAAAATATCGAAACTACAACAAACAATTATTGGGATGTCTCCACAAACGACAGCATATATTACATAAGCGCGATAGATAATGCAGGAAATGAAGGAGATAAAGAGGAATTCAATGTCGGAAGAGAGATACTTCTGAAATCGACACCTAAGCCAAATACAACTGAAAAACCTGTCGTAAATAAAAATGAAACAGGCGGTGCTGGAAACATCTCAACTACAAGCATCATTGCTTGGACAATATTTGGAGTTTTGCTTCTTATATTCATCGGATGGAAAATATATGAGCACAAAACAGACAGGCACGGATTAAGAAGGTACTTGAAAGAAAGAAGAAAGATGAGGGAATCCAATTGAAATATGAAGAAACTGTTACTTTTTCTGTTATTGATTATTTTTCTGCCGAATGTATCTGCTGATAATTCAATAAAACTTCTTGCGGTGAATGAATTGACAAATAACGGAACAATAGTTGACCTTAATCTTAGAACAATAGACGGTTCAGGAAAAGTATTCATAGAGACTTATCCTCTGTCGCAGATAGATACGCAGATTTCATTGAGGATTGCGAAGACAATTGCCTGCAAGACATCTGAAAAATATTGCCTGAACAAGGATTTCATATATTCTTTGAAAACAGATTCTTCGGTGATAGCTGGACCAAGCGCAGGAGCCGCCATAACCGTCCTTACTATGGCTTCCCTTGAAAATAAGCAGCTTGATCCATATACTGTAATAACAGGAGTGATAAATTCAGGAGGAGTGATCGGGACAGTCGGCGGAGTAAAAGAAAAAATAAAAGCGGCCGCTAACGCAGGGATGAAAAGAGTACTGATACCGAAAGGAGAATCAAACTCCACAGAACTGATAACATTTGGTGAAAGTCTTAATCTTGAAGTGATCGAAGTTTCTGAAATAGAGGAAGCATACGGAATATTTACGAATCAAAATATAAATTATCCGGAATTGAGAGTTGACGACAATTATAAGGAAATCATGAAAAGCATAAATGAAGAGATATGCAGAAGGACAAACAAGCTTAAAGATGAATCTGAGAAATATAATCTGACAGGAAATGCGACGATATTGAAAGAAACAGGATTGAATCTTTCCATAGAAGCAGGAAAATTATATGATAAAGGACTGTATTATTCATCTGCAAGCAGATGTTTTGGAGCTGATGTATTGCTGAGAGACTACCTGTTCAGGGCAGAGAACATGACCAAAGATGAATTCAATGAGGTAATAATAGAAACTAATGATCAATTGGATCACCTCGAGGTCTATCTCAATACTACAAAAATAACAAATCTTGAAGGTCTTGAAGCAGTGATGATAATAAGAGAAAGGATTGCGGATGCAAGAAAGAACTTAAATGATATCAAAGATGAAAAAGACTACAGAGATTTAAGTTATGCAGTAGAGAGGACTTACAGTTCTTCTGCGTGGGAGAAATTCATAGTATTCTCAGGAAAACAGATAGATGAATCAAAACTGATGGAAAGCTGCCTATTGAAGATAGAAGAAGTCCAGGAACTATACAATTATGTCGAGCTTTACAGCCCACAATTGTTAGGAGAGGTAAAGCAAGAGCTTGATTCTGCGCAGGAAAATATCAAAACAGGAGACTATGTATTATGCCTGTTCAAAGCTTCCAAATCGGAAGCAGAAATAAATTCTGCATTGAGCACATTATATGTAGGGGACAACATTGATTCTCTTCTCCAGAAAAAGATTTTAGCAGCTAAGAGAGCTATCGTAAAACAGGAAAATAGAGGAACGTTCCCTATTTTGGGATATAGCTATTATGAATATGCAAACGTATTGAATGAGACAGAACCTTATTCCGCATTATTATATGCTGAATATGGGATAGAATTAAGCAATCTTGACATCTATTTCCCTCAGGAAAGACCGATTGAAGTGCAGATCAATCAAAAAGCACTGATTACATTGATATTAGGGATCGTTATCGGCATTGCTTATATTTCAATAAGAAAACATTACAGAAGAAATAAAATAGTTCTCAGAAGAAAAAGATAATGTCTAAATCCTTAGCAAATGCCTTGCGGCACTTACTAAGGAAAAAGAGGTGATAGACTATGAAAAATTAACCCCCAATGATATCTATGTAATCTAAAGTGATATATAAATCTTTCGTGAATTTACTATTATAAAATGGTAAATACTATATAATTACCATATAGAAAATAAATAACTAAACCTTAAAATAACCCTTCATATTGCCTACTCAAATGAAGTGCCTAAAATGCCCTAAAGAGGCCGTAATAAAGTATCCTAATGGAGATCTGTGCAATGATTGCTTCATAGAGATACTTGTAAATAGAGTCAAAAAAGACACTAAAAGCAACCCTTTCAGTAAAGGAGATAATGTACTCGTTTTCGGAAAATTATCTATGTTTTTCCTGAAAAAAGTGATTGAAAATCTGCCTGTTACTATGACTGAGGAAGACAACTTCACAAAAGATATCCTAAAAAATGACTTTACTAATTATGACAAAGTCGTTATACCATGGACAGCTGATGATGAAGCAGTATCTTTCTATGTGGATATTACGAGTCCAAATCCTAAGTTTGAAAATGATAATAAATTTGTCAAGATATTCAAAAGCATATTAGAAAAAGAACTACTTGAAGCATCCAAGATACTAAACATAAACTTCATACCTGATAAAAATAATGAAGAAATCGAGAAGATAAGCAGGAAATATCCAAGTTCTAAGTTTGGATTGATCAAATCAGCAGAGGAATTCAAGAAGGCACTACAATGAAGAAATTATTTATATTGCTTTTCATATTGACATCATGCACAATCACAGGGAATGTTGTTAGGGAATTCAGCGATCCTACTGAAGTCTATTTCTGCCCTCGTGAAAATTGCAAAGAGGTATTAGTTAATTACTTCAATAATTCAAATGAGATAAACTGCGCTATGTATTCATTGAACGTGCCTGAATTAGTGAACATCCTAAAAAACAAACATGCGAGGATGGTGATGGACAACGATAATGCTGTAAATGATCTTCATCCTGTTGTTGATGGTAAATTTGCGTTGATGCATAATAAGTTCTGCATATTAGATAATCAAACGGTAATCACTGGCTCATTCAATCCTACTGTAGGAGAAGGAGTGAATATTAACAACAATAATGTCGTGATATTTCACTCTAAAAACATCGCCAAAGCCTACAATGATGAATTTGAAGAGCTTTACTCAGGAACTTTCTCTGGAGGAAAGAAATCGAAACAAGACATATTTTATCTGAATGACGATAAGATTGAAGTTTATTTTTGTCCTGAAGATTGGTGCGCAAACAAGGAACTTGATGTTTTGAATAACGCAAAACAAAGTATATATTTCTTGGTGTACAGCTTCACGCATAACAAGATAGGTGATTTAATTGTTAATAAGAAAAATCAGGGACTGGACATCATGGGAGTGATGGAAAAAAGTCAGAGCGGAGTATATTCACAATTCCAGAAATTTAATCAGTCAGGAATAAATGTCAGATGGGACAGTAATAAAGGGTTGATGCATCACAAAGTATTTATCGTTGATAGAAGCATAGTCATGACAGGTTCTTTCAATCCTACTCTAAACGGAGACATCAACAACGATGAAAATCTTGTCATAATCCACAGCAAACCGATTGCAGAGAGATTTATTGAAGAATTTAATTATGTAAATAATCAATGATAATGTGGTTTTCTCTTTCCTTTGAATGTGAAGTATAAGATTACGATCACTACCAAAGCAACTACAACTATCATAGGTGTGTTTAATTTGGATGATGGTACAGGCGGTGCTTGCGCTGCTGGTGCCGAAGGAGTTGTTTCTTGTGCAGGCGGTGCTTGCGCTGCTGGAGCAGCTGCAGTCTGTATTCCTGCTATTGCGAATGTGCTGAATCCTGGAGTTCCTGAAGTGAAGTAAACATAATTGCTGTCTTCTTTCAATATGCTTGTAATCAACTTACTCCATGCATTGCTGTTGAATCTGTATAAACTAACTGTTCCTTTATCCACATTATTCTGTGATAACCATGTCTTAGGAACTCTGAACTTTATGCTCGCGGAAGCTATGTTTGAATCTGAAACAGTCTTAGTTACCTCTATGTATGAAAAGATCTTGCCTGGCGCATCACTATTTGCTGTTGAAGGCTTGCCTACCAAGCTGCTTACCTTCATTGATGATGAACCTGATACAGCCTGTCCTACTGAGAATGAAACTTCAGTGAATGCTATTCCTGTACTGTCTATCGAGAACATAGTTGAAGTTCCCGCGCTTATCGAATCCCATAATTTGGTGATGCTATCTACAATCGGCTCAGTTCCTACAGTACCTGTAGTTGTAGGTGATGTGTACGAACCGCCGCTGCCGTGACTTGATGAAGTAGATGACGATGATGATTGAGCAGCTGGCTGTCCAAGAGTGAAGCTGAATGTACCATTTGTTGTACAATGATTTGCTGAATCACAGCTTGTAACGTTGTAATAATAAGTTGTTCCATTAGTCAATGATGTAAGACTGAAACTGTGGCTGTAGACACGAGCTGTGTTTGAAGAGATTGTTTCAAGCGATGTTGTTTTATTGTAAAAGACGGTGTCATTTGCAACCTTATCAGTAGTCCAAGTTATTGTTGCAGCTGTTGGTGATGTCACTGTAGATGCGATGTTATTCAATACAGGCGCTGTTGTGTCGCTTATATTCACTAATGCAACAGAAGTGTCATTGTAATTTCCTGCTGCATCTGAACAATTTGCCAATACTGACCATTGGCTTCCTGCTCCGAAAGTTATTGATCTGTTTGCAATGCCATTTGCTCCTACTACCATTGAGCCGTTATTTGAATTATTGATGTATAAAGTACAAGTCAATCCGTTTAATCCTACGTTATCAGCTACTGTTGCATTGAATACTATTGCTGTATCTTCATTTCCTGTTAAAGGAACTACTGCAGAAACTGCAGGCTTCAATATGTCGCTGACGACGAAAGTAGTCCTGATTGAAGTGTTGAAAGTATTCTGCGTGCTGTTTGCGATGAATGTGACGTTATAAGTACCTGTCGTATTTGGAACTGTGTATGTATTGTTGAATCTTAATGCTGTTGAATTGAAAAGAGTAAGCTGATCTATTGATGAATTAGGGTAAGTGATATTTACCTTCACAAATGATACATTAGTGTTATGTGTTACGTTCGCGTATATAGTGATTAGGTTTGAAGTGTTGAATGCTGTTCCCGATATAGGACTTACATCAAAGACTGCAGGAGCAGGATCTACTGCACTGAAAGTCGTAGTTATTGATGTATTTCCGTTATTTGCTGAATCATTAGCTGCGTAAAGTACAGTATATGTTCCTGATTGAGTTCCATTTGGAGAATAAGGAATAGGGTATGTGTTGTTATATTTTCCTCCTGCATCTGGGAATAACTGTAGCCTGGAGATTGTTCCATTAGGTATGGTGATGTTTACAGTAACATTTACTGCACCAAGATTAGTATCTGTTACGTTAGCTGATATTGTTATTACATTTGAAACGTTGAATGTCGGAACACCAGTCGGTCTTACATCAAAGACTGCTGGTTTTGTCCTGTCTACTGTGAAGAAGAAAGTCTGTGATACGTTAGCTGAACCGCTTGAATTTGTACAATTTATAGTCCAGTTGTGGGCTGCCTCGCTCAATGTGATATTAGCGAATATTGTAGTAGTTATGTTAGCAGTAGGAGTCCTGTTCATTCCTGCGCTCTGATTGACTAATAAAGTATCTATAAGCAAGCTGCAATTTACGGCTCCAAGATTTGTATTTGTATAATTGAAGCTGAAAGATATCGTATCGTTTGTTCCGTTTGTGAAAGTATTGTTTGCAGGCGAAAGCAGTATCTGGTCTCCGATTGCAAAATAAGCGAATACAGCTAACAGAAGCAGGAATAAAAAGAATTTAACTTGTCTATTGCCCTTCTTTGTCATGAGATTTAAAATCTATATCTCTCATCCAGGGTATATAAAGGTTTCTATGTTTTTCGCGTGCTTGTTATCTACTATTAGTAGTGTTGATTATCTATAGGTAGCAAAAATGTATAATTACTACTTCAGGAAAGTTAAATAAAAAATAATCTTAGAGGTAAAAACTGATGTTTTCAGAGGTAAAAATGCGAAACATATATAAACTATGTTGACTTTTTAAGAAGTAAAGTTATTATTTTACGAGGTGACAGACAAAATGGCAGCAAAAAAACCATTCGGTGGAATGACAGTTTCTTTCGGAAAGTGTGGATGTTCAATGAAGGACGTTTTCGGATCATCAAATATCGCTCCTTCCGAGATGACTAAAAAGTTGTGGAAGCACGTAAAGGGCTCACACGGCGGAATGATGAAGAAATAATTTTTATTTTATATCAACAAACAAAAGAGGTGTAAACAAATATGGCAAGAAAACCATTCGGTGGAATGACAATTAAACCAGATGCAGCTTTGGCAGTAATCATCGGTAGCGGAGCAGTCGCTCCAAGCGAGATGACAAAGAAGCTATGGGCTTATGTCAAGAGAAAAGGTTTGCTTAAGAAATAAGCAAATTTTCTTTTATTTTTTTATATTAAGATTCTATAACCTTTACAGAAGAATATTTACTTTAATATCTCTTTAAGCAGATTAAACAAGTTTTCAAGAACAGCGACGATAAATTGTGTCATTTTTTTATAACACCTTAAAAATAAAAATTAGTAGTATGTCTGCGCGATTGTCTCTTCAGTCTTGCTTTCTGAACCTTTGAACTTTCTCTGGTAAAGCAAAGCAATTCCTATGACAACTAAGACGATGACAAGCAGTATGACCAAGACCTGCAATGCTGTCTTTACGCCATTCCATGAATTTCCTGCTGATTCAAGCACTTCTGCTTTCAATGGAATCTGCTGTACAACATTGTTTCCGTCTTTAACATCAACTGAGAAGACATGTTCTCCTACAGCTGAGTTTTCGTTTGCTGCGACATAGACATAAACCTGTTTTGTCTCTCCTGCGTTCAAGATAACAACATTTGACGGACTAACTCTTGTAGTTGACCAGTCAGCTGTTCCTGAGACATCAAGTGTGTATGTCTTTGCTGTGTTTGCACCGTTAGTCAATGTAATAGGGTAAATGACTCCGTTTTCTCCTCTTGCAACTGTCTGAGTCTGCACTCCTACTGAAATAGTTGTCTTTCCAGTCAAGCCTGAGACTCCAGATGCCATTGCCTGAGCAGCAACTTCGTCGCCTGCTACATTTATTGTTGATGTTGATGTTGTCTTGTCATCTCCATCGTTGAAATATGCTGTTGTCTCGACATCGTAAGATCCTGACTTTGCGTCAACCGGGATCCTTAACAATACTTCCTCTGTTGAGACTGTGTGATCCTTTTCGATCTGATTTACATAAGTTGTTTCCTGCACTCCTAATTCAGGTATGCTGAATACGACCTTGACGTCATTCTCATCAGATTGGCCATAATTTCTCAATCTTGCAACAGCTGTCATAGCTCTTCCTGCCAATACTTTTGTATTAGGTGAGAAAGTGACTTCTCTTATTGCAATGCTGTTCTTAGGAGCTTCTACTAATAGTGGATATTGGTAAACCAATACGCCGCTGTTAGGGCTTCTTACTTCTATTGATAATTGGTATGATTGATCGACTAATCTTGCTGGCAATGATAATGTCAATATCTTTTGATAAGTTGCGTTTGGCTGGGCAGTGAATGAATCTGATCTTGCAGATACATCGTCTTTTCCGCCGTCTATGACTGCATTAACAGTCACATCATTTATTGGTGTAACTCCTAATGTCTGTACATTAACCTTGACTTCTAAATTAGAATTCCTGTCGAATGCGATTCTTGATGCCTGATTTGGAGTCACTTCTATATCATTGACTTTAACGCTTGATACGCTTAATGCAGGTGCGCTTTGAGCAAATGCTGCTGCGAACATAGCTAAGAATAATACTGCAATCAATGTTACTGATTTTGTTATTTTCATCTTATTTTGTCCTCCAAACATAACCTAAACACGTCTGAAAAACACCCCAAACTGAACTCTGTAAATACAGCCCATATATAAACCTTTCGGTTATTATCTATTGGCGAGTAGTGACGAGTTGTAATGATGTTACTGTGAATTAGGAAGCGCTGAAATACCAACAGCATACTTTCCATCGAAATACGCCAAAACACGCCTTCCCAATAATTTCTTACTTGGATTAGTGAAACTAACAATATCAAAATCGCACATCAAACTTGCAAGATCCGATGGATTAAGTAAAAGATTGTTTCTGTTATTAGGATCCTGTGATTCCCTCTTACCGACTCTGATAAATGTACGGTATTCACGTCCCATTACATCAAAAACAGCTTCAGCAATATGAGTTTTTCTGACATTTAATTTTCCTTTATTTAACATATCCTTGTATTCTTTTTTTATCTCCGGTCCGCTACAATGTGAACAGAAGTAAACTCTTGTTCTTTCCTCAAGCTTTGCTAACATCTTTGTTTCTGCCATTTTAAACTTCCTCATCTAATACTGTGAATTTGATCTCATTAGTGTTTTCTTTTGCTAATTTCCTGATTAAATAGACTGAAACGCCAAACAGCACTAACACCAATATTACAAGGAACCATATTCCTGTCCAATTTACTGAAGACGCTTTTGAAGTTTTAGGAACATAGCTTGAAAGAGTAGGTGTAAACTTGATTTCAACCGGAGCACTTACAGCTTTGTTTCCGTGTATGTAAATATCTGCATATCTTACAGAATTCACATTATCTCCAATGAATGTGAATTTGACTGTGTAATATCCGTCTGGAACCTGTGAAGGAAGATCAAGCAATATCTGTTTTGTTTCCTTATCTCCTGAATTCATATCAAATTTATCTGAGACCTGCTTGACATCAAGGTCATCGATTGACATCGTCATCACTAAATTAGTGATATCAATACTTCCTTGATTCTCTAATGTGACGTAAGCAGTCAATGAATCTCCCTGCTTAGGCTGTTCATTATCGAACTTGATTGAATCTACAAGCAGATCATTCTGTCCGATTAAATCGCTTGCTATATGTATAGTATAAGATTGATCAGTATATACTGAATTTGAAGTAGCTCTTACTATGAAGCTGTATGTTCCTTGTGATGTTGGCATCCATGAAACTAATCCTGTAGTCAAATTGATTGTCATTCCTGTTGGATTTGAAACTAAAGAGTAACTTACTGCTGATGGTCCGACTGCATTTACACTGCAAGTGTAAAGACTATTTGCTTTTCCATCCGGACAAGTTGTTGTCGTGAATGTTGGAACTGAAACAGTTCCTGGAATTAAAATACTGATAGTTACTGTTCCTGAACCTGTATTTCCGTTTGAATCTGTAGCCAATACAGTCGCTGTTGATGTCGCTGTATAGACATGATTTGTATTCTGTGACATAACATCATAACTTCCGTCCGTTGTGAAATCCCATGCATAAGTATAAGTTCCTGAACCTCCTGAAGCTGTTGCTGAAAGCAAAACAGGAAGAGGAGAATAACCTGAATTAGGTGAAGCGACTGCATTTACAGTAATTACTACAGGACTTCTTGCTGTGATTGTAAATGTCTGTGCTGCTGAAGCTCCTGAATTGTCAGTAACTTTTACAGTCACTGAATAAGTTCCTGCAGATGATGGTGTAAAGCTTATCAATCCTGATGGATTTATTGATATTGAGCTTGAAGGTGAAGAAACTATTGAATATGATAATGAATCGCTGTCTGCGTCGCTTGCGACTGCTTGATAGCTGAAAGCGCTTCCTACATTAACTATTGCATTAGGTATTGCATTCAATATAGGAGCTGAATCAAGGACTACTGAAGAATCTGAACCATAATTAACTACAGTTGTTGATCCTGAAAACATTGAACCAGGAATATCTAATTTGACCTGCTGTGAGACGATGCACTGCCAGTTCTCTCCTTTTGTCAAAGAAGCTGCAGACATAACATACTGCTTTGAATTCTCAGCAAAAAGTGAATTTCCTTTGTACCATGTGAAATCATAATTTGCGTAATCGCTTCTTGGGACTCCTACTATGTCGCAAGTCAAGTCTTTTGTCTTTGAAGCATCATGATTAAGATTTACAGCTGCGAATGCGCTTGATACCAAAATCAATGCTGCAAATAAAAATGATAATATTGTGTTTTTCATCTTAGAATCTGTACTCCAATGAAGCGTTTACTTCATAAAATCCTTTTGCATCTGAAGGCCTGTCGTATTTTAATCCTAATGAAGCTCCTAAATGTTTTCCTAAAGGCAATCCTAATTTTCCGCCGATTATGCTTTCTGAAGCATTTATTGGCCTTGGGTTAGAAATTGGACTTCCATTGTAGGAAACTGCTGTTCTTGATAATGCAACATAAGCTAAGTATGCATTTACATTGAATTTTTCTCCTTTGTGGTCAAACATGAATCTTAAGTAATTTGCAAGAGGAGTGTTTGTATTCTTGTCAATTACAAATGCTGTTTCTGATTTTCCTGCTAATGGATGCGTCAATGCCTGTGTTCCATTTCCTTTTAATGAATGAAGCATCACATTGAATTTATTATTTCCCTGGAATAAAGTCAGATCAAGGCCGTATCCTTTCAGAATCTCTCTTGCTGCCAATACGTAATTGTTCATTAATTTCTGATTATCAACCTTGTTCTCGCTTTCGATTTTCGATGCTGCGACAGCGATATTTCCGAAAAGATTTCCTAATGCTAATCTGAAGTCTGTGCCGTAATTAGCATTCATGTATCTGAGAGCGCCTTCTCCGGCGACAAAGAAATTAGCCTTTCTGAACGGTTCTACATATTGTCCGTCGAAGCCTGTGCTCCATTTAGTTTTGCTTATGCTATTTCTTGTCAAATCTTCAAGAGTCAATCTTAGATCCAAATATCTTTGAGGATAATTGCCTTTTTCATCTTTCTTTGGCGATGCTTTAGGAGTATTATCTGCTATTGTTGCGCTTGGCGCTACTGATTGTGCAACCGGTGCTGCAACTTCATCTTCAACGAATTTAAGATTTAATTTCTTGATGTTCCTTTTATTTTTAGGTATTTCTAATACGTCTGTTTTGTAAGCTTTTCCTGAAGGATCTATATGAATTACATCAACTTCATTTAATGAATATCCTGTTGATGCTAAAGCTCCTGCCAATCCTGCTCCTAAAATTGTATTTCTTGTTTTTTTCATTTTTTTCTCCTTTATCTTTGTAATGTTGATTTTCTACCATGAACTTCAATTGTGTATTCGTCATCTTCTGACTTCGCCGGTAATCCTGTCGTTGTAAGTGATTGAGCTCCTGAATATGAAGTTGGTCCTGGAACTGCAGGCAATAATGGCTGAGCTTCATGATATGGTTGCACTGGTTTAGCTGCTTGCGGCAATTGTTCCGGTGCAGATGATTTTGCTTCTCTGTATTGTGTCGGAAGCAGGTATGCTTTAGCGACGACTGTCGGACTGAATCTGTTTATGATCGGTCTTCTTGCAATTAAATAATCTCCAACAACATTGCATGAACCCATCAATGCTGCTGCTCCGATTATTACGGCATAAAGTCCTCTCCTTTTTCTTTTCTCGAGCTCAGCTATCCTTCTTTCCTTCTTTTCCTGGGAGTGAGCTTTTCTTAGGTCATGCTTAGCTTGATTCAATTGAATTTCTAATATTGAAGCATGCGATCTTGATTCAGCAGCTGCTCTTCCCTGATAACTTATCAGATATTCTTTTGTCTGAGCAGGAGCATTTGCAAGTATCTCATCTGAGGACTGCAATATCGTCTCTCCTTTCTGCAGACCTGCAAGAGCTGCCTTGAAATAATTGGATAATTCATATAAAGACTTGGAAGCTGATGGATTTCCTTTCAGATCTGCATATATTCTTCCCCTGTTTTCATGCAAAGCTGCACTTATTCCCAAAAATACATTCGGTCTTAGATGGATAAGCTTTGATAAAATCGGATTTAATTTTGATAAAAAGTTAGCTACAACACGCTCCTCTAAAGGCAGCTTTACTTCTGGTGTTTTTTCTGGCGTGGATGTTGGTTCTGACATTATTGTTATGCCTCAATATAGTTGTCTAAATGCCCCCACTGACTTAAAGAGAGAATACTCCTATATAAATCTTTCCTTTTTGTTGTTACTGGATAGTGAAAAATAACCATATAACCCATCGCAATCATTCAAAAGCTTTTTAAACAAGTCACAATCAGTTAAAATAGGGGGCTTAAACTTGTCAAAAGAGGAAATAGAGTTCGATTTGTCAAACATTGGCGTTTCTAAAGACCAAGTAAAAACATTCTTCAAGAGATATGGCACATTGATGCTTGTATTGATCCCCGTTATTTTGGCCGCATACATAAGGATGATACCTTCAGGTATTCCTGCAGCAGATGACTGGGCAAAACAATCAGTAGATAATTATTACAGAAATCAATTTACATCACAAATAAAGCAGCAGTATCCTAATCTTCCAGATCAAAATCTAAATACATTACTTGACCAGCAGATGACAAAATTCTACAGCGAAAATGCTGCGTTAGTAAAACAGCAGATACAGGCAACTTCCAATCAATTCAAGTCATATTTCCAGGATGATAAAGGAAATACTTACATGCCTGATATTGATACATATCACTGGCTGAGGCATACTGATAATTATCTTGATCACGGTTATGTCGGAGATGAAATCAGAAATGGAGTACAGATAGACAACCACATGGTAGCTCCGAAAGGAGTGACTGTAGGAAATGAACCGCTTCCTATTCTTCTTGCTTATGAATACAGAATAATGAAAATATTCAGTCCAAGTATAACAACTATGCAGAGCGTATCATACTTTCCTGTAATAATATCAGCATTGGCAGTGATTCCTGTCTTCTTTATCGCAAGAAAATATTCAGGGAATGTAGGAGGATTGTTTGCAGGATCAATGTTTGCAGTGAACGGCGCATTCCTGGGAAGGACTACATGGGGTCATCCTGACACAGACGGATTGAATTTAATGTTCCCTATGTTTTTCGTATGGTTCTTTTTCATCGCGATGGATTCAAAAAACATCAAAAAAACTGCAATATATTCAGGATTGGCAGGATTGATGCTTGGATTATTTGGTCTGTTCTGGTCATGGTGGTATGTGTTTGATTTCTTTTTAGGAATGGCAGGATTATACACTTTATACCTGATTGTTGAAAGTAAAAGTTACACGTTTGAAAAGATGAAACAGAATCATGCATTGAAACAATTTGTTACTGCATCATTATTCACAGTTGTTGCTACAGGGATATTTGTCTCATTGTTCATATCCCCGTCTGATTTCGTCCAAGGACCATTAGGTCCGATAGGATTTATATCGATAAAAGATGCAACTTCATCAACTTTATGGCCTAATGTATATACTACAGTAGCGGAACTTAATTCCGCTTCATATGATTCAATCATCGGGGCAATAGGAGGAAAAGGATTCTTCTACATATCGATCATAGGAATAATATTGCTCATGCTTGCAAAGTCTCCTGAGGGGAAAAGAGAATATCTTCCATATGCCATCTTGATCATATTGTGGTACATCGGGATATATTATGCGAGTACAAAAGGAATAAGATTTACAATGATGCTTGTGCCTCCATTGGCATTGGCTTTGGGAGCTGCCGCGGGAATGACATACAAGAAAGTCGTCTCTTATATGCAAAATATGAACGTCTCTCCGAAAATAACAGGTACGATCCTAATAGTTATATTTTTAATGATGTTTGTGCCTTACGCAAGAGGCGCGGCAGATGCTACTAAGAATGATGTTCCATTGGTAAATGATGCATGGTGGAATGCATTGACTAAGATAAAGCAGGAATCTGCACCAAATGCGATAATCAATTCATGGTGGGATTTCGGGCATCATTTCAAATACATCGCAGACAGAGCAGTTACATTCGATGGTGCGAGCCAGAATACACCTATGGCACATTGGATAGGAAAAGTTCTCCTTACAAATGACGAGAATCAGGCAATAGGAATCTTAAAGATGCTTGATTGTGGTTCGAATGATGCTGAAGAAGCTTTAGATTCTACTGTAAACGATACGCCTGTTGCAGTCAAGATGATATATGATGTCATAGCAATGGATGAAACTCAGGCAGCGACATATTTGACAAGCAAGGGCATAAACAAAAGTGTCGCAGATAAAGTAATAAAACTGACTCACTGCAGTCCTCCTGAAGATTATTTCATAACAAGCGATGACATGATAGGAAAATCAGGAGTATGGGGTCATTTTGGAAGCTGGAACTTTGACAGGGCAGACATATGGATAAATGCAAGAAACAAGCCTAAAGATGAAGCGATAAAGCATATAGAAAAGAGGCTTAATATCAATGAAGATGAAGCAAAGAAAGTTTACTTCCAAGTACAGAGCATATCAAATGACAATGATGCAAATTCGTGGATTGCTCCATGGCCTGGATATTCAAATCAATATGACTGCACTAAACAGGATAATAAATTGGCATGCGGAAGCATACTTGTAGATTTAGATACAAAAGATGCTAAAGTAAACACTGACAAAGGACTTCAGCCGATTGCATCACTTGTTTATGCTGAAAACGGACAATTTATCGTGAAGAAATATAATAGCAGCATCTCTCAAAGTGCAATGCTTCTGCAAAATGGAGCTTCTTACAGAATAGTGATAGCTTCTCCGGATATTGCTGAGAGCATGTTCACAAGATTATTTTATTACAATGGAATCGGGCTTACACACTTCAAAAAGTTCACTGAAGAGCAGCAGCCTACCGGCGGGAAGATAAGCGTCTGGAAAATAGCATGGTAGAAGAGAAGATTGAGATAGATTTTAAAGCTTTAAAGAAAGTAAAGATACAATATGTCCTTCTGGCTTTATTCATCATATTTGGTTTTTATCTGAGAGTATATCATATAGATTTCCCTTCGATAGGATATCATAACATGAAGGAGAATGAATATATCTCTGAATCGATTTTCTTTAACGAACAGGGAGATTATCTTCACAGGAGAACATTTAACTTTTATGGATTGGAAGATGGTCCTGGTTATTTTGAGGAATATGCGCAGGCGCCGTTGATCCCTTATATGACTGTAATATTCTGGAAAATACTTGGAGAGCAGATATGGATACCAAGACTGATTATCATCCTGTTCTTCTTGGGATCAATAATAGTTTTATACAAATTGATGAAGATTCTTACAAACAATCTATATCTTTCCCTTCTCAGCTCATTTTTACTTACTGTAATGCCTTTGGGAATATACTTCGGAAGAAATGTGCAGCCTGAATCTCCTGCCATGTTTTTCATGCTCGTTGCGGCTTATTTCTATATTAAGTGGATTAAAACACTGGATAAAAAAGAATTTCTTTATTCTATGCTCGCCGTATCTGCTGCAGGGCTATTCAAACTTACTTTCCTAATAATAGGAATACCTTTTCTCTGCTTATTTCCATACGGAGAACTGCATAAACGCTACCTAAAAAATAAAAAGGATTTTGTAAAGGAATCTTTATTTGGTCTATCTGGATTATTGCCACTATATATAATCCAGTCAATATTCGCTTTTACTATAGTTGACAAATCAAAAGAAAATGTAGAAATAAGTATAAAGACATTTTCAGATATATTCAGTTCGACATATTGGCATAATATATGGCCTGGATTGAGCTCATACATAAGAGATAATTATACTTGGTGGTTCTTTTGGTTTGCAGTAATTGGCTTAGTATTGATATTGATGAAAAGAAAATCATTGTTATCAAAATTTGCAGCAGGATATGCTATTTCTATCCCAGTATACATCGGATTATTATCAGGAAAGATCGGAGGACACGCTTATTATCAGATGCCATTCCTTCCTCTTATCTGTATTTTGTCAGCTTATTTCTTTTTCAGCATAGGTTCTGTATTGAAACAGATAACAAAAAAAGATTTAGCGATATTTGTTCCGCTGCTTCTTTTATTGATTACAATACCTGAGATGACAGCTGCAAATGACAGGGTGTGGGGAACAATATTCTTCGGACAGGATGTTGTCGGAGAATATATTAAACAACACACTTCTCCAGATGAGAGAATATTCAATTTTGGTCATTCACAGACTCAGGCAGTATGTACCTATGCAAGAAGAAGATGCGGAGACTTCTCTAATGTGACTCAGGCAATGGAACTGCAAAGTAAATTCAACATAAGATTCCTCAACATAGACGCATACTCTTGGGCAATGCTTCAGCAGGAAAACAATAAGGAAGTTCTTAATTATATACAAAATAACTATAAGATCAAGCTTGCTGGATTCATTCCTTCAGGAAATCAGCTGCAGATTGTGGATTTATTGTTAGAAAAGGGTGGAAAGGTTGATTTTACAGAGATACAACAAAAAAAACCTTCATCCCAGAAAGTATATGATACGAAAGGAGGAAACGTTCCTTTCTACACAATAGAAAACTAAAATGAAAATAAAATTAGGACAAATAATGATGGTTGTCTCTGTAGTCTTACTTCTTTATTTCATATCTCCGCTGTTCAATTCTGGAATTCCGATGAATATAGATCAGTCTCCTCATTATCTAAGGGTATTCTGTTTGTATGAAAGCAGCACCCCTGCTCCTAACGACTGGTGTCCTTACATAAACGGAGGAGTTCCTTCATCCCAGTATTATTATCCGGTAATGGATGAAATAATTGCATTGTTAGGACACCTGATTGGATTGACTCTCGCATATAAACTCGGGATAGTATTGGCATTGATCATGCCTGCAATAGGAGCATATCTTCTCCTTAAAGATCATAATGAATTCGGAGCATCTGTAGCATTTGCATTAAGTCTGCTCTACACGACAGGATGGCATGGGGGAGGATTTGAAGAGACAGTTCTTGTAGGGTTCTGGCACTACACCATGACGATAGGATTTTTGCTTGTCGCTGTTTCATTTTTCCTTAAATTTATAGAGAACCCTGATAAAAAGAATTTGATTCTTGCGACAATATTCACTCCTTTCACAACTCACCCTATGACGCTTCTTACTGGTGCATTGATGTACATAACGCTGATAATTTACAATCATAAGAAGATATTAAAGATCAGAAAAGAATTTATTCAGTTTGTAATATCTGTAGTTCTGTTGAATGGATTTTTCTGGCTGCCTTTCTTATTCAAAAGAAGCTACTTCCCAAGTGGAATAGGCGGACTGATGACTTGGATTGATTTCTATAATTATATATGGACAGGAATCCCCTGGTACCTTCTTGCTATGTCATTCATTGGATTCGCTGCGGTTCTTTATTTCAAGGACAAAAAGAACTACAACAATGCTGTGATATTCGGATTCATATGGATTTACACATTCATAGGAATGACTCATACTCCTTTTGACAATATAGAGATTGGAGTAAGAATAGGCGCATTTGTCGGCGCAATGACTATAATGTTCGCTTCTATACTGATTGACTACATAAGCAAAATAAAGATAAAAGGAACAGATGAAAACACAGCGAAATACACATCAATAATATGCGTAATATTCCTTATGTTTGTTTTGACTTCACACACAATTAAATTCAGGGATTCTATCCTGCTCTCAGACAATCCTTATTTCAAAGGACAGATTGATCTGTATAAATCATTTTCAAATTTAGGTGAAGGAAGGATACTTACTGAGGAAACCTTATACAACTTCGGAAATTATCCTCAGACATTCACTCACATGCACAGCTTGATTCCTGTATTAAGCGGAAAGGAGATTCTGACATTCGGGACATACTTTTTCCCTCCTAACGAAAATCTGATAGATACTTCAGGAGGAAGGGTATTCGGGATACCAGTTGAGAAATGGAATGAATTGGATATGCTCAAAACATTCTCAAAATATAATATAAAATATGTTTTAGCACATAGTCCGGCTTATATAAATTACTTTACAAATCATTCTGTCAATCACAGACAATTCGGACCGTTTGTATTGTTCGATACTGGAATAGACCCAGCATATATTGATATGATAAACGGCAAAATTATTTCTCAATCATATAATGGAAGATCAGCAACGGCTGTCGTTCAG
>CAZNFC010000005.1:0-19227 GCA_964572885.1 uncultured Methanosarcinales archaeon
AAGGTCCTGTTCAAGAAAGCAGAGAAATTGTTGAGGGATACGATTTAGACAAGGCGGTAGACGCTTCTAATGGGGAAGTTCGGAATAATAGGAAATAGCGTGAGCTATTCAAAAATAGAAAAGATGATAAATATGTTAACAAACAATACGGCTATGGTTGGGGGAAGAAGCGAGAATAGTGGGCACTCTTCACACTTACCTTCAGGCCTGCCAATTGGTCTGCCGACAGGAGATATTGTCAGAGTTGTTTCATTTGAAAGTGCAGTAAGGAGATGCCTTGAAGAAAATATAGAGCAGCTTCTTACAAACGGATCTCCATATGCTCGAATGGCTTCCGAATCTGAAAAGAAAGAAATACACTTAGCAAGTCATTTAGTTGAGCTTCCGGATGCTTCTTGGACAGAGCTTTCAAACGTTCTTCATAACGATATGGATTATTCCCGTAGAATCGGAGACAAATTTGATATTCCTGACTTCAATCACTTGACAGCCACTTTCATAGCAACGTATATGATTGCCAGGGAAATGGGTTATGAACGAAAGCAGAGCATAGAGATTGCGACTGGGGGATTTGTACATGATATCAAAAAACATCCAGGAATATCGCACAAGCCGGATAAGCTTACCGAAGCGGAATGGATAATAGATGAACTTCATCCGATAGAAGGATATAGGCTTTTTGTGAAAGCTGGAGAAACAAGACAGGCAGTTCTTGATTCTATATATCTGCATCAGAAATGGATACGCATCAATCCTGGTTCAATAAGAAGGAGCTATCCAAGAGATTCTCCTGATCCTACAATTTATGCGTCGATTACTGCAGGTGGAGATGTCGGAGATGTCTTATTGCGAGGAAGGAACTATAGAAAAGACGAAGAAGCGAGAAATGGTTCTGTGCGAAAGACAATAAGTGAATTAGAAAGGGAATCGCTTGAGTCGGAAGACGGCCTGCATTTCGAGAGAAGAGTAGTTGAGGCGTATGTTCCTATATTAAGAAAAGCGTTGTAGTCATGCCAAAGTTTTTGTGAGGGAAACTTCACAGAGCCTTTGTTTGTTGGGGTTGGGCCGCAGGAGAAATCCTGCGGTTCCTTATATTCATGGGGGAAATATGTTAGAGACAGTATTTATGACAATGGGACTTGGAATAATAGCAAAATTCGTAGAGTTCAAGTTAGATAAGCATATATCATTCGAGAAAGAATGGGTCGGCGTTGAGGAATTAACTCCGAAACCAATGTTAAGTGAAGATGTTGAAGTGTTCTAAGATTTTATACTTTCTTAATTAAGAACTATTCGTAACTTTAATATATTTTATCGTTAGTTCGTTTTCTGATATTGACGCATTTAAAGGTAATGTTGAACTCACTCGCAGTAGTTGTATTTCTCCAGGCAAGATTGTAGTCTCTGAAAATGCATATTTAGCACTAGTTTCTAAATAGAGCCTGTCATAGGCGATTCCATTAGCTTTTGTTTGAGCCGTACCTAAATAATATATTTTACTAACATTATCTATATTATTTACCTCAATGACAAAATTAATATTTTTGTATTGCTGATTATTAATGACAGTTTCATTCATTACTGTAAACAAAACACCATTAACATTAACTGGTTCTTTAGAGAAGTAATTGGAAGGAACACTTTTGGAAAAGATTGGAGTGCAGGCAACTATAAATATAATCAGAAATACGTACCAAATCTTATTCATAAACTTAAGAATGTTTCTGTCTTTATATCTTTTATCCAAATGCTCTCGATATAGCATGCACTTCAACACTTTCAACGCCAGACACAGTTCCGACCAACTTCTCTAAAGGTTCCATGTCGCCTTTTGATTCATCCATGTTGAACTTAATCAATAATGAAACAAGTCCGAAACCTATCGGTTCTTTCTCGACATTCATTATAGTTCCGCCGAAATCGATTATTATCTTCTTAGAATCATCTTCAACTTTAGAAAGATCAACTTCTGGGCTTTCAGGCATTATCTTTAAAGTAACAATGACTCTTGCCATATTAATTCGGGCCTGTAAATCCACATTCAGAAACGTATCTTGCAGCAATACTTCTACAATGACCGCATCTCACTATCTTTTCTTTGCACGCAGGACAATTGAACGTAACTGAACCTTCACTGTTTGTAAGCTTCTTCTTGCATGTTATGCACATTAGTTCTGATGCCATAGTATTTTCGATTAAGGTTTTATTTATAAACATTACCTTTTAACCAACACTAAGTAGTTAAAAAGTTATATATAGCTTACGTCTTAAGGTTTATATAGGGGGTTTAAAGGTAATGCTAAAGAAAGAGTCTAACGTATCCAAAAAAATGGATGAACTTCTTGGCAAGCCTCCCGTTCCGGTTGTTTCTAAGACCCAATTAAGCGCCAGAGAAGATGAGATCCTGAATCTTAGAGTAAGGCTTCAAAGAAGAGAAAAAGATATTGAAGAAAAAGAAAAGAACATGAGATATGAATTAAAAGAATTGCAGATGCAGGTTGACGGCTTAAGAAAAGCAAGAGAGAAGTTATGGGATGAGATAGAATCATTGAAAAAAGGAAAAGAAAAATCAGAAACTTCTCTTAGTGATGTTATAAAGCAAGTCAAGGAAAATAGAAAACAGATCCAGGATGCAGAAGTAATAAACAAGACAGTAAAGAAGAGAGAATCACAATTAAAAGAATGGGCTGAGCAATTAGCCAAGAGAGCAAAAGTGCTTGCAGACAAGGAAAGACAATTATCAGTCATCAATAGAGAAATATCAGACAAAGAGACGACTCTAAACAGGGTGTCTGCCATGATAAATTCAGAAAGAGAAGCATTCGAAAGCAAGAGAAATAAACTTCTAAAAGAAATAGACGAATTAGAGAGGAAAAAATCGGTCATCAAACAGGAAGTTCATAACATCCACAATGACTTATCATTGGAAAATCAGAAATTAAATCAGACGATGAAAGATATAAAGGAACTTTATATTGCTGCAGGAAAAAAGAATGAAGCTGCTGATGAAAGAGCAAAAGATATGGAAGAGGACATGGACAGGAAAAAACATCTTATGTCTATGGAATTAGGGAAGAAACAGATAGCTTTGGAAAATAAAGAGCAAAGCCTTGCAAAGTTCAGCTCAGAGCTTGATAAAAAAGAATCAGGATTAAAATCATGGAGTTCGGCGCTTAAGCAGAAAGAATCAAATCTTCCTTTATTGAGAAAAGAAGAAGAGATGACGAGAAAGAGTATAATAGAGCTGACAACAGAAGAGAGGATGGTCGAGCAGAGGATAACAGAGAAGCAGAGCAAATTAGGAGCTTTGGAGATGGATTACAAGAACAAATTAAATGACCTTAAGGTCAATCAGGGCATCTTAGATTCAAAGGAAGATGAGATAGTCAAGAGAGTCAAGCAGATGGAAGAAGATGAGAAAGAGATTGCTGAAAAGGAAGAGGAATTTATCGAGCAATTGGACGAATTGGAGAAACAAAAGAGATTGTTTGACAGAAAAACAGGAGAATTCAGCACTTTGATCAGCAGAGTCAAGAATGTGGACAAAGAAAAGTCGGAATTGAGGAATTGGGAGATGGAATTGGAGAAGAAAGAGCAGAAGATATTGAAGACATCAGAATACAAGCTTAATATTGCTAATCTAAAGAGAGAAAAGGAAGAATTGGAATCAGAATTAAAGAAATTGAAGCCTAAACTATCAAAAGCAAAAGATATTGATTCGAAGATGATAATGAGAGAGAGGATGCTTAAAGAAAAAGAGGACAGGATCAGGCAGATGTTTGATGAGCTCACTTCAGAGAGAGAAGCATTGGTCGGAAAAGGAATATCGACTTACTTTGAGAATCCGGATCAACTGGCAAAGATAACTCCTGATGAGACAGAGATGAGCGAAGCAGTCCAGATGGTCGAAGAAAAGTCACCAAGCAATTTCAGCGTCCTTGCAATGATACATGACGCAAGAAATGCATTGAATATGAAGAAAGTCGATGATGCAAAGCATATATACTCAAAACTGAATGATGTTTACAAGAAGCTTCCTAAGACAGGAGAAAAAAGAAAATTATACTATGAAATTCTTGAACTCAAGACGGATATTGAGCTTTCCAGCTTTTAACTAATGATATTTCTTTCTTTTCAGGATCAACATCGAATTTAACATCAAGGAATTTTTCTGTGACATAAATATTCGCTAATGTGTGTTTAGTTATCTCAGAAGTTTTTATCTTTCCTCCAAGAATTCCCAGAAATGGAATAAGATTGTCTGCCATGTATTTATCTACAGCAGCTCCTGACTTTATCTCATCTATCAATTGTTTTGCGCAAGATCTTCCGACATCTTCAGATGATAAATGAATATCTCCAAGATTGTCTCTACCTAAGATAACATCAACATCGTCATTCGTTGAATGTAAAGACCACAATACTATTCCACAACCATCTGATTCAGATTCTGAATATTGGACTTCTATATTTATCGGACATGAAAGTTTCTTTAAATCAGCCGTCGCTGCCTGCGCTATCCTTTCAGCGACTAATTTCTTCTGCAGATTCTTAGAGCTGTTCACAATTCCTTTTATTGAAAGTAATCTCCCTTGATTAGTCATTATCATTTGATCTTTGTTTTCTTTAGGAGAAACAGAAATTTCAATTAATCCCTGTCCTTTCGGATAATAGCCTCTCTTAATTATTTTAAAATCAATATCTGCATACTTTTTAACATGAGGGATGAAAATATGCTTGAAATAATCTGCAGGCATGCTCCATTGCGTGTCTGTTCCTCCTTTTATTGTTAAATTTGTTTTCTTCTTGGAGAAAATCATCGGTATAATCAAAGACTGCAGAAATAATGTTATCGAGCCTGCCGTTTCAATATCTACTTCAAGTTTTCCTCCTTTGTATATTCCTGGATCAAATGTAATCTCTTTAGAGCCTAATTCATTTCCATGAACATCTGCATTGCATAGTTTCTTTAACGCTTCAATCGATTCAAGAAGTTGTTTTTTTAGTCCAGGATCTTTTCTTCCCTGCCTTATATTTGTAACCTTAAATATTTTTCCGGTAAAAACAGATAATCCTAACGCAGTCCTTACTATCTGCCCTCCTCCTGATTCAAATGAGCCGTCCAATTCAATCATGTCAATACAAATTAATATAGAATATAAAAGATTATCTGATTATCGTCTGATTCCTGTCAGGACCTACTGAAACGACAGCAACTTTTCCTCTTGTGAATCTTTCAAAGTCTTCAATAGATTGTCTTAGACTTTGAGGAAGTCTTTGATAAGTCCTTACTCTCGTTATGTCTCCGTATCCTCTGTATTCTTTATTCAATGGCTCGGCACTTCTCAAGAAAGTCCCGTCTTTATCGAATTCGCTTGTTGAATCTGATCCTGTCTTATATGCATAGCAAATACTAAATTTATCCACACCCATTATCGCATCAGTCTTTGTAAGCGCCATGATTGGACCGTTTATCCTCACTGCATGTCTTGCAGCGACTGCATCAGTCCATCCGATTCTTCTCGGCCTTCCTGTGGTTGCTCCAAATTCGTCTGCTGCAAGCCTCATAAATTCTGCCTGGACGAGCGGATCTGCTGAATTAAGTCCTTTTATTATTCTTGGATGAGAGTGATTATATCTTACTCTGCCGTCTTTTAATTGATAAGGAATCCTGTGCTTCTTCAACTCTCTTTCTCTGTCATGCCTGGAACTTCCATTTGCTAATGTTTCGGCACAATATTCTTCAGAAGCTCTTCCTCCCAATTCGGTTGGGAATGGTCCTGCTCCTACTCTTGTCATGAATGGGAATTTAAATATAGTTATAGGTAAATCAATATCTTTTGCAGACAATCCGACTCCTGTTGCTGTTCCGTTAAGAGAGCAGTCTGATGAAGTTACATAAGGATAAGTTCCATGTTCAATGCTAAGAAGCAGTCCCTGCGCTCCTTCTAAAAGTATTTTCCTTCCTCTTTCCATATATCTGTGCATTTCTTTTACAGTATCTCTTACGAATGGTTTTATTCTTTCTGCATAAGGTCTTAGTCCTTCAACTATCCTGTCTATTTCACGTTGAGAAACATTTCCTTTCTTATAATGTTCCAAAGCTCTCCTTATTTTATTTGGCAAATCCTGGTGGTACAAATCTCCTATTGTAACTCCTCTTCTTGCTATTTTGTCGCTGTAACAAGGCCCGATTCCTCTTCCTGTGGAACCTACTCCTCCATTTTTTTGTGAAACATTCTTTGCCTTGTCTATTCCAATATGATAGAGCATTATCACATGTGCATCTTTGCTTACCATCAGATTATTGCAGCTTATTCCATCTGCGTTTAATGAAGTGATTTCGTCGCAAAGAACAGAAATATCAATCACCATTCCATTTCCAAGAATATTTACCTTGCCTACAGAGTCATATTCAATTCCGACCGGGATTAAATGGAAAATTCTCTGCTTGCCGTTAACAACAACAGTATGTCCTGCATTATTCCCGCCTGTTCCTCTGGCTATGACATCCACATGCGCAGCGAGCAAATCAACAATTTTCCCCTTGCCTGTATCTCCAAATTGTCCGTCTCCGATAGCTACAGTTTTTACTCCTTTCAATAATGTTTCTAAATTCATTGTGCCCCACTTTATCTTAAATACTTAATATAAATACTTTACTATGTCTCAAAGAAGTAGTTATTTGGAAATATCTTCGTATTTTGCCTGCTGTTTTCTGTTTGTCTTGGTATCTCTGATGTAAACTCTATTGCCAAGATTGAGCACTATTGATTCGTGCCCCTTGAAGTTTACAATGTCTCCTTTCTTGAAATCAGGAACTCTGAACAATACTGTCACCCTGTACAAATCCTTGCTTGTTTCTTTGCTTCTTGTCACTAATCTTGATGTCTCTATTAATTGTCCGCCGAATCTTTGTCTTAATGAATGTCCTAACCGTTTTGTGAATGCACCGGAAGAAAAGTGATAATCAATCCCGTTTTTCACCTCGATTATCTTTATACAGAAAGCATTTTTATCATGATATTTTAATATCTCTTTGTCTATGAAATCAATTATTTCCTGAGAGGGATTTCTAAGCTGAAATACGCCGTTGTAAGCCTGTCCATGCACTTTGTAGCAGATGGGGCAATAATCTATTACTTCCATCATCTCATTTAAAAGGAAAAGGTTTATAATCTTATCGAGGGGATTATTGATTATGGATATAAAGAACGCTTTGAAGAAGTTCTGGCATTTTATCTGGGAAGAAGACAGCCTGTTAAGCTGGATAGCAAACATAATACTTGCTTTTATTTTGATTAAATACATCATATTTCCTGTTCTCGGATTTGCGTTAGGAAGCCAGTTTCCTGTAGTCGCTGTCGTTTCAAGTTCTATGGAACATGACGGCAATTTCGACCAATGGTGGATCTCAAGAGCTGTATGCGCAAATACTTACTGTACTCAGGAAGAATATTATAAGACATTCAACATAACTAAAGATGATTTTGAAAATTTCAATTTCAAAAATGGATTCAATAAAGGAGATGTCATGGTCTTGACATCAGCAGATAATATAAAACTTGGAGATATATTAGTATTCATTGCTGATGACGGAAGGCCAATCATTCACAGAGTCGTAAAACTTGATCCTTTGCAGACAAAAGGTGACCATAATTTCGCCCAGATAGAGACTCAGTCTTTGAACGAAAAGACAGTAAGCAAATACAAAAAGATAGGTAAGGCATTGTTCAGGATTCCATACATTGGATATGTAAAGATATTATTTGTACAGCTTATGCAGATGTTAGGGGTGAATATACGATGAAATTCTGTCCTAAATGCAGTTCAATATTGATGCCCAAAAAGACTGATAAAGGAGTGATGTTTGTCTGCCACTGCGGGTATTCTGAGAAAGGGGAAGCAAAGATAACTGAAGCAGTAAAGCAGGAAAAAAGAGAGATGGGTGTCGTTGAAAAAGAGATAGACACTCATCCTATAGTAAAAGCAAGATGTCCTGACTGCAAACACGATGAAGCATTCAACTGGGAAATCCAGACAAGATCACCTGATGAAGCCGCAACACAATTCTTCAAATGCAGGAAATGCGGCCATACCTGGAGAGAATATAGATAAATGTTCTTGATTATGTAAAAGACAATAGATTAAAAATAATTGTAAAACCAAACTCTAAAGAAAATAAAGTCATCGGATATGATGAAAACAAACAGGCATTGAGAATCGATATTTCTGCTCCTGCAGAAGACAACAAAGCAAATATTGGGGTCATAAAATTCTTCAGTAAATTATTAAAAAAGAAAGTATCGATCAAATCAGGATTGAGAAACAAAGAGAAATTATTGATTATTTTTTAACTGCTGGCAGGAATTGTTTTCCGAGAGTAGGGCCAGGTTGTTGGTGCTGGTAATTGCTTCTGTACACTGCCTGTCCGTATGCTATTGGTCTTCCTTTTTCATCAACAGGCTCAACCGCCATCCTTTCGAACTGCATGTTGCATATTCTTTGCCCGTCAATTATCCTGAATGTCTTATTTAGCCTAACTTCCAATGTCGCAGGCGCAAAGAATCCGGGATCAAAGAATCCCGCATAGTGTACACGTCCTTCTGCTGAGCTTACATCATATGCCCTCAAAGTTCCGCATAAAGTTGGAGAGAAACGGACTTTTTCTCTGGTAGCTAAAAGATAAAATCGTCCTTTTTCCAAAATAAGCTCTCCATTGGACGGTCTCGAGATAGGCTTCCAAAATTCATGAGCTCTATCGACAAGAGATCCCCTATCTCCGGTTAAGTCATATGCTCCTACCAATGAGCTGTCATTTGCTTCGTATGCGACAATAGGGCTTTGCAAATCAACAGTCATGTCTATCCCGTCATCATTGAATTGCAAAAAGTTGAGCGGTATTGGCTTGTCATGCAGATTATACATCAATGGAGTTTCTGAATGTATTATTTTCAGCTCTCTCTCAGACACTCCGGATTTTTTATATCCGATACGCAATTGATTCAATGATAATCCCTTTTTGACTTTGATATCAAAACTCAAAGGGATACACTCAACAAGCATTCTCCTTCTTCCTTGGATATTCACAAAATCAGATCTTGGTACACCTTCTACATGCACTACTGTATATGCATCCCCTCTACCTATGGAGCTTTTTGGATTTATTGTTCCAAAAAAACCCTGAGGAAGATCGAGCATCTCCTGCAATTCCATCAAGTATATATGTCCTCTTTCCAGATAAGTTGTCTTATCTTCAGAAAGCATCAAGTCATATTTTCCGTAACGGCTGACTATTTGTTCAATAGATTCTGTTTCACCAGGAAGAAAACTCGTCCTCATCCTAAAGCATCTTTCACCCAATCGCAAATCAAGACTTGCGGGCTGAAGCTGGACTTTGCTCAACGGAGGAGCTATAATTATGCCTCCCCTTGTCATTGCCAATAATTCTTGTCTCGGACAAATGCCTTCTGGATGGTCAACTCTATTAGAATTATCTCCTTGCTTAACACCCTTTCTGACCATGTCCGCAACAAAACTTAACTTGTTTAAATACTTTTAGAAAATAAAAGGCTTTGTTAACCACAAAGCCAAAGGTGTCTATTGCTCCTTTTCCTCAGCGAAAAATGAATCGAGTTTTTTTGATTTTTTGGATGCTTCGTAGCTTACTGTCAATTTTTTTGCCTCTTTTGTTGAATTAAATTGTCTTAAAACTCTTTTGCTTATAAATACATTCGCTATTAGAAATATATTATGAAACATATACATTATTTCTACTAAGAAAATAATTAAAAAGCGACAAAAGTCGCTTTAAATTCATTGAAATGAACTATTCTCTTATCAAAGATACCATCTTGTGATCAATAACTGTACCTTTGAGGGAATCAATCTTGATATTTATAGTCTTGAACTGCTGCGTGACAAAAGTTATGTTCCAGACTTGGCCTATCTTGTCTATGTTCTGAAGTATCATGAACGATTTGAATACCGTGCTGCCTTTGTATTCCTTACCAAGTATCTCATTTGCATTATCAAGAGCTTTATCTTCTGTTACTTTGACTTCTTTGACATCAAGTCTGTTCACTAACTTCTTCTGTTCTTTGAAAACTTCAGAATCTTCATTTCTGGTTATCTTGTCATCAACAACAAATACTGTAATCAAGTTTGATTCAGGATTGAAATATCCTATCTGCCATATCTTTGAATTGACTTCATCCAACATCCTGAAACAGTGAGCAAGATAAGCTTTTTTATGATTCTTGATCCAGGAAGTGAACTCTTTAGAATCTTCAAGTTTTTTTATTATATCAATTACGTTCATTTTAGTTCAATTATTTTTCCTTTTGGCCCTGGGTTCAACACCAATGTTTTTCCGACTTTCTGCTGTTTTCCAAATCCTTCATGTATATGTCCTGCCAACGCAAGCACAACATTATGTTTTTCTATGAATTCTCTGTAATCCAGGCTTCCGACATGCCCGTATCCAGGCCTGTAGTCTATTTTGGTACCGTAAGGCGGACCATGAGTCAATAATATAATCTTATCGTTTTTGTTCAATCTCTCAGTTATTTTCTTCATCGAACTTACGAATTCAGGATCTTTTCTCGAAAATCCTCCTCCTCCGTATCCGATAAAGACATAATCTCCAACTCTTTTCATTTTCTTGTGCAGGAAGTCGATATTCGGATATTTCTTGGAAAGAATCCTTACATCAAGCTCATCTTCATGGTTGCCGTGTATAATGATGACTTCTGTCCCAAGAGAGGCAATCTTCTTCAGGAATAATTCAATATGGTCTCCGAAAAGAGTGAAGTCTCCTGTGCAGATCACAAGCCCTATTTTTTTGCTTTTAATGACATGTTTCAGATTATCGAGATATCTTATCATTTCATGCGGAGAAGTGTATCCGTGATCTTTTACGCTTCCATGAATGTCAGTAAAGGCTAAAATCTTCATTATATAAAGAACTAAGCAAAACTTTATATATTTAGTCGTCCTTTATAAATGACAAGGGGGTTAATGACTGTTAGAGTACACTATGAAGACCGCAAAACTAAGCTTATTAATTATTGTAGCATCTATCTTAAATCTTAGCGCTTTTGCACAAGTAGTAATAACTCCAAGCAATCCTGATGATAATAGCAATCTTGTCTGCTCAATAGGGGGATTGAATCCTTCAGGATATACATATGCGTGGGTTGTAGATGGTCAATCAAGAAATTTCGCCAATTTAGTGCCTGCATCGGAAACTTCTATAAATCAAAAATGGACATGTAAAATTTCCTCTGCTCCAACGATGTACACTGGAGCGATTTCAATTGGAGAAGCAAGCGTGGTTATCGCTGCTCCTGTTATTACGCCACCAACAGTCACAAACCAAGCTCCTGTCGCAGATTTCACTTCAAATTCTCCCCAAAATGAAGGTTCAACAGTAACTTTCACAAGCAATAGTTATGATCCAGATGGAACAATTGCAAGTTATTCCTGGAATTTTGGAGATGGTTCAACTTCAGCTTTGAAGAATCCGACTCATGTTTATACAAATAACGGGACTTATTCTGTAAGATTGACTGTCACCGATAATTCTGATTCTGTTAATGCATTAACAAAAGCAATTATTGTGAATGATCTGACACCAACTGCTAACTTTACATTATTCCCAACAACAGTTGCAGTAAATCAGACGGCGCACTTCTCAGGAATTGCTAACTCATATGATTCAATTGTTAGCTGGAAATGGTTGTTTGAAGGCACTTTGAATGTAGGCTCACAAAATGAAACTTACAGATTCAGGATGCCTGGAACATACAATGTTTCTCTACTTGTCACTGATATTGATGGAAGTTCCTATCAAGTTGGGCCTAAACAAGTACAGGTTGTATTACCTAACATTTACGGAACAATTTACAATATAGATAATGGCTCGGTAATCCCGGGAGCAAACATATCATTTTATGATAATTCAGTATGTGATTTGGACGAAATAACGCTCAATGGAACTTGCTCGAATGTTAAACTTGTTCCTAAATCAATTCCAGATACTGTCTCTGATGCAAATGGAAATTATGCATTTTATCTTCCTTCTGGAGTTTATCATATGGTAATTCAGCACAGTCAGCAGGATGATTTGAATATTTTTGTCAATGATACTCCTAAGAAACATGATGCCGAATTGAATGAGAGATTAAATGCCCAGGATTATAATTTTGAAGGACATATACTTTACAGCGGAAGATATGAGAACGGAAACAAGTATGTTGTCGGAGATCCTCTTGATTTCGTCATGTTCGGAGTCACAAGGCCAGGTTCTGCTCCAGTAAATGCGACTTATACTGTCGAGAGACATATTGAGGAATTGGGAGACGGTGGCTCTGATGGTGCATTAGTTCTAAATGGAAGTCTCTCAAATGCAAATCAGACTCTGAATGTTCCTGGAGACGGAACAAAAGTAGGCGATACGTTCCATTTCATAATTCCTCCTGAATTATCTGCTCCCGGAAGATATGATATACATGTATTAGTCAATAACTCGGGAACATTGGAGAAATGGCACAAGATAGGGAACTTCTTCATAGATAACATTACTACAACTGTTGCAGATAATGTTACAGAAATAATTAACAATACAGCGGTTGTACTAAATAATGTTACTGTAACAACAAGATATTCACCTGAGTTGAACTTAGTAAAAGGTCCGAATTACTGGGACTTTGCAAATGATACTTTGAATATAGGTCAATACAAAGATCAGCAATTTAATTCTTCATTCCAAGTAAAAATAGATGCACAACCTAATACAATCCTAAGTCACTTACTTATAGCATCTCAACTATCCAATGTAAGTGAAGCTTGTACATTTGGACCAGAAGGAGATGAGGTAACTATAAGTGCCCCTGGAGCCTTAATCAATATCTCAACTTATTCAGGTTACGATCAATTAGTTTTGAACGTTACAAATGCAAGAGATCCAACAGGATGTTACGTTTACCCTTCTTTCCTTTACAATGTAAGCGATAAATACATGATAAATATGCAGGCTAAGGAGAGATATTACGGAGCATTTAGTTCTACAAGAAGCATTAATGCTACAATCTGGGCAACTGAACAACAAATGAGAAATATATGGTATGATATTACTGAATATAGTCTTCCTGGAGTTAGAAATTTAAGTAAACCGGTCGGGTTTAGTGGTTATTATAACGGAGATCACTGTGGAGGTAATGGTGGGTATTGTTTAGATTCAACTGAAGATAATGCAGGTATTCCTATAAATATTACTGACATTAGTCGTCACTACTACGGACTTCCAGATTATTGGGACATCGCAAATGGTGGCGTAGGATTTGAATATAGGTCGGCAGAAGAAGGTTACGATGTAGGTGGTGTATCTTGGGCAACTGGATCACCTTTTACGGCATATTCCTGTTGGGATTCTTCGGCTGATGGTTTAGGTGCAACAAATTGTGAAAGAGATGCTATGAAAAATCTTTGGATGACGCCGCCGACAACATATAAATTCTTAGTAGTGGATCCTATGACTGCGAACAATGGAAGAGATACGATTATTTCATTCCTGACACAAGTTTGCAGCGACATAAGTGGTTGTACTCCTTAAATTAAATGCAGACATTGAACGTATAATTTGTATTTCTATTTTTTATCATTATAAGATTAATTGATGTATCTTGGTAGTGCTCTAGAAGATTTATATATTCAGAATCTCCATTGAATTTTAAATAAACTCTCTGTCTAATTTGATTTCTGAAATCGTCACAATGACTTTGATAGATATTAATTAAAATATCTCTTACATTCTTATCTGAGTAAATACTGGAATTATTTTTAGTTTGAGCGTATAATCTTCCTTCATTACAACAGCTCGTTATAGTATATTCAGGAATTGAATTATTTATTTGATTGTTTGTTTGTATAGTTACTTCTTTAGTAGTATCATCTTTACTTTGCACATCTTTTGTATTTAATGAACTCTGATTGGTAGATGCTGTTTGATTAATGACTTTAATCTGATTCACTTGAGCATTCTCAGTTATTTCAGGAATAACTTGTCCTTGCTGATTGTAATGAATTACTTTAGTTCCAGGAGAGCATCCTATTATGAACAATAAAGCAAGCAAAAGATACAATTTCATATCCATAAAAACATCAACCATCAATTTAAACCTTACTATGTTAATATATTAACCAAAACCTTTATAAATATCTTTGATGTTAACATGTTAACTATGTCTGAAAAAGAGGAGTTTAAGAGACATTTCTCTATCTTTACCTATGATCTGTCAAAACTTGACAACGTCTCAAAAGTACGTTTAGTACATGTTCTAAAAGGAAGAAACAACAAAGAAGGAGTTGTTGAAAGGATGAAAGGTCGATTCTTTGCTCCTGGTTGTTTTATTATCCCTACTGAAAAGTCAAATGAAGTTGAGACTGTTTTCAAGCTTGCGAAAGTCCCATACAAGAAAGAAGAGGTGCTAATGCATTAACTAAAATGAAGAATAAAGCGAATATAGTTAATACATTAACAATTGTGATAGCTGCAGTTATCTTATTAGTCGGCATAGTTACTCTTAACCCTAAAATTACTGGAGCAGTTGTAGGTAATGAAAAAGTAAGCAGTGATTTAATTGATAAATTAAATTCAAACGGCGAGGCAGAGGTTATCGTTACACTGAAAGATGATAGCGGTATCTCAATAAAAGATATTGCAGCAAAAAGACAGGAAGTAAAACAAAAACAAAATGCAGTATTATCAAAGCTTGATTACTTTGATGCTAATGATAAAGTAAAAGCAAAAGGTAAATTAAAGGATTTAAGATTGATATATTCATATTCCACGATAAATGCATTCTCGGGAAATATATCTTTACAGGGATTGCAGAAATTACAAAATGATCCTGCTGTAGATAAAATAGTATTGGCAAGAAAAGTAAATGCAGGATTAACAAATTCAGTTCCTTTAATTAATGCAGATGATGTATGGGGAATTCAAGCAAACGGAAATAATATCACTGGAAAAGGTCAAACTATATGTATTATAGATACAGGAATAGATTATACTCATGAGAGTTTAGGTAACTGTACTTTAGCAAATCTTACGGCAAGAAAATGTAAAGTAATAAGCGGAACTGATTTTGTCAACCACGACAGCGATCCAATGGATGACAATAATCACGGAACTCATGTAGCAGGTATTGCTGCTGCAAATGGAAGTATATTTGGAGTTGCAAAAGGTGCAAATATTGTTGCCATAAAAGCATTGGATTCAGGCGGTTCGGGTTCTGATGCCGATGTAATTGCAGGAATAGATTGGTGTACTAATAATGCAACATTATTGAATATTTCTGTAATAAGTATGAGTCTTGGAGATGGAGAAAACTATACTTCTTCTAATTGTCCAACAACAATGGACACATCAATGCAAAACGCTGTAAATAATGGACTTACTGTTGTTGTTGCATCAGGAAATGAAGGAAAAACAAACGGTATAAATTATCCGGCATGCTCTCCTTACGCGATATCTGTAGGAGCTTCAGATAATAGCGATGTCATAGCATCATTTTCAGATACAAGCTCATTACTAAAGATAGTTGCACCTGGATCAAGCATAACTTCTGTGAAAAGAGGAGGTGGAACATTAACTCTTTCAGGAACTTCGATGGCAACACCTCATGTTGCAGGTGTTGCTGCATTAATATATCAATATGAAAAAGAAGTAAACAACAGAAGTGCCACACGTAGTGAAGTTTTATCTTTGATCACCAGATCAAACGTAAGTGTTGCTTCAGGAGGATTATCATTTCCAAGAATAGACGCATTAATTGCAGTAAATGGTGTTTCAAAATTGAATTCTACTACTAATTCTGTATCAGGTAATCAAGTCAGTTTGACTTTTCTGAGTTCAACAAATATTGAAAATGTCTCTGAGGCATTTTCATTCGGAAGAAACTTCATAAGCTTGAACTCAAGCAAGTATCCTTTGTACAACAAATCAACCAATATCACATTTGTTAATTTAACTTTTGCCAAAATGCCAGTGATAATTGCTGACAATAGTTCAGTGTGTACAGATTGCAGAGCATTGAGTTATTCAAGCGGAACTTTGATATTCAACGTAAGTCATTTCACAAACTACTCTGCCGGTCCTAATGCACAAATACTGATATTTGATGAGAATGATACTCTTGGTGGAGGAAGAAGTGCTAAAGTACTGGATCAGATATACTTTTATGCAAATTACTCAAACAGAACTTCGAATGTAGAGATAAATACAAGTATATGTAATATTACATTTAGCGATTCAAATACAAATATGACTTTCAACTTTACTTCAAAGTTATATGAGTTGAATAGGACATTTTCAACTTCAAATACATTCAATTATAATGTTAGTTGTAGTGATACAAACTTTGAGACTGTAAATTCGACGGATAGTATATTTGTTGGGCCTAAATGCCTTGATCAGACTCCTAATGTTGATATAACGATAAGCTCTGGACAAAAGATAAATTGTACCTCTGATTCCATCAAACTTACTAACCAATCTATTAACATTTATGGGGAATTACTTTTAAATAATTCCATTCTGGTTGTGGAATCTACAGGATCTTTACTAAGTAATATATCTGTTATGGAATATGCAAACTTGACAATTTTGAACTCTACAGCCAATGGTACTACAAATACACTTACGATTTTGGGACGTAACTTTTCATCAGTTCTAATAAATGGCTCATCTTTAATAGGATCTGTTAATTTGGATGAAAATGAGCATTCTTTGATTAGGGCATATAATTCAACAATTGTTGGTAGCGTTGCATTAAGAGGAAATACTACTAATAATTTTACAAATATTTCTTTTGGTTATTCTCAATCAAGTTTTGTAACAGATGGTGACTCTGTAACGACAATAATGGATTCTAAAATTGATACGGACGTAAGAGTTACCAAAAATTCTTCAATAAAAATATTTAGATCAAATCTCAGTAGAAATATAAGTTTTTCTGATCAGTCATATTCTGAATTTAGTAATTCTTCAATAAAAGAAATATTACAACTTGGATCGGTGTCTACTTTATCTTCAATTGTAAATTTCACACAACTCAATTCAAAAGTTGACAATATAACTCAATTCAAATTGAATTCCACTATTTATGGTTACGTAGATTTTCCTAGCACCGCAGGTTATTTCGCAGTAATAAACGTTCATAGATTCTATCCTGTCCAAGTCAATTTCACAACAGGAGCTCCTGCATCTAATCATTTAGTTAATGTAACAAATCTGTCAAATGGAATAGAGTTCTTCAGCGGATATACAGATTCAAATGGGTTCCTAAACATCCAATTGAACTTCACGCAGTCAAACAGATTCGATAATTTCTCAGTCGAAGTGAATCCCCAGTTAAATATAACTTTACTTTCAGATACTCCTTTAATATTCAACATCTCAGACACGACTCCTCCAATAATAAGTAATGTGATAAACTGGAGCATAACCAACCAGTCAGCGAAGATAAATTGGACAACGGACGAATCTTCAAATACATCTGTTAATTACGGAACATCTTTATCTTTAGGAACTTTCTCATCAACTGATGATTCGGTATTAATACATTCAAGAACATTATCAAGCTTGATTAACTTCACAATATATTTTTACAACGTAACTTCATGTTCATCAGGAGGATGCAACACAAGCGGTCCATATAATTTCACAACAATACAAAATACAGCAGTCCAAGATAGCGGAAATAATAATGGAAATGGTGGAGGAGGCGGTGGCGGAGGAAGCACTACGACTCCTGCCTGCGAAAGTTCGTGGTACTGCGATTTATGGTCAAAATGTGTAGATGGTTCTCAATCGAGAATATGTGACGACATAAACGGCTGTGTTCCTACAAAGACTGAAACACAGAGCTGCATAGTAAAAGATACATCCGGATTAGTTCCTGCTGAAACAGTGGTCGAAAAACCAAAAGAAGAAACAAAAACAACAACTGCTGTAATAGAAGTTCCAAAAGCTGCAATATGGGAGCAAACTTATATTGTCGTTATATGGTTCATTGTAGGCCTTTTCCTCGCACTGATACTTGCAAGAAGAGTGGATACATTCCCATTAATCTTGAAAGAGGAAGAGAAATACATAAAGAATAAAGATGTCGAAAGATCAGAAAAATTGTTAGATAAAGTAGTAGTAAAATTCTCGAAGTCAAAGGAAAGAGAAAGAAAGTACGTAGAGAGAATACAGAAACTTGCAAAAGATGTAGAAATTTTAGAAAAAGAATCAGAAAAAAACACAAGCTATGATGAATTCTCAAGGAAATATGAACAAAATCTGAAGAAATACTTCGACATGCTTCCTGATCAAAGAAAGAAGTTCGAGGAAGAGCTGGAAGACTCAAGGAAGAAGGCCTTAGAAGCTGCAAATAGGCAGAAAGACAAGGAAACCTTATTAAATAAGAAAGACGGAGGAAATAGTGGAAGGGGTGTTTAAAAAGGTGAAAGGACAGGCATCGCTGCCAATCATAGTAGTTGCATTAGTCTTAGTAGGCATAGGTTCCTTGTTAGTTATAAATAATAATCAGGCAGGATTAAACCAAATAACAGGAAAAGATGTTTCTGGATCTGATTTTTCAGTCTCTTCATTCAATAATTGTCCAGATGCTTCTGCAAATGGAAATTTAGTCATAAGCAATGCAACTACATTCTCTCAGCAGATTGTTTCTTGTGAGAACATCACTGTTACAAGCTCAGGAGTTTTGACTATAGATAATCAGGCTCCAGGAAATAAGTTAATTAACATCACGGTAAACAATACTTTTTTTGTAGCTTCTGGTGGAATAGTCAATGCAACAAACAAAGGTTTTGCAGGTCCGGCTGCAGCCGAAATTGGTAATGGTCCAGGTGGAGGATTTTCAACATCCAATGTACAATACGCAGGAGGAGCCGGTCACGGAGGAGTCGGAGCTACTTCACTTTCTTCAACTCAACCTGGAGGAGTATCTTATGGAAGCACTTCATCACCAATTGAATTAGGAAGCTCAGGAGGAACTGCTAACAATAACGCAAGAGGAGGAAATGGTGGAGGAGCATTCATAATTAATGCCTCAGTAAGATTAGAGATAAATGGAACTATCGCAGCAGATGGTGTAGAGGGTGCATTATCAAGCGGAGATGTTGGTGGTTCAGGTTCAGGTGGAAGCATCTGGCTTA
>CAZNFC010000005.1:19327-20811 GCA_964572885.1 uncultured Methanosarcinales archaeon
GAGCAAACATCACATTAAGAAATTTCACAATTCTTCCAAATATATCGATGAGAACAGACTTCGACGGCTTCAAAGGGTCATTGTCTGGTTCTATTGGAAACGGCCCAGGAGCAGGAAACGGAGGTGCTGTGCAATACGCAGCAGGTGCAGGCTACGGCGGAACAGGAGGAAAATCCGCCAGTAATGTATTAGGAGGACCCATATACGGAGTTTTATCATCACCAAACTTCTTCGGAAGCTCAGGAGGAAGATCAACATTATTAGTTGTTGGAAGTGGTGGTAACGGTGGAGGAATAATAATCATCAACGCTTCAAATTTCATAAATATCTCAGGATCATTAAGCGCAGACGGAGCTCCAGGTATAGATGACGCAGGTGATGTCGGTGGTTCAGGTTCAGGTGGAAGCATCTGGCTTATCACAAATACATTCGCAGGAACAGGAACGATACAATCAAACGGAGGAAAATCCTTCGATAGAGTTTCTAGCTATGCTAATAAAGCAGGAGCAGGAGCAGGAGGAAGAATATCAATATCATATTGCACAAACAGCACTGCAAATTTAGCTTTGATTGTAAATCAAGGAGCGAGTTATGTTTCTAATCCGACTCCTCCAAATACAGGTAACGGCTTAATATATACGAATTCAAATTATTGTGGGGTATCACCGATAGTAATTGATGATGACAGCGACGGATTCAACGCCTCAGTTGACTGCAATGACAATGATCCAAATATAATACCTCTATCTGACGGGTTGAGCATCAGCAGAAACGTTACCATATGTCCTGGAACATATAATATTCCAAATGGAATTACAATAGGTGCATCTAATGTTGCCGTTACTTGCAATAGAACTCTTATAAATGGAACATCATCGTCATCTTCAAAGGGGGTTTCTATTTCTTCAGTAAATAATGTTACTATGACTCTTTGCAATATAAGTAACTATAATGATGGAATTCTATTTTCTGGTACTTCGTATGATTTGATATCGAATAATACATTCTCTCAAAATGGAGACGGAGTGGGATTCGATTTTGGTACAACCAATAATAATAATTTAATGACAAATAATACATTTATCGGTGGTCGTATTGCTATATATATGCTTTCTCTTTCTGCAAACAATAACATAACAAATAATATTTTTAATAATCAAGATAATGATGGAATTTATTCTTCAATTTGCAGTAAATCAAACATAAAAAATAATGTCATGATGAATATTACATCCAATGGAATAGAGATGGATTCTTTATCTGATGGAGTTATCTTTAATAATTCTATATCAAAAGTAACGACCGGCATCAAACTTACATCTAATAGTGTCAGGAATAACGTTTCTTTCAACATGATATCAGTTGGAACTACAGGAATCAATATTTTACCAGCAACTCCTGGAGCCATTCAACTTAATCACATATTAAATAATAATATATCGAATATATCATCCGAATATACATATATTATAGAAAATGATTGT
>CAZNFC010000006.1:0-20653 GCA_964572885.1 uncultured Methanosarcinales archaeon
ATAGGATTAGTTTTAAAAGTATTTCTTGGAATAAATCCTGTATTATGTTTTCTGCCTTCGGCCCAGAAACTTGGTTTCTTTGAACCTGTGTATCTTCCTGCAAGTCCTTTTCCTCCTCTATGACCGAATCCTCTCCTCTTTTTCTTGTCTCCCCAGCCATGAGTATGAGAAGCTCTCTGCCTTGTATTTTTAGCTCTTTTTCTTGCTGTCATTTAAATCATCCTTCTGATCAGATCGTTCATTTTATCTCCTCTGTAACCAAGAGCGCCGCCATTTGAAAAGTTAGTCTTTATTCCTTTTCTTCCATATCCCTTTTTTGGACTGTTTAGATTGTAATGATCTCCATCTCCTCTTTTAGCTTTCAATAACTTTATAGTCTCTTCATTTACTTCTCCGAATGTAACGTAATTTTTTACCTTATTCATCATTCCAATCATGCTTCTCGTTCCTTCAACGATTGCACAAGCATTTCTCTTTCCTATATTCAGCATCTTAAGAGTGTCTTTAGTCGCTTTGCTGGTATTGATCAATCCTCTTACAGTTACCACTCCGTATTTTTGTTCCATTTTACTCCTTCATCTTGTTCCCGTCAAGTATTCCTAAATTTTCATTGAATCTGTCCTGAACTTTAGTGCTGCTCAATTTTCTTAAGGCAGCTTCACATGCCTTTACAAGATTTATCTTGCTTCCTGTCTGGCCGTAACCTTTTGACCATATGTCCTTTATTCCGGCAAGCTTCAATATTTTCTGGCATTCTTTTTCAGCTTTCAATCCTGTACCCTTAGGTGCAGGTCTTAAAACCATCCTGCATGAACCTGTTTTTCCTTCAACTTGATAAGGTATGCTGTGATGTGTCTTGCATCCGCATTGCCATGAACCGCATCCTCTTCTTATTCTCATTAAATTTATTTTTGAATTTCTGAGTGATTTTTCTCTTGCAGGAACAGTTTCCTTGCTTTTTCCGTAGCCTAATCCTATATATCCATCCTTATTTCCTATTACAGAAATAGTGGCAAACTTAGGTTTATTTCCTTCCTGCGTCTTTTTTTGAGTCTGTTTGAAAGCTTTCCTTGAACCTCCACCAAATTTACCTTTAGACTGTCCGATAAGAAGCAGATCAGCTTCCATATTATCCATCAGCGCGTCAACAATCTGCGATTCCTTTATTCTAAGTCCTTTGTCGAATATGAAATTGATATCAGTTATTTCTCCGCTCTTTACCTTTCTTCCTAATTCTGTGATAGGTTTCCAGCTTGAGATCTCCTCTTTTGTCTTTTCAATTACTGCTTCTTCTATAGGAACAACAACTTCTGGAGCAACATCTCCCGGTTTTTCAGCCAGTTCTTTCTGCTCTATTTCAACCTGCTCCTGTGCAGCTTCCATCTTGACTTCTTCTTTTTCCGGATATTTGTCTTTTGTCATTTATTTCGTACCTTTTATTTTGATTAATATCTCATCAAACTGTTTCTTTACAGCTATTTTCTTGTAATCTTCTATGTGTTTTCCGTGCAGTCTTTCCTCTTTTGGAAGGACAGATACATCGTGAGGAACTTTTAATCCTGCGTCAATCGCCCCTTTTACTGTTGCGTAAAGCTTTGAGCCTTTTATTGGCTGGTAAAGTCCAAGGTCAAGTATTGCATCATGAATCTTCTTATCAACTGCTCTTTTCCCTGCTAAAAATCCGACTAAATATGCTGATGGAGTATTGCTTCCTGACAATTTCCATCCAAGTTTTAATAATTGCTTTGAATTAGCACTTGCCAAGACTTTATCTCCGCTCGGTTCATATGATATTATCTGAGCAGTGACTCCGCTAAGCGATCTTCTTATGACTAATCTTGGGAGTCCTGAGCTGATGTAAGCTAATCTTTTCTTATAATTAGTCTTGCCTTCTCTTTTCCTTCTGAATGGTATTACTTTTCTTTTGTCTTTCATGTTTTAGCCTTCAAGATACCCTTTTCTTCAAGATAAACAATTATGTGTCCTTTGCTTCTGAAGTATCCGCCTTTTACCTTTCTATAGAGATCTTTATACAATATCTTGTCTATTTTGTTTGACTGTAATAATGCTGAAATGAAACTTCTCTGAAGTCTTACCTTATTCACCCAAATAGTCTTGTGAGGTTCTCCTCTTGCATTCGCTCTTCCTTTTCTTGAACCATGACCTCTTCTTCTTCCTTTGCTTTTCTGGGTCTTTCTTTCATTGGCTCTCGATCTTGATATTCCTTTTTTCTGAAGCTCTATTATCGCTCCGCTGCTTATCAGCTTCCTTACATCAGATCTTGTTATAGCTTCCTTTATCTCTTCCATCCTATTTTCGTCAAATAAGACTCTTTTAGGAGAACATCCTAAAACTTCTGAAGCTAATCTTTTTTGTAGGTTCATTTCTGCTCCTTAGTCAAGACCTTATCTTTTTCTTGCTTTTCTTTGACTATTTTTTCTTCTTCCGTAAGTTCTTTATCATGCTTGTGTTCTTTCTTTTCTTCTTTCTTTGATTTCTTGGATAATTTACTTTCCTTGATCGCTTTTCTCTGCTTAAGTTCTTCATGGACCCTTTTCTCATAATCTCCTTTTATATTAATTACAGTTATTCCGTGTTTCTTCAATTCATTAAGTATGATCAATCTCTTCCTCATCCCGACATTTCCGCCGATTATTGCGCTGTGCTGGTTCTTATTTAATAATGAAATATGATTGGTTGAATGTATTATTACCGGCATCAATCCTGAACTATCAAGTCCTCTTACAAGCCTGTTTGATCTGAAGCCAGGCTTTACTTTCTTGATATGCCCTGCGCTTTGATGTCTTAATTTTGAGTGTCTTCCTCTTGGTTTTCTCCATTCATCTGCTATCCTGTGATATATTCCATAGCCCTGTCTCCTGAACTTAGGCCTGCTTTTCTTTCTCTGCTTCCTTATTTCGAGTAATTTTTTTATGTCTGCCATTTTATATCGATTTTCCGTTTCTTTCTATCAGGAATATCCCGTCTTGAAACACTCTTTTATCTTTATTGACAACTCTGCATATCTGTTCTATTGTCGAAGCAGCCTGTCCGACTTTCTCAACATCAGGACCTGTGACAATTATCTTGTCGCCTTGTACCTTTACTTGAACATCTTTCGGCAATTCTGATTTTCTCGGGATTTTCTCCCCAAAAAAGTTCTTGACAACTAAAATATTTCCTTCGACTGAAACCTGCATAGGGAAGTGGCTTGCGCAAATCTTCAACTTGTATTCGTTGTTATTCTTTACTCCATCAACCGCATTGCCTAAATGGGATCTTACAGTCGAGATTACTCTTTTCTGTCTTTTTGTCGCATCTTTGGATGATATCGATATTACATTTCCTTCGACTTTAACACTTACTCTCGGTTCACTCCAGCTTCTCTTTACTTCTCCATGAGTCCCCTTTACTGTAACATGATTATTGTGCACACTGACTGAAACCCCTTCAGGGATATTTATTGTCTTTTTCAGCTCAGCGATTCTCATCAGTAGCAGTAAGCAATAAGCTTTCCTCCTAATTTTTTCTCTTTAGCCTGAATGTGAGTCATAATCCCTTTATTTGTTGTGACTACCAATATTCCGAAGTCCTTTGCCGGCAAAAATCTTTTCTCGAATTTCTCATATTCCGGAAGTGTCACGGAGAATCTTGGCTTTATCGCTCCGCATTTGTTGATTTTTCCTAGCAGATGTATCTTGACGCTGTTTCCCTTGCTGTCCTTTACTTCCTTGAAATCTCCTATGTATTGGTTTTTCTTCAATACATCAAGCACCTTATCAGTTATTTTTGAATTCGGAAATATCTGTACTTCGTTCTTGCTGTTCTTCTCGGCATTCATCATTCCTGATAACGCCGCTGATAATGTGTCGTTCATTGCCATTTTTAATTCCTCAATTAAATTTCTTGAATCCCAATTTCTGGGCAAAATCCCTGAAACAGTGCCTGCACAGTCCTATTCCATACTTCCCTACATATCCTCCTGTTCTCAGGCAGACCTGGCATTTATGTATTGAAAATCCGCATTTTCTGTCTTTAGGAACATTATTTTTATTGTATTTCTTTATCTTTCCTGGCTTGTTCTTGATTACATTCAATATACTTTTATAGTTGCTTACAGTCATTCTTCTTCACCTATTTTTACCTTGAATTGATTTTTCATGAATTCTATTGCATCTATCTTTGTGATTTTATGCCTTTGAGGTATGCTCTTTGTCTGTATTTTTCTTTTCTTTATCCTGAATCCTGGTCTTTCAAGAGTTATGCATATCTCGAAACCTATGATTCCGATTTCAGGATCATATTTTACTGTAGGGATGTCAATATACTCATGTATTCCGAATGCGACATTTCCATTATCATCGAATTGTGTTTCTTTCAATGTGAAATTCTTTGCCTGAAGCAGTCTAAGTAAAACATCCTTTGCTGCCTCATTCCTTAATGTAACTTTGCATCCTATAGGAAGTCCAGGTCTCAATCCCCATGCAGGAATTCTTTTTTGAGTGATTGTCTTGACAGGCTGTACTCCTGATATTGTTTTAAGTAATTTCAGCCCTTTATCTAGCAAAGCAGTGTTCTTTCCTGCACCTATGTTCAAGGTTACCTTCTCTATTTTTATGTTTCTTGATATATTCTGCTTCATTTTATTCGAGCTTGAATGTTGATTTCTCCTTTCCTATAACTAAACAATAATTTTTCAATGTCTCAAATGTCTCGCTTCCTGTTTTTATTACAACAACCGCTTCGTGATTTTCTGAAGCTGGCTTGATATCATGGATCTTTCCTGTCGTTCCTATTTTCTTCCCTTTTGTAAGAAGCACTTCTGCGCCTTTCTCAAAAGCGAGGTGTTTTGTTATCTTCTGGTCAGGAACGCTGATTACAACAGAATCTCCTGTTTTGTAAGCTCCTTTCTCTACCAATAACGTCCTTCCGTCTGAAAGCCTCAATTGAGTCTTTCCATTATGAAGACCTTTTCCTTTTATCTTGCATATCTTTGAATTCGCTTCTTTTTCATCTGCTTTTATGAGCTGAAGCTTTCCATACTTGTTTATCGAGACTCTGTAATGTTCTTTTAATTCAGTGATTGAAATTACATCCATAAGGCCTACAATGAATCTGTGGTCCTTTCTTCTTACTCCGTCAATCATGACATTTTTGTGATTCAATATGTGTTTAGATTCCCTTGCAGTCTCTGCATATTTCAGCATTTCTCTAAGTATCAATACTAACGGCATTCCGTTTTCCAATGAATGAGCTCCCGGCCTTGCTCTTGCTACCCAATATACTTTCTTCTTTTCCTGGGTTGTCCAGGTCTTAGGCATTGCAATCCTTCTCAAATGATTCTTTGTCATTTTATTTCTTTTTTCTCTCCAGCATTTGTTTTCTTACCTTATCATCAAGATTCAGTTCATGTATTATTACATTTGAAGGATGGATAGGATAAAGTGATTTTGTACCGTCAACCTTAGTCCTGTCAGTCCCTATTATGTACACTCTCTGCCCTTTCAGGTCAATTGCATCTACTTTTCCGATTGTTCCTGAGTATGACCCTCTCACGACTTTTACTTTGTCTCCTTTTCTCAAAGGCATGCTTCTTGTGGAATACTTCTTTGTAAGCTCTTTCGATAATCTTGCTGAAAGTAATTTTCTTTTTACATGCAATGGAGCATTAGCTGCATATTTTCTCTGCTTTCTTGGCTGCTTGCTCCTGTTCCATGAAGTTGTAAATTCGCTGTTCATACTATTACCTTCGCTACCTTCATTACTCCTGGCCATCTCTCGGCAGCTTCTTTAGCGATCGGCCCTTTGAAGATAGTCCCTTTTGGATTTCCATCTTCATCTTTCAATATTACGACTGCATTGTCTTCAAACTTTACTCTCGTCCCGTCAGGTCTTCTGTATTCTCTTTTTTGTCTTACTATTGTGGCATAAGTGACTGTCTTTCTCATCTCTGGAGTTCCTTTCTTTACTGCGACAAGTATTAAATCTCCTATTCCGCAGGTAGGTTTTCTTCCTTTTCTTGTCTTGCTGTGCACAACTGAAACTATCTTTACTACTTTAGCACCTGAATTGTCGCATGTCTCTAATTCAGATCCATGACACAATCCTTTTGTTATTGTTGCTTTAGTTGCTTCCATCTTAATCCTTTATTTTCTCTATTACCACGAAATGTTTTGTCTTGCTTATCGGTCTGCACTGCATTATCTTCACTTTATCTCCTTTCTTTGCATCGATGCATTCAGGATTGTGAGCCTTTACTTTAGACCTCTTTTTTTCATATCTTTCATATTTAGGGACATATATCGTTCTTTCCCACATTACGCTCACTGATTTTGACATCCTGTCTGATACTACTTCTCCTGTGAATATTCTTCCGTGAACGCTCAAGCTACCGTGGAATGGACAATGTTTGTCCGTACAAGCCTTTTCCGGCGCCTTTACTTCAATTCCTATGTTTTCCTTCATTTTTTCAATCTCTCTTCAGGCCTTTTCGCTATTTCTTTTCCTGAAACTTTTCTTCCTTCGATGTCAAAGACACAAAGGTCCTTGACAATCTTCTTTACTTCTCCGTCAACTTCGACGGAAAGTATGTTTTTCGATTCGTTGACGACAATCCCTTTCATTCCGACAAGGGACTTGTTGTTTGATTCGATGATCTTGATCTTTTTTCCTATTAGCTCGTCCTTCATTTTTGTCTCTCAAAAATGAAGCTTGCACGACTTGTCGAGCATTGTTTCATTTGATCTCTATAGTCTCTGGACTGAATCCGGCCTCGACCAAAACAGGCATTATTTTCTGTTTATGGTTTCCCTGCAGCTCGATTTTTTCATCGTTTACCGATCCGCCGCATGCAAGCTTGTTCTTCAGCTTCTTTGTCAGATCTTTAAGGCTGATCTGCTTGTCTCCTATGCCTTCAATAACAGTATAGACCTTTCCGAATTTTTTTTCTACAGTGTATACTTTTATCTTCTGGCTTTCCTTTGCGATCGATTCACAAACGCAAAGTTCCTTTGGTAATCCGCAGGTCTGGCAAACTTCACTCATTTCTTTTTCTGTACACCTTTATTTTGATTAATCAATGTGAGCAATCTTGCGATATTCTTCTTTGTTTGATTCAGCATTCCTGGATTTTTCATTGCAGTTCCTGTTGAGGCCTGTGCATTAAGCTTTACAAGTTCTTTTCTGAACTCAGCTAATTTTGACATATGTTCTGATTTATCAAGTTCCATTAACTCTCTCCTCTTCATTGCTTGACCTCTGGAACTTTTTCATTTTTTTTGGATTGTTCTTCAGATGATTTCTGCTTTCTCGGTCTTTTCTTTTTCTTCGATTCTTTTTCTTCTTCTGATTTCTTCTCTTCAGCAGCTTTCTCTTCTACTCTCGTTTCATCATAAATTATTATATCATCAGGAAGCCTTATGTCGGGAGGCATTATCTTTACTTTTATTCCAACTGTACCTGTCTTTAGATTGACTGATGAAGTTGCCTTGCTTACATAATTGATTGCAATATCTCCGCATTTCTTCAGATAGCCTGCGTAAAATCTCCATGATTTTGCTCTTGCGCTCGGTATCTTTCCCGAAATAACAACCTCAATTCCTCTTGCGCCTGCAGCCATGACGTCGCTTAATACTTTATGAGCAACTCCTTTGAATCTCTGCGTTCCAAATCTTTCCAATGTCGATGCTATTTTTTCAGCTACTATCTGAGGATCAAGATTTATGTTTTCAACTTCAGCTATCTCTATCTGAGGATTTTCAAGCTTGAACTTGTTCTTCATCGTTGCAGTAAGGTCTTTTATGTTCGCTCCTTTCCTTCCGACTATTAAACCTGGACGGGAAGCATAAATTATTATTTTTATTCCTGTAGGAGTCTTGACTAATTTTGTATGGCTCAATCCGACATTTGATAGCGTTTTAGCTATGTAATCTTCAATAAGATATTCCTTCATATTCTGTCCGACAAATTGTCTTTCAATCATTTGTTTTTAGCTCTTGGTTTCTTTTCAACTTTATTTTCTTCTATTACGATCTCGACGTGAGCCCTTTTAGCGGCGCCAGGAGTTCTTCCTGATCTTCCACCTTCTGCTGCTCTGTGAGAGCACATGTGAGTTATGAAAAGGTCTTTTGAGATTCCTTTGTCGTTTGCATTTGATTCTGCACTTTTTATCAATTTCATTATTTCTCTGGTTGCTATCTGAGGATATCTTCCTGCAGCCATTCCAGGTTTGTGTCCTACGTCCATATTGAATCTTTTGAATGGAATCGCCTGTGTCATCTCGAAAACTCCTTCTAAGATTTTCTTTGCAGCTTCTGTACTTCTTCCTTGCAGATGATGGCATATTTCCCTTGCCTGCTTGTATGATATTGGCAAACTGACTCCAACAGCTTTCGCCATCTTAGTTCCATCATATTTCTGGAATGCGTATTTGTAAGCCATTTTAATGCACCGATGCATGAGCAGATGATTTTGTAGCTCCTATTCCTGCTGCTCCATGCCTCACTGGTTTTCTTGTCATGACAAATTCTCCAAGTCTGTGCCCGAGCATATCCTCAGCTACAAACACCTGGACAAATTCTTTTCCGCTGTAAACTTTCAACGTCAATCCTACCATTTCAGGAAGAATTATCATCTCTCTGAGGTGAGTTTCGATATTGTTCTTTCCTGCTCTTAATTCTTTCAGCAATTTCTTCTCTGCGTCTGTGAATCCTCTTTTCATATGTCTTCTTTCATTCGCAGGTATAAGCAGCATAAACTCATTCATGCTCATTGCTTTCAATTCAGCTAATGTTTTTCCTCTGAATGTGTATTCTTTCTTTGCCATTTTTATCTTCTCATACCTGTCCTTCTTGGTCTTATCTTACCGACTTTTCTTCCTGCAGGCGCGTACTTAGGCGCAACTGTAGGCCTTCCTTTGTGATGAGATGACTTTCCACCGAATGGGTGATCTACTGAGTTCATTGATACTCCTGATACATTCGGATAAAGCTTGTTTCTTGCTCTCTTTGCATAGAATCTTTTTCCTGCTTTGTAGAACGGCTTTTCTGTCCTTCCTGAACCTGCAACGACACCAATCTGCGCCCTGCATCCAGGATTGAAATCCTTTTCTTTCTTTGAAGGCATCATGACTTTTACTGATTTGTCTGTCTTTGCCAATACTTTTGCAGTAGTTCCTGAAGTCCTTGCGAATTTTCCGCCGTCTCCTGGATTGTTTTCGATATTATATATTAAAGTTCCTTCTGGTATATTCTTCAATGCGACAGTATTTCCAACCTGGGCTGGTGCAGATATTCCCGACATGACCTGATCGCCTACCTTTATTCCTTCAGGAGTTATGCTCAATACTTCCTCTCCATTCTGATATCTTATCGTGCATAATGGAGCAGTATGTCCTGCGCAGTGTAATATGTCAATTATATTTCCTGTCACAACTTCATTATCAAGTTTTCTTAATTTAGCATCTCCCAAATAATTGAAACTAGGAGCTCTGTATCTAGGAGAACCTCTTCCCCTTCTTTGTGATATGATATTCTTACCCATTTTACATCAAACCTAATTGTGTCGCAATGTCTATTGCCGGTGTTTCTTTTCCGAATGTTATGAATGCCTTCTTTTCTCCCTGAGGAGTTATGTGAGTGGTTACGTTAGTAACTTTTGTCTTGAACATCTTTTCCATCTCATCCTTTATCTCTTTCTTAGTAGCTTTAAGGTCAACTATGAAAATTAATTTGTTCTCTGATTCCATCATCCTTATAGATTTTTCAGTTGCGCTTGGTCTTTTGATTATCTGCTTCATTTCATCGCCTTCGCTTTAAGATCTTTCATTATCTTCTCGACTTCATTATGTTCTTTTGATACTTTCTCTTTTTCTATTTCTTTTTTGACTTCTGCTTTTTTATCAACAGGAGCATAATTCGGCCTTTTTGCTTCAGGCTTATGAGCTTCAACTCTTTTTGTCTCTTTTTTAGGAGCGTGAGAAGTTTCTTTCTTCTTTGGAGAAGATATCTCCTTTACAATAGTCTTTCCATGATAGTCTTCTGTGAATAGTTTTTCTTTTGCTAAGACATCAATAGCATTTTCAGTCCATAATGTCAATCTTCCAGGATGGCATCCAGGAGCCAATAGTTCTGCATTTAAACTATTTGCAGAGACAACATCAACACCTGGTATGTTCTTTGCAGCATTCAATAATTGGCATTCATTGCCTACAACAAACAAAGGACCAATCTTGTTATGGTATTTTCTTCCTCTGTTCTTTCCTGATCCTGATCTTACGTTTGATCCTGATGTTCTTTTCAATTCTGTTTCAAATCCTAATTTTTCTAATGCTTTGTAAACATCTTTTGTTTTGTTCAATGATTCAAATTTGCTGTCAACTATGAACGGGAAATCTTTAGGGACTTTATGCCCTCTTTTATTTACTAAATTAACGTCAACTGTTGCTGCTATCGCTGATCTTATCGCTTTCCTATTTTCTTTCTCATTTATCTTTTGAGACCAGTTCTTTTCTGCTTTAGGAGGATTAGCCTGTCTTCCGCCTACTGTTCCTGGTGCGATTGCTCCGACCCAGTTCATCCTTGTTCCATTTCTTGACATTATTTTTCTTGGAACTCTTGATATTCCTGCGCCGTAAGTCGCTTTGTAGTCTCTTCTACGCCTGGATACTTCCGAAACTTGCCTTGTTCCTGCTCCAGGTTTTGTACCATAAGCCTGTCTTGCTTCTGCCTGGACTGATAAAACTGCCCTCTGGATCAAGTCTTCTCTTATCTGCTCGCTAAATTGAACAGGAAGATCTTTTGTTCCTTTTTCAGTTTTGTTTGTGTCCAGTATCTTTGTTTTCATTTTTTAATAATTCAACCTCAGCACATCGATTGTATCATCATCAAGTCAGACGGGGATAACCTCATCATCGGTTGAGCATGTATCATTATTGTTTTGACTGCAAGCTTGTGTATATTATGCTTGGAGCCTCTTTTGTAATCTTTGGATTTGGTCTTATTGCCTGATTTATTCTTATCATCCTTTTCTTAGGTCCTGCAATCGAACCTCTCAATAAAATATATGTTGCATTTACAACGCCATAACGTGAGAATCCGCCCTGAATGTTTATTTCTTCGGGCTTGTCTGATATCTTTAGAATTTGTTTGTTATATTCCGTCCTTACATGATAACCCATCTGTCCTGCATGCGCGACTCTGTACATTACGTGTCCCTGAGCCTGCCATCCTCCCAATGAACCTGGGTTTCTTATTGACTTTTCTGACTTATGCCTTCTTCTTGTGATCCCGAATCTTTTCATAGGACCCTGGAATCCTTTTCCTATTGTTACAGCGTGAGTATCAATCTGGTTTCCTTCGGCGAAAACATCTCTTACAGAAAGTTCTTTTCCTAATTTCTCTTTTGCAAAATTTAACTTATCTTCTTTTGAACCGCCTAATCCTATCTCGAATACTTCCGGTTTCTTTTTTAAGTGTATTAATTTTGGCTGTGTATGAACAATCAATGTTAAGTCGTCGAAATCAGAAGCAGAAAGTTTTGACAAATTTTCTTCATTTGATTTTTTATGCTTTGTAAGAAGTTTTCTTTCGACAAGCTCCTTGTCAAGTGATTTTGAGTTGATCTGGGTTTTTGTCTGGAAACCGTAAATTGTCTGAGAATAAAGTTTGACGCCGGCGACTTTGAGAGGGGGACATTCAAGCACTGTGCAAGGGCAGAAAATTTCGTCGCCTTTTGTCTTGGATGTCTTGATATTATTGACGATGATTGTGTGAGTCATGCCGACTTTATATCCGGCGAAACCCAAGGCCTTTTTTTCTGATGTCTGTGCCCAGGCCCTGACTTTAGGATATTGTCTTGCAGCCCTTTTTCTAGGCCAGACCTGCATGCTTCCTGCTCTTGGTTTTCTTACGTTAGACATTTTTTAGTTTCAGAGCCGATAACTTTTAGTAGAACTTCTTGGTTCGTACTGAAAAAGTTGCTTTTCCAGGCTCTCAAGCGCTTACATTGCTGTAATCGCCATTTATGGGAATTTTAAGGCTCGGGGTCATTTATAAACGTTGTGCTTCTTTCCAGTAAGAACATGACTTATAGACTGTGGTATATATGTTGTAATATATATTCTATATGGAAAATAAATAATATAGCAATATTAAAGAAAAGGATGAAGTTTGATTTTAATATGAATATACAAGAATTAGACTGGTTTTACTCAGAAGATATAGGTAAAATAACCAGATTAAGCTCTGATGAAGCTCGTCATCTGAAAGTCAAAAGGCATTATGAAAATGAGAAAATTGTTATATTTGATGGGAAAGGAAAAGTAGGTGTTGGAAAGATTTTCGGAAAGGATCAAATAGAAGTTTCTGAGATAAAAGAGTTTCCCAAAGAAGATAATCTAATTATTGCTTCTGCGGTTCCAAAAGGAGATAAATTTGATTTCATGCTTCAAAAACTTACAGAATTAAATGTTTCAGTGATAATTCCGTTAAGAACAAAAAATTCTGTCGTAATCCCTAAAAATATAGAACGTTATAAAAGAGTTCTATTGGAAGCATGCAAGCAGTGTAAAAGAGTATGGATTCCTGAATTAAGAAATTTAACGGAGTTTTCTTCAGTCATTAAAGAGAAGGCAGATAATAAGATAATTCTTGATCAAGAAGGAAGCAAGTTAAAAGAAGTGAAAGGAAAAACATTAGTTCTTATAGGTCCTGAAGGTGGCTTTACCGAAGAAGAACTCAAAGAAGCAGAAAGCAGAGGATTTGTTAAAACATCAATTTCAAAAAATACATTAAGGATAGAGACCGCAGCAATAGCTGTTGCATCCATTATAAATAGCAAGATATAAATATTAACTATTTTTGTTATTTCTATGCAAAAAGAAGAGCATGTAGTTGAAGTTGAAGGAAGATATCATGCGGATATTGTTTCAAAAAGAAGAATTCTACAGGGCGCACTTTTTAAGGATAAAATAAAGAGGAGAGATACATACTATGACACGCATGACTTGAGATTAGCTAGAAAAGGAATTTATCTCATAACTAAAAACGGCGAATTTGAATTAAAAGTTCCTGAAGACAAGGAAGATGCAAGAAAAGGCTCAGGATTCGAAGAAGAACACAATGAAGAAAAGATAAGGCGTCATTTAGATCTTCCAAAAGCAGGAGATCTTTCTGATTTGCTGACAAGAAATGGTTATTTACCATTTTGCAGATTCATGCTCGTGAGAGACAGGTATAAGTATGGAGACCTAAGGATAGATATTGACCATACTCATTTTCCTTCTTTGTTTAGGTATGATGTAGCTGAAGTGGAGATCAAGACGGACAGATCAAAAAAGAAAGAAGCTGAAACAATGATTGAAGATTTTGCAGGTCAGCGTTCACTTAAAACAGCAAGAGGAAAACTCTTTGAGTTTTTACATAGAACAAGAAAAAAAGATTATGATATGCTGTGTGAAATTCTTGGGATAGACGATTCAATCTTTCAGTAATCCTGCAAATCCATTCTCTTCTATTTCATGAGCCAAATCTTTTCCGCCTGATTTTATGATTTTCCCTTTAGAGATTATATGTACTTGGTCCGGGGTTAAGAATTTCAATATTCTATTGTAGTGAGTGATTAAAATTATTCCCATTTCTTTGCTTTTTACTTTATTTATTGTTTCACACACTAATTTCAGAGAATCGATGTCCAATCCTGAATCAGTCTCGTCGAGAATTGCATATTTTGGTTCTAATAATGATAATTGTAATATCTCCATCCTCTTCTTTTCTCCTCCTGAAAAGCCAACATTCAAGCTTCTTTGCTTGAATTGCTCTTCGATTCCTAATTCACTCATCTTTTCTTTCAATAACTTATGGAAATCAGTTACAGGAATCTTCTTTCCTTTGACATTTTGAACTGCAGACCTTAAGAAAGATGAAAGATTGACTCCAGTTATTTCCTGAGGATGCTGGAATGATAAGAATAATCCTTGTTTTGCTCTTTCATCAGCTGTTGAATTTGTAATATCTTTTCCATCTAAAAGTATTTTACCTTTCGTTATCTTATATTTAGGATGCCCCATCAAAGCGAATGCTAAAGTACTTTTACCAGAGCCATTTGGTCCCATCAAAGCCACAATCTTTCCTTTTTCGAATGTAACTGTGACTCCTTTGAGTATTTCTTTTCCTTCTATTTCAACATGCAGATCAATTATTTCTAATTTCATATTCTTTTATCGCTCCTTGAACAGTTTTCAATGGCAACAAAGCGCATTTAATCCTGTTTACACTTATTTTTATTCCTAATAATTGGTAAATATCTTCAGATTTCATTTTTTTTACTTCTTTGATATCTTTTCCTTTGATTTCATCAGTTAACATTGATATCCCTGCTTGTGAAATTGCACATCCTTGCCCAATGAATGAAATATTGTTTACTTTATTGTCTTTAACATCTAAAAATACAGTTAGTTCATCTCCGCAAGTAGGATTTATCTCTTTGAAACTTGAATTGTGCTTAACTTCTCCTTTGTTATGTGGATGTTTGTAATGGTCTAAGATGTTTTCTTTGTACATCTGATCTTCTTCATTCAATCCTGTTTCTATCTCTTCTAGATGGTTCATAACTTGAACACCTTTATCGCTTTCTTCAATGCATCAATGAATATATCAACATCTTCTTTTGTGTTGTATAAGTAGAAAGAAGCTCTTGAACATCCAGGAATGTTAAGAACTTTCATCAATGGCATTGTACAATGATGTCCTCCTCTTATAGCGACTCCTTCTCTGTCTAATAATTCAGAAACATCATGAGAATGCATACCTTCGATGTTGAATGATATTATTGAACCTTCTGAACCATAAACTTTTACATTCTTAATTTCTTTTATTCTTTTAGATGCATATTCTATTAATTCTTTATTATGTTTTTCTATTTTATCCATTCCAATCTTATTCAAGTAATCAATTGCTTTTCCAAAGGCAATAACTCCAGAGATGTTCGGAGTGCCGCCTTCAAATTTATCAGGAGAATCTGCGAATGTTGTTTTATCTAAATCAACTTCTTTGATCATCTTCCCGCCATATACAAAAGGCTCTAAATTCTCTAACAGTTCTTTTTTTCCGTATAGAACACCTACTCCTGTAGGGCCGAGCATCTTATGTGCTGAAAATGCAAGGAAATCGCAGTTTAATTCCTTTACATCGACTTTCATGTGAGGAACTGACTGTGCAGCATCAACAACAATCAATGCACCCACTTTATGTGCTAATTTTGCAAGTTCATTGATAGGATTGATTATTCCAAGGACATTCGATATATGTGTTACAGAGACAACTTTAGTTTTATTAGTTATCAGCTTCTTTGCCGCTTCTAAATCAAGCTTAAAGTCTTTTGTTATAGGAATATACTTTAATTTAACACCCAATTGCTGCCAAGGAACAATATTAGCATGATGTTCCATCATCGTAAGTACAATTTCATCATCTTTTTTCAATTTCAATCCATGAGCAATAAGATTTATGCTTTCCGTAGTTCCTTTTGTGAAAATTATTTCTTCAGAATCTGCATTAATGAATTTAGCAACCTTCTTTCTTGTATTTTCATATTCTTCCGTCGCTTTTTCGCTTAAAGTATGTATGCTTCTATGGACATTTGAATGCATTGTTTTGTAATATTCAGAGATTGAATTGATTACAGATTCTGGAGCTTGAGATGTTGCAGCATTATCTAAATAAACAAGTCTTTTTCCATTTATTTTCTGTTTCAATATTGGGAAATCGTTTTTATTCATTTTCCTTCGCCGACCAAATATTTGCACCCAGAACTTCCAACAATAGCTTCATGAATTTGATTTGCCTTTATGTATATCGAATCCCCGGTTCTAAGAGTATTCAAGTTATCATTTATTTTTAATTCAATTGAACCGCTAAGAATAATTAATTTGGTTTCCCATTTGTGGCTGTGTGGTTCATATGTCTCTCCTGGTTTATCTTCCCAGACATAAATATCTTTGAAGCCTTCTTCAGACATTTCTTTTTTTAATTTATTTAGATCTGTCATCTTAATGTCCTTCTATCTCCAGTTCAATCAGTTTATTCAATTCAACTGCGTATTCCAATGGCAAAGCCTTAGTTATGGGTTCAATGAAGCCGCCGACAATCATGTTAACTGCTTCATTCTTAGATAATCCTCTGCTCATCAAATAAAATATCTCTTCATCTCCTATTTTACCTACAGTCGCTTCATGAGCGGCTTCAACTTCTGAATTTTCAATCTTAAGAACAGGAATCGCATCTGATTTTGATATTGTATCTAAAATCAATCCATTGCATTTCATGAATGCTCTTGAACCCTTAGCCTGAGGAGTGATATGAACCAATCCTCTGTAAGTACAAATTCCTCCGCCTTTAGAAATTGATTTGGAATCAATCATTGAAGTTGTATTCGGAGCAGCATGCAGTACTTTGGAACCTGTATCTTGGTTCTGTCCAGGACCTGCAAAAGCGATCCCTACCGATTCAGAAGAAGCACCTTCTCCAATCAATACAGACATAGGATAAAGCATAGTTACTGCTGAACCCATATTTCCATTCACCCATTTCATTTCAGCATCTCTTTTCACTATTGATCTCTTTGTATTCAAATTGTAAACATTCTTGCTCCAGTTCTCTATTGAAGTGTATTTCATCTTTGCATTATCTAAAACATGAATCTCGACACATCCTGCATGCAAAGAAGATTGTTGGTATCTTGGTGAAGAACAACCTTCGATGTAATGGAGTTCAGCACCTTCATCAACAATAATTAAAGTGTGTTCGAATTGACCGCCTTTTTCTGCATTCATCCTAAAATAAGCCTGCAATGGAAGTTCAACTTTTACATTCTTAGGAACGTAAATGAATGTTCCTCCGGACCAGACAGCAGCGTGAAGCATTGTGAATTTATGAGTTGTCAAAGGAATGCATGATGTCATGAAATATCTCTTGACCATATCCGGATATTTTACTAAAGCGACATCCATGTTCTCGAAAATGACTCCTTTCGCTTCTAAATCAGATTTTAACCTGTGGTAAACAATATTGGAATCGTATTGAGCTCCAACTCCTGCAAGAACATCTTTCTCAGCTTGTGGAATTCCTAATCTGTCGAATGTTCTTTTAATCTCTTTAGGAACTTCTTTCCAATCTTTTGTCTCTTTTGTATTTGGATCAACATAATATATGATTTCATCAATTTTCAATGGAGTCAAATCAGGCCCCCATGTAGGCAATGGAGTTTTATTGAACAATTCCAATCCCTTCAATCTTTTATTTAACATCCATTCGGGTTCATTCTTGTCTTTTGATATTTTTCTTACTACTTCTTCATTCAAGCCAGGCTTAGCCGTGAACTTAGGTTTATGATTATCAGAATGATCATATGTTTCTCTATTTATTTCCGGAACTATTATCTGTGTCATTTAATCCTCACATTACTAACTGAATGTCTGCATCCTGTTTCATCAGGATCGCAATTAGTCGGAACGTCAGAAAACATCTTATGTATCTTGCAGATTGTCTTTGATGTCCTTATGAATTTCAGAATATTCTGTGTTTCTGTGATGTATGAGTATTGATCCTTGATTTTCTTTGCTGAATTTTCAATCTCTTTAATCACATCAGAAGTAAATTCCAATTCACTTGCTCTTTTCTTGCTTGTATATTGGCTTATTGTTGAAGTTGTTATTCCAAATATATTTGCAACATCCTTCTGCTTCATTCCTTGTTTCAATAAAGCTTCTGCAAAGTGCTTTCTTATGGTCGGAATTACATAGAAAGTCTCTATTTCCTGAGGATGCAACAGTCTTGTGTTAACCATAGTTAATTTAAGTAAAGAGAAGTTATTTAAGGTTTTTGTTAATTATTTACAATATGGAAAATATTAATTCTGATTCAGGAACCAATTCAAGCTTGTCAAAGGAACAATAAACACTTTCTCATGCTCTTCAGGCATTCCCTGAAGTGGAGTCACCAATAAAGGAACTACAGCTTCTTCTGGATGTATTTTAGAATATAATTCACATCTCTCGATATGAGTCTCAACGGCTCTTTTGATATCAGAAATGCTATTGGCTCGAGATTTCCATCTTTTGCATTCAACTAGATAAGTAATATCTTTCTTCTTCGCAATCACATCAAACTGTCTTCTATCTTCATCAACAATTACAACATTCTGTTTTACATCAAAGTCATTCTTCTCAAAAACAAAAGCGACTAATTTCTCGAAATACTGCCAGCTAACCTCAAAACTTAGTTTCTCCAAATCATCAACAGAATTTATCTCAAAATCCATCATTCTTTTTTCTTCCTCTTTTTAGGCAGGTTCTGATTAAGCAGCCAGGCTCTTTTCTTCGCATACTGCACAGGATTCTTTATTCTTGCGCAGAAATTATCAGGATGGCAGAACTGCAGATCAGTGTAGTAATTCTGCTGAACAATAGGAATATTATTCTCTCTCTTAGGGCAGTTAGGAGGTAAAATCTCCTTTCTTTGCTGCTTGTGATAATTCAGATGAGTAACGATCAAACTCTCCCTTAAAGGTTCAAGATTGACTTTATTCCAAACATCCAATCTTTCCTTTATCTCTTCATAATTCCATCCTACAGATATTAAAAAGTTAATCAGGATAAACAAGCTTCTTTTCCTGCCGTCTTTAACGCCTTGTAAAATGATTTTAATACAAGGCGGGAACAATTCCTCGGGTATTTTCTTAGTGACTTCTTCATTAACAATAGCAAATGCCCTCTTAATCTTCTTTTCCTCTTCTTCCGTCTCTATTATTGGATTGAATTCAAAAGATTCTTTCAATAACTTCTCAGCTTCTCCTGGAATCGTCTTTGAATCATCTAAAAAAGGGATGTTGCTTATCATCACTGAATCAGGATTTGCTTCATCTTTCTCAAACAACAATACTCTATTTGGATCAATTGGAATGCTGGCTAATCCGGATTTTTCATGAAGAGAATAAACCATCCTATAAAGATGCCTTGATGCTATCAAAATAGTATCAACGTTAACTATTGATGTTGCATTAAACTTCCTGTAAGTCTCTCCTTCATCTTTTTTGACTCCTGATTCAATAGGTCTCACTATGGAATTGCATTTCTTACATCTTATAAAATCAATAAATGTATCTAAGACTTCATCATGTCCGCATGATGAGCAGACATAATGATGTTTTATTATTTTATTATGGAATGTTTCTTTAACTTTTACTTCTCTTCCGTTTTTTTTAATATATTTATTAGTTATCTCAGAAATATCCTTCCCTGTTATGTTCTTAAGATCAGAGAAGCTGTATCTTGTCTTATTCCCGAAATTCACAAATTCATTATTTTCAATTTTAATCAAATTTCTTTCGATGTAATCGACAAGGTACTGCGCAATCCTTCTCGGGCCGTCAGGGAAATAATCTTTTATCAAGATATCCTTTCCGGGAACTTTTTCAGGAAATGACTTGAATGGAACTCCTATATGGAATCCTTTATTTCCTGAAAACTTAAGGCTTATTGATCTTATCCCGTGCTGTTTCAATGCTTCGATAAAAAGCCATGTTGTGATTTTCGCCAATTCCCACTGCGGACAGTCAATATCAAGGACCAAGTCCCAGCCTTTTCTTAGTCTTGCAACGTCATCCTTCTTCATGTTTGTATTTATCTGGAGAGGATTTTGCCATAGCTCTTCAGAGCAGTGGAAAGAGCTTGCTTTTTGCTTCACATTATCAAGAACATCGCTTGGATTGACTAAAACATCAGGTCTCTTTCCGAATCCTCCTTCTAAATACCTTACAGAGGCCTCTTTATCTTTCGCAGCTTCAACTATAGCCTTCTGAACATCAATCCTTTTATAATATCTTAAACAAGCCCCCAAATCTAACATGAAGTTGTTATATTATAGTGATTTATTAAGGTATTGTGCGGTTGTCTCGTGCTCTGTGCATAAACTTTTTAAAGCGCTTTGATGTTACATATTATATGGGGAGCATAACTAACTTGTTCAAAACTACTGTACTGCTCGGATTACTTACGGGTTTGATGCTTTGGGTAGGAAGTTTCTGGGGAACACAGGGATTGACATTCGCTTTGATATTTGTTCTCGGAATGAATTTTGTAACTTATTTCTTTTCAGACAAGATGGTCTTGGCGATGTACGGCGCAAAACCTGTAAAGAAAGATCATTGGCTGTATCAATTGGTAAGTGAAGTTGCAAAGAAAGCAGGATTGCCTAATCCGAAAGTTTACATTGTTCCAGGTCAGATTGCAAATGCATTCGCAACAGGGCGCTCTCCAAAACATGCAGCAGTCGCATGCACAGAAGGAATATTGAATTTGGTGAGCAGGGAAGAACTCAAAGGAGTTATTGCTCATGAGATGAGCCACATCAAAAATAGGGACATGCTTATCTCTACAATCGCAGCAGTGATTGCTGGAGTCATTTCATACGTCGCTCAGATGGCGCAATGGGGAATGATATTCGGAAACAACAGGGAAGAAAGGCAAGGTGGAAACATAATAAGCTTATTGCTTTTAATCATTGTAACACCGATTGTTGCAACATTGATAAGATTGGCAATTTCAAGAAGCAGAGAATATCAGGCAGATGAAAGCGGAGCAAAGATAATAAGAAATGGA
>CAZNFC010000007.1:0-20330 GCA_964572885.1 uncultured Methanosarcinales archaeon
TGCAGACCACATAAAAGAAGATCAGATAAAAGTGTATGGAGATAGGGTTGAATTGAATATACAGAATGCTATATGGTCAAGATTCAGGGACACTAATTCGATGGATCCATTCCTGGATGATACTTCTAATGGAATAGAGATAATCCCTAAGAACGATTCAGATATCTCTGTTGGGGACATAATATCATACGATTCAGGCGACGGAGTCATAATTCACAGAGTCATCTCAATCTCTGAAGATGAGCAAGGTAAGTATTTCACAATGAAAGGAGACAATAATCCTGTCTCTGATCCTGAAAGAGTAAGATTCTCTCAAGTCAAAGGGATATTAGTCGGGATTATTTACTGATATCCACATACATAAGGATTTCTTGAAGCAAGTTCTTTTATCTTAGGCATTCTCGCAAGTAAAGCGTCTTTTTCGTCCCATGTTCCTTTCAAGAATTGTTCTCTGGTTACGTCAGAAATATTGAACGGAACTGTCTGGCCATCAAATGACGCCGTTCTTCGCTCCAAATCAAACGCAAATTGCGTCTGAGGCTTATCTTTTACTGTAGAGATTAATTTCTTCAGGTCATCTTGGGTTACTGCGACAGCAGGCAATCCTATAGCTCTGCAATTATCACTGAAAATCCCTGCATATGAAACTGCAACAACAATCTCATAACCTCCTCTCAAGATAGCTTGAGGGGCGTGTTCTCTCGAAGAACCGCAACCAAAATTGCTTCCGGTGAACAAAACATTTGCTCCCTGGTATGATGGATTGTTTAAAGCATGATTAGGATCCTTTCTTCTTGCAGCAAAAAGCCAAGCTGCTGTTCCATTCCAATCCACCGTTAACATACTTCCTGATGGAGCAATTGTATCTGTATCTACATCATCTTCTTCGAAAGGCATTCCTCTTCCAGCAATTGTTTTTATTATTTTTGCCATTTTATTTGTAAACGTGATGTCTTACATCTCCTATTTTACCTGTTATTGCTGCATATGCAGCCATTGCAGGACTCATCAAGACTGTTCTTGCAGTATCTCCCTGTCTTCCTTCGAAATTTCTATTGCTTGTTGATGCTACTAAGACATCTCCTTGTGCACGATCTGTATTCATCCCTAAACACATTGAGCATCCTGCAGTTCTCCATTCAATTCCTGCATCTCTGAATACTTTATCTAAACCTTTCTCTTCACACTCCTTCTTTACTTTTGGAGAACCAGGAACAAGAATAACTTTAACATTCGGATTTGCCTTGTACCCTTTGACAACATCAGCAGCTCTTTGGATATCTGCTGTTCTTCCGTTTGTACAGGAACCTATGAATACCATATCGACTATCTTTCCGTCCATTAAATCTCCGTGCTGGAATTTCATGTATTTCAATGCTTTTGCTGCACTCTTCCTCTCAGATTCAGGAATATCTTCCATATTTGGAATAGGCTCGTTAATGTAAACAGCTTGTCCTGGATTTGTTCCCCAAGTAACTGTAGGTGATAAATATCCTGCATCGATATCGAATACATGGTCATAGTCTGCATCTTTTTCAGAAGATAATGTTTTCCAATGAGAAAGTGCTTTGAACCATTCCGCTCCTTTTGGAACTCTTGGTCTTCCTACCATCCAACCGTATGTTGTCTCATCTGGATTGAAGTAAGTAACTCTTGCATTTCCTTCTATTCCGAGATTACATATTGTCATTCTTTCTTCCATTGTCAACGCACTGGCCAATGGACCGCTGAATTCATGAGCATAACCTATTCCATTCTTCATTCCTATCATTCTTATCGCATTTAATGCTATATCTTTTGCTTCTACTCCCGGAGGTAATTGCCCGTTAAGATTTATCTTTCTAACTTTTAGTCTATCATGTGATACTGTTTGTGTCCTTAGAACGTGCTCTGCCTGTGTCGTACCTATTCCCCATGCAACTGCACCTAATGCACCATGCGTTGATGTGTGGCTGTCTCCACAAACAATAGTGATTCCGGGCTGCGTCAATCCAGATTCCGGACCGATTATATGAACGATTCCACCTGCGCCTAAGAATTCAATTCCGAATCTCTTACAGCTTTCTTCAAGATAAGAATACATCTTCTTTGCTATTTCTGGATTTTTTCTGAAACCATCTTCATCTGTTGGAACAATGTGATCGACAGTTGCAGTCGCTAATTGTGGAAATGGTAATTCTGTAAGTCCATCTTTGATTATCTCTCCAAACGCAGGTGGACTTGTGACTTCATGCAAGAAATGTCTATCAATAAAAATTTGATATCTTCCTTTTGATAACTCATCTACTATATGAGCATCCAAAACCTTGTCGTACAGTGTTCCTTTTGACATTTTTATTGTAAATCTGGTGTTCTTAATATACCTTGTGTTACTAAATCTCCGAATTGTGTTGTTGAAACAACTCTTGATTCTAAGTCTGCGTCACATCTGTCATTTGCTTTTTCTATTAACGCTTTTATTTGTTCTTCTGTCAAACCTGCTTTCAAATCAGTAAATGCGGAATGTAATCTTCTGTAATCATCATTGGCCCTTGCTTTTTTCTGTCTATCATTTAGTTCAACTACAAGTTCTCTTGTCATGTGTCCGTTAGCAAGCACTTCAGTCAATGCATTCGAAACAAATCTTGATTCCACTTTCAGGCCCAACGCTATTTCAAGCATATAAGCGATGCTTCCTATCATTGCATATGGATTAACAGTGTTATGTCCTGCAATCGTAGGTGCAGAACCATGTGAAGGTTCAAAATAACCTTTTCTTGTTTCTGCATTCCAGCATGCAGAAGGAATAAGTCCAAGACTCCCTATAACCCCACCGACTTCATCTGTCAGTATATCTCCCTGAAGATTCTCTAATACTACAACTCCATTGAGCGTGGTTGGCTTAGTAATCAAATAAGTGGAGAACGCATCAACCAGACATTCTTCTAATTTAACATCTGGAAATTCTGTTTTCCCCATTTTATTTACGATAGCATCCCAATGCCTGCTTGTCGCCTTTATATTTTTCTTATGGATATCTGTTAATTTAACTCCTCTTCTTTGGGCTTCCTTGAATGCAACACGTGCAATCCTTTCTATTTGAGGTCTTGTGTATTTATCTTCATCACTTGAAACTTCCAGTATCTCACCTTCTTTTGTAACTCCTTCTACTTTATTGCCGAAATATGAACCTCCTGTTAGTTCTCTGAGGAACAATATATCCAGTCCTGTACCAACTCTTTCAGGTCTTAATGGAGAGATGAATGAAATATTTCCAGGAAGAATTGCCGGTCTGTAACATGAATATGCGTCAAGATCTTCTCTTACAGGAATAATTGCTTCGTTTTCTAATTTTATGCCCTGAGCAAGTAATCTATTCATTCCTTTTTGATCCAAACCAACTGGTTCTTTTACAATTCCATGGAAGTTTCCGCTTCTTACTAATCTTCTTGTCTCATCAGGATAACATTTGCCATTAGAATCGAGTGCTTTTGCACCCAATGGCACAGGTGTTATGTTGAATTTATGTCTGAAAGCAACTCCAATTGCATTAAGAACTTTAATTGCTTCTCTTCTTAATTCAGGACCTGATCCATCCCCTTCTGCCCAAAGGATTTCGTATGTTCCCATGAATCGACAACCATTATCTGATTTATATACCTTTCTTTTGAGAGTTTAATCACTTATCACTGACAACTAATCTATTTATACTTGTAAGTTTTCTGATTTTCAATGCAATTAAGAGAAAGGTTGATGCTGTTATACAACAGAAGAGAAAGGATACTGCCTGCTGAAAATGCAAGAGACTTCTTTGATTCTCTTGCGCATACTGTATTTGGAGAGGAAAGACCTGAAGTAATAAACAGGATATCAAGGAATGTCCTTGAAAAACCTATGTCATCATCATTTCTATCGAGAAGGTTGGCATTCATAAAAGAACGCGGATTAGCTTCTCTTGCGAATACTGATGGTTTTATCCAGACTGACTTTCTGCTTGAACTTGGAGACTGCTGTCTCTTCTTGACAGGATGGTTTTCAGAAGGGCTTGATGAAGCAAGAGATGCAAGAGGGACAGGTTACTTCACCGGATATGGAATAAGAAGTTATACTGCGGCCATGGATACTCCCGGCGCATCTCAAAGGAGAGAACTGATAGGTGCATTTGCTGATAATTTCAGAGATTACTCAGAAAGATTGAGAGTGGTTTCACGTATGCCTCCCATTAGATTTAAATAACTCTGTTTCTTAGTAAATTTATGAATTTAGAGGATTGGAGAAAAGCAGGGCATATAGCTCATGAAGCATTGAAATATGGAAGTACTTTGATCAAAGTAAACACAAGAATAAGTGATGTTTCTGATGCGATTGAGAAGAAAATAAAAGAATTAGGCGGAGATCTGGCATTTCCTGTAAACATCTCTTTGAATGAAGCCGCAGCGCATGAAGTTCCCTTTGCGATCGATGAAAGGAAATTCACTAATAACAATATCGTCAAATTGGATGTAGGAGTCCATATAAACGGAGCGATCGGGGACAATGCTTTAACGGTTGATTTAACTGAAAAATATGAGAAATTAGTCAAAGCCTCAGAAGAAGCAAGAGATGAAGCGATAAAAATAATAAAACCAGGAGTAAAGACTTCTGAAATAGGGAGAGTAATTGAGAATGTAATTAAAAAGCACGGATTCATGCCTGTAAGAAATCTTTCAGGGCATTCTATAACTGAGTACAATATACATGCCGGAACAGGAATTCCAAATTATGATGACGGAAGCAATCATGTATTGAAAGAAGGAATGGTCGTTGCAGTCGAGCCTTTCGCGACTAATGGTGAAGGTCTGATCCATGAAGGAAACAATGCAGAGATTTTCAATTTGATAGGTAAAAAACCTGTCAGAAGTTTGATTACAAGGGAGGCGCTGAAATATCTTGAAGAGAGGAAAGGATTGCCTACTTCAACAAGATGGTTGGCGAAGAAAATATCAGCAGTCAAAGCGACATTCGCATTGAAAGAGATGCAGCAGTTGAATATGATCCATCTTTATCCGCCTTTGGTTGAAATAAAGAAAGGAATGGTTTCCCAGTCAGAACATACTGTTTTAGTGACTAAGAATGGGCACGAGATACTGACTAAGTAATTACTGTATTCTTTTGTAAGATATTTCCTTGACAGGCTCCCTATCAATTAATTTTGCTACTTCTGGCAATCTTTTATATTCACCAATTCCCAAAGTAACCAAATCTGCTCCTGAAAAGAAAAGCGAAACTTCTTCAGGACTTAATCCATGAACTCCATATGAATGTGAACCCTCTACGTCTTTATCTTGGTAATGTAAATAGATTTGATGAAATTGTTTCCGCATGATATAATCTGGAGCACCTATAGCACTTATAACTTGCGGCGACGCATCAGAATCCAATGCAACCTGACCATTCATGTCCAATTTTAAAATTACTTTAACGGTATCTGGAAGAACTCTTTGCTCTAAACTTGTTCCTAAAGTTGGCATAAATAAACAACAAAGAACTGACTTAAATATTTAACTATTTCCCTTTAATTAATTCTCCTCTTTGGATCTTTGACTGGATTGATTTAGTCAATTGCTCGACTTCGCTTATGCTGACATCTTTCGCAGAATAAGCCTGAGGTTTCTGTTTCTTTTCCATGTTATTTACCATGGATTCGACAAAATTCTTTTCCGAATTGCTTAAAGACCTGCTCATAATTAGCATTAAATGTCAAAAGTATATAAAGGTTTTGATAAAGTTTATTAGGAACTACTATTGCAATTTGTCAATGAGATACAACATTCAAAGAAAAACCGATACTGGTTATGAAACTATTGCAACCACGATAAAACATGGACAGGTAGCAGCATACATTGCATGGGAACAGTTTGCCCACTTGACGGTCAAGGAAGAAGGTTTGGATATGGGAGTTGGATTTTATTTATGGACAAGAGACAGGAATGAGTATAGGTTGGTTGATGATAAAAGCAAGGAAACAAAACTTAGGAGAGTACCAAGAAGTTTATTTTATCAAATCTATGAGATGTTGTCTAGTGGTGAACTTGGGTTGGTCAGAGCATCACATTAAATCTCATCCCATCTCTTAGTCTCTTCAATCCCTGTCTTCATGTCTTTTATCTTGAGCATCTTAGACTTCACTTCATTCTCTCCTATGACTATTAACTTCTTTGCATTTATCGTATTTGCATATTCCATCTGTTTCCCGAACTTTCTCTGCAATAAATCAGTCTCAACGATACTATCTTTCCTTAGTTTAGAGATTAATTTTAAAGCTTCTTTCTTCGCATCAGGGAAGTAAGCTACATAATAGTCAGGATTCAACTCTGATTTAGGCAGCAATCCTCTTGATTCTAATAATAAGCTTAAAGTCGAGAAACCCATCCCGAATCCAGTGACAGGAGTAGGCTCTCCGTCGAATAATTCCACTAATTTATCGTATCTTCCTCCTCCGGCAATCGCTCTTAATGAATCTCCCTTGTCAAATATCTCGAATACTGTTCCGGTATAGTAACCTAAGCCACGAACTACTGAAAGATCGAGGACTAATAAGTCCTCGTAATCCTCCAGAAGTTCAAAAATTTTGGCGACTTCTTCTAAAGAGCGTTTAGTTTCTTCCGTATTTGCCTGTATTTTGCTGATCACCTCATTAGGCCTTCCTTTCAGTTTTATCAGATTCTTGATGTCAGATATCTGCTTATCATTTAATTTTAATTTTTTCAATTCGATTACAAACTCATCCTTTGTGATTTTGGCGCTTTTGTCTATCAGTCTGAAACAATCCTCTAATTTTTCTTTAGGGATTATTTCCAATGCTAATCCTTCCAATAATTTCCTATTGTTTATTTTGACATAGAAATCGTTTTTAGTCAGTCCTAATGATTTCAATGATTCAATAGCTAAAGAAATTATTTCAGCATCTGCTTCCGGCTTGTCTGAACCATACAGCTCGACTCCATACTGGTAGAATTCCCTTAATCTTCCTTTCTGAGGAGCTTCATATCTCCACATCTTGTCTATGTAAAACCACTTTACAGGCTTTGTAAGCTCTTTCTGCTTTTGGATGAACATCCTTGTAGCAGGAATGGTTATATCAAAAATTAATCCTAATTGTTCATTGCTCCTTTTTTCTAAAGTAAATATCTGAGTTTTTACCTCTTCTCCTGACTTTGCCGTCAACAACTCTAATGTCTCAAAAGCAGGAGTTTCAATCTCCTTGAAGTTGAAGTTTACCGCTGTGTTCCTTAATTTATTGAAAACATACTGCTGAGCTGCTTTCTCTTCAGGATAAAAATCAACAGTACCTTTTACTTTCTGGTATTGTTTCTGCTCTTCTTCGATTACTTTTACTATTTCTTCTTCGACCTTTGTCTTTGCTGTCTCAATCTGTTCCTGAGGCAATCCTTGCTCGAAAGCTCTTACATATTTTCTTACTGCATCTCTTACGGCCTCCGATTTTGATGGATAAATGCCTGCACCTACTAAAGACTGCAAAGCATCAACTTGCTCAGGAGTTAACCTGATTTGTATCGTTTCCATTACCATTGTAATGCTTATGTAATGCTTAACTATATAAATCTTAGTTTTTACTTAAAAGCAATAATTTCACCACTCTAAAATTTATATAAAATATTATATAGAAGTTAGTTGCTTTAAAAGGATTCACCCAAAAACAGAGGCAACAAAAACATGACAAGAACATACGCAAGAACAAAACCTTACATAGAGGAACGACATTTAATTGAGTTAGGCAGCGGAGAAATACTTGATGCCGGAAATATGTTTGTATATAGAAAAGCAGAAAACGGATCTCTTTTCAAAGTAGGAGACTATTACGACAGAATTCCGCAAACAGATAAGCCGAGAGCAGGAATAGTTACAAACGGCATAGCTAAATTGCTTGCTTCATTGAGCAAGATGAAACCTAACAGTCAAGCAGATCTTGGAAAACTTACTGAAGCTCACGTTTGATTTTTCTTTTTTTATTTTAAATAATTTCTATATAGAAAATAAATAAGTAGTATAAAGTATTACGAAAGCTTATATATTAGCATTATCTACTCTACAGTGCTAAAAATGAAAAATGAATACAGAGAATCGTTAGAACTCTTTGAAGAACTGGCTGGAGAATATTATGATCTAATTAGAAAATATCCTAAAGTACCGGACGAATCTGTCATAGAATTCACTTCTTATTATTTCAAGATGAGAAACAGATATTTGCAAATTCTTGCTTCAGAACATAGAGATGAATTATTGAACATTGCAGCAGATATTGTTCCTACCATAATAGAATCATACAGACAAAGACATGGAAGAAAAGCACTGGTAACTCATAGAAATCACGGCATTGATGGATATCTTCCTGATGTTCTTCCTGAATATACAGGAGAACAATTAAGTCTTAAAGATGTGATAGCGATGGCTGAAGCTGTTGACGGAGTAAGCAGAGCAGAAAAATGAGAAAAACTTTATTACCGATAGGATTGGCTGCTTTAGTAGGCGGATGCGCTGCAGTAAAACAAGAAACAACTACAAGAAGTCTTCAAGAGAAGCATTGTGTAGGAATAGGTGTAGCAATTGAAGAAGACAGATATTCAGCAGAGGTTTCTTCAGTGACAAGAGCATTGGAAGATTATTTTACATGCTTAGGAATAGATTACAGAAAAATAAGCCAGGAAGATGCAGAGAAGATAGTTTCCAAATCATCTGAAGACGGCTATGTACTTGAATTGAAAGACGGAAGATGCGTTGCTTTGAGAGTATACGCTGCAAATCCTGAAGATTACAAATTCATGGAAATGGAGATGTTCAAGGCAGCGATTGAGATGGCCAGGAATAGAATATGAAAATAAAACTAAGCATTTCGATGGATTCCGAATTGATGAAGTTAGCTGAAGCTCAGATAAAGGAAGGCTCATTCAGGAATAAATCTCATATCGTTGAATATGCATTAAAATCATTTTTGAGGAAAGAGAAAATTACTACTTCAATTAGTGACAAATCTTTAATAATTCAAAGAGATGGCGTCTCAAAATGATAGTTCCACATTGTTCCGCAATATTCCAGCTAAAGTTAATATCATGTTTCCAGAGGATATAAATAAAATGGCAGTATTAGCAGACAGAATAAGGAAAATGCATCCGGCTCCATTGAGTCCTATGAATTTCAAGTATTTAGCGACACATGTATTTGACGGAGAGGTCAATATTCCACATTTCGAGTTGCTGCCCGAGATGTCTGATGGAAAATTGATGCATAACAGGGGTTTTGGAATATTCTTCGATCCGAGATTTAAAAGTTCGTTAGATGAATTAATCGATGCAAGAACTGACCCAAGGAGAACAAAAGATGTTATACAAAGCACAGATGGATTTGAAGGTGAATTGAGAGGTATTTTTAGTAGCATATTAAGAGGAGATTCCAAGGAACGCGGAGTTGGAAACCTGTTCGGGCCTGCATGTGCAAGATTGGTTACTGATATCATGGCAGCTAAAAAGTTGAATGTTGCAGATAGGATGAAAATACAGAGAGATCTTGAAAAAACAAGCAATTCTGCGCTTAATGGTATGGCATTGGCATTAAGAAGAAAATTCCCGGACTACAATCCAAATTTATTATTGGCTTCATTCAAGAATAGATTTTTGTACCTTCATTTGGCAGACGCTTTGATGAGCGGTAACGCTGGAATAACTGAAAGAGAAAAGAAAGATCTTGACCAGATTGTAACAGACTTTTTCAAGGATATGAAGAATCACAGCGATATATTCAGTAATCATGATCTTATGTCACGTCTTCACAGTTTGAATCTTATAGGGGAAAGAGAGGATCCTGACCAGTATCTCGCAAGACTGGCGACCATACCTCACGAACATATCAATAAAGGAATCTTCCCTGTCGTGATATCTCCTCCCGTATTGAGCATCTTATTCAACACAAGAAATTTCCCTAAGTTTACGGAACTGATGGCCCAAAGACTTGGAGCCGAAAATGGAAAGATAGAGTCTCTTAAGAACAGATATGAAGAATTCGCAAATGCAGTTTATGAAGCGGCCATCATATCATTGATCACAAGAAGAATAAAATTCCTTGAAAACCCAGGACAGATAAATTTCGGAAGACATCTCGTTTCACCATTAGGCATAACATCACCGATAATAGGATATGACATAGTCAATTCGACTCCTGTAGTAAATGCTCTTGGAGAATTAGCGCCGACAGTCCTGGAAGCGGTAAAAATGGAGGTTGACTCTCTACTAGAAGCTCATGAAATTGAATACTTAAATGACATGGGAGACGGACAATTCCATGCAGCAGGAAGTGTAAAAGCAGCAATCACTGCAGGATATAAACTATTCCGTGAATTCTCGACTCCAAAATTTAAAGATGAGGTGATTAAAAAGGCGTTTGAATCCGAAGTTGAAATACTTGCTGCAGGAATGGCAGAAGAGATGGAGAGACAGAGGAAGATCAATTCCAGAATCAATGATGTCGCAGAAAAATTCGGTGATAAAGATCATATTGATGTCCGTGTAGCTCGTATGATGAATAAAGCTGCAGCAGAAGAAAGTAACGAAAGTTACGGTAACATATCAGAGATGAAATCTAAATTTGAAAGTGCCAGCACAGCTATACGCAGATTATATCCTGGAATAAGAATCACGATAGTTTACGATCAGTATAAGATGCCTAAAGGAAAGCACTCAACAGCGACAGGAAAAGCGGCATACAGAGTTAACAGAGCCTTAGGAAGCGAGAAAAGAACAGAAGGACAGGCAGTCCATTCTTTAGTCGAAGTCAGACAGCAGGCGCATGGATCAAGGTGTGTCCATCATGAAGGAATTCTTTTGCTAAATGAACCGATTAACACATTGAAAAAAGAACTCGGTGAAGGTAATTTTAATCTCAATGAAGAACTGACAAGAGCATACAGAGAAAGGACTGGAAATAACGATGCAGTCGGATACACTCCAAAAGGATTAGAATATCAAGGAGAACAACTTCATATCATGTATCTTGGAAAAGCTGATATCAAGAGCTATCCTAATGAAGATATATGGAGTGTCTTGTCAGAAGAAGATACTTCAAAATATATCACTAAGCCAATTCAATTGGATCCTGCACTTTCATTATCGTCAGATCTTGGGTTCAAATTATAATCCTTAATATTGCTGTTTATGTCTTCCTCTTTTCTCGACGATCTCTAATCTTTTAATCACATCTTTTCCTTCAGGATAATTCTTTTTGTATTCATCCAAAACAATCTTAAAAGCTTTTTCAAAAACTTTATGATGCTTGCTTTCCAATGCTTGTCTTAACAGATGCAGATCAACAGCTTTATCTTCTATCTTATTTGAAAAGAAGCTCAATCCAAAATCAATGAAATGCAAATTCTTATTCATTATCATATTCGAAGTTGTCAAATCCCCGTGAATGATGTCATTCTTGTGCATCAATGCAATATTTTTGCCTATCAGTTTAGAATATTCCTTGAACTTATCATCAAATACTTCCTTTAGAACTGAACCAGGGATGAATTTCATATGGATATGCATCTTCACTTCGTCATGATCAACATACTCGCATGCTGGAACCCCTAAACTCTTTAACTTGAGCAAAACTTTAGCTTCCCTTTTCGTTCTTGCTTTTCTTAATTTAGAATCCAAAGAAGGATGCCTGTATTTTTTCATAAATCTATCCTTGACAACCTTATCTTCGTGCTTAAACAATCGAGCTTCCGCGCCTTGAGCTATCATCATCAGAATTAAACTTCTGCTTTCTTCTTTGATTTCTTTTCTGCTTTCTCTTCAATTATATCCAGCTGTTCTTGTTTCTGTGCCCTTACTTTTCTTTCCATCTTTTCTTCTTCAGTCAATTCGGCTGATTCTTCCTTTATTTCTTCCAATTCAGGAACCGGAGGAAGCTTTCCTTCGAATACAGTCGCTTCTATCGATCTTATCTCTGAAGTCTTGACAGGATATAATTTATTCAGTCTCATCTTGACTTTCCTCTGTAGATTTCCTGAAACGACATCCCTGATAAGATTTTCATAATTTGATTTGTGAGCTTCCACTCTTAATGCCGCATCAAGAAGATTCCTCATTTTTGTCAGCACAGAACCGCCTACTTTTCCTCTTGTGACAAGGAAAGGCTTTATCCTGACAACTACATTGTCTTTTGTGGCACAGATCATCGAAAGATCTATCCTTTCCTTTCCTTTTCTAATCAATCTCCTTATTGAGGAAGGCGCAACTTCAATCTTTTTTATTTTTGTCTGGGCGACACCCTGATTAAGATCCGTAATTTCGAATATTATGTTTATATTCTGTCTCTTTACATCTCCTGTGACTGCAGCAAGACTTGTCTTTAACGTTCTTCCTACAACTAAGGAGTCTTCAGCAGCTATTGTCTCTCCTATAGGTCTGTTTCCGAATAATGCTGGAGAATTGACTGTAAACCATTTCTTAGTCTTCCATGTATCTATTACTTTCGCCGATTTCTTTGTCGGTATTACTTCAGCCATAGGATTAGAAGGTTAGTAAGTGATTTATAAAGGTTTCGCAGAAGTTCAGCATTGTCCTTGAAGCTGATACCTTGGAAATCTCCGTGATTTAGTCACCGTAGGAAGGAACCTCGATTTTCTCCAATCATCTTTATCCGTCCTTAAGGCCAGAATAGTCCTTGCAGGAGCATTCCATAAAGCATCTGTGACATCATTTGAATACGGAACTCTATTTTCTTCGCATAACCTTCTTGCATATTCGCTACAATAAAGCCAAGCGCCCGCACCGACATAGAAATCTGCTCCACGATTGCTTATCATTCTTTTCTTTGCAGAAAAAACAACTTTATCTCTTGAAATTTCTCTTTTTCTTGATTTTGGAATATTGTATGATGATAAAAGTCCTTTTGAAATATCTCTAAGTTGAGATCTAATGATCCTTGCCGCCATTCTTTCAATAGCGCTGCCTCTTCCAATTAAAGCATTTTCAATTGTTTCTTCGAGTTTTATTTCAGTCATTTGAAAATATCCGAAATCTCCGTGCTTGCCTCTCGCATAATGATTGAATTTAGATTCTGTTTGAATTGTCCCGGCCATTCCTGCTCTTAATATTTCCGGAACTCTTTGTTCTCTTAATTTTTCAAAATAAATTCTGCATTCTGGTGCTATTCTAAATGGAATATGTTTTTCTATTTCTTCAGTTGGTCTTGAACCTATTAAATAATTAACTAAGGAAGCCCCTGCTGCTGCACCTATAGAGCATTTAGCTGCAAATTTCAAGAATTCTCTTCTGCTTAATTTATCTGCATCTTGAACAGACATCAATCTTGGATTGGATTCAAACTCATGCATTGTGCTGTCTCAGAATAGTGACTAATATTTAAAGCTAACTAAGCAGGTAAAAGCATCGCCTCTAAACCAGGAATTGCAAACTTTTTCTCTTTGTTCAATTCAAGCTGTTCTGGTCCTGATTCAAAATGTACCAATAGATGTATTCCGTCCGCTGGATGGTAGAATATCTGGGCTGAGTAAAGGATACTGTCATTCTCCAACGCTCTCCTTTCTTTTCTATCAAGAGAATATTTTGCATTTGCCATAACGACAATGCTACTGCTTCCTAAAAAGTCCTCGATATCACCCATTGCAACTGGACCACCTCTCATTTTGCTCGTGCCCTTGATGTAACCTTTCATCCTAAAATTCACAGGAGATTGAAAGCATATCAATGCTCCTCCTTCATAATATTTTTTAGGTGAAAAAAAGGAAGATCCAGTTGGAACAATCTCGTCCCTTTCTTTCAAAAAGTCAGAGACTGTTGTAGCAACATAAATTTGAGGCATCCTTGCATTAAAGATTGTGGAGTAGATGAATCCGTCAATACGCGCTGATTCATTCACGTGGAGCATGATTTAAGAGTATAAAACAGATTAATAAATCTTTAGATATCCAATTCTTCGACATCCATTGCGTGCTGTTCAATGAATAATCTTCTCGGCTCAACCTGGTCGCCCATAAGGATTGTGAATATCCTGTCTGCTTCAATTGCATCATCAATGTTTATTTTCTTTAGTGTCCTTGTCTCAGGATTCATTGTAGTCTCCCATAACTGGTCAGGATTCATCTCTCCAAGACCTTTGTATCTTTGTATTGTAACTCCTTCCTCTCCAATCTCAGAAATAATCTTTGCTCTTTCTTCATCATTGAATGCGTAATTCTCGAATTTTCCTTTTTTGATTTTATACAAAGGAGGCATTGCAAGATAAACATGCCCCTGTTCTATCAATTGCTTCATGTATCTGAAGAAAAACGTCAGCAACAAAGTAGCGATGTGATTTCCGTCGACATCCGCATCAGTCATTATCACGATCTTATGATATCTTAATTTTGAGATATTGAATTCATCTGCGATCCCTGCCCCTAAGGCAGCGATCATTGTTGCAACTTCATTGTTTGCCATTATTTTGTTCAATCTTGCCTTCTCAACATTCAGTATCTTTCCTCTAAGAGGCAAAATAGCCTGGAAGTCCCTGCTTCTGCATGATTTAGCACTTCCACCGGCTGAATCTCCTTCAACAAGATAGACTTCGCATTTTGTAGGATCTTTTTCCGAGCAGTCTGCTAATTTTCCAGGCAAAGACCATGAATCCAATGCTCCTTTTCTTCTTGTAAGGTCTCTTGCTTTCTTTGCCGCTTCTCTCGCAACGGCAGCATTTATTGCTTTTTCAATTATTCTTTTTCCTATTGCAGGATTTTCCTCAAAATATGTTCCTAATGAAGTTGAAACTATTGTTTCGACAATTCCTTTGATGTTTGAATTTCCTAATTTTGATTTTGTCTGCCCTTCAAATTGAGGTTCAGGAACTTTTACAGAAATGACAGAGGTCAATCCCTCAAATACATCTTCAGTTGATATTTTAACGCCTTTTGCCAGATTGTTCTTCTCTGCATAAGAATTCAATGTCCTTGTCAATGCAGACTTGAAGCCGATGAGATGTGTTCCTCCTTCGACTGTGTTGATGTTATTTGCGAATGTAAAGACTATATCATTATATGTATCGTTGTACTGCATCGCGATCTCAACGATTATTCCTTCCCTTTCTTTCTCAAAATAAAGGACGTCATGCAGTGCATTCTTATTTTTATTAAGATATTCGACAAATTCCTTTATTCCTCCCTGGTATTGGAAAATATTTTCTTTTCCTGAATTTTCATCAATGATTATTATCTTTATTCCCTTGTTCAAGAATGCCAATTCTCTTAATCTCTGGCTTAAAGTATCGAAATTGAATTCATTCTTTTCCATTATTGAATAATCAGGGAAGAATGAGATTGTAGTTCCATGCTCGTCTGTCGTACCTGTGACTTTCACTTCGCTTATAGGCTCTCCTTTTTTATATTCCTGCTCGAATATCTTTCCGTTTCTTCTTACAGTCGCAATCAAATGATCAGATAAAGCATTTACTACAGAAACTCCGACTCCGTGCAATCCTCCTGAGACTTTGTAAGCGCTTTTTTCGAATTTACCGCCTGCATGGAGTTTTGTCAATGCGACAGTTAATGCGGACATTTTTAATTGCGCATGATAATCTGTTGGGATGCCTCTTCCGTCATCTATGACAGTTACATACCCATTTTTTCCGAGAATCACTGTTACATTTTTACAGTAACCAGCTAATGCTTCATCTACTGAATTATCAACTATTTCATAAACTAAATGATGCAATCCATGTATGCCAGTTGAACCAATATACATCGACGGTCTTACACGTACTGCTTCCAATCCTTCCAATGCTTTTATTGATTCTGCATTATAACTATCGTCAGGCATTTGTCTCACCAATTTTATATTTCATGCATTTTGGGATGAACTCTTTAACAATTGATATTAATTTTCTTGTATCATCTTTAGTAAATCTTAGGTAATAATATTTTTTATCTCTAAATCCAATTGTCGGACTTATTTCCCATTTCTCTTCAAAATAAGTTTTCATTAAATTATGTTCTTTTAGAGTAAAAGAATTAGTACACAAAACAATTTGTTTTCCTTTCTTTCCATAACTACCATCATCGCAAAGCCAGACAGCCACTGCTTGCGGTGTTAATTGTGATAATATTTCTTCAGATACTTGCTTTCTTCCATTAACGTAGAATAAATTAAAGTAATAATTAAAAACAGGATGAACTAAAGTCTCAAAATAGATTTCCGGCAATCTGTTCTTTCTTTCATAGATATTGAATCTATTGTTTGTAAATTCTTCTAAAACTTCTTCCAACCAATATAGATAAAGCGATTGCTTGTCAGAATGAGATGTCCTGAATTGACAATCCTTGCCTCTGTTTCTTATATTTGCATCCCCTAACAAAGTACCCAATATTATGTCATGTTGTTTCTCACTCAATAACAATCTTGGATTTTTTGAGACTAATTTATTCCATTCACTAATTGTTTTTACTAACTCACGAGTTTGAAGTCTTTTAACATCATACATTCTTGAGAATAATTCCAGTTCCCTCTTCAACCAGAAGGTTTTGAGCAAGTTTAGCTTGCTTTTGGTTAGACCAGGAACACTAACGAAAGTTCCTTTAGAACCTCTTTTAGAGCCTTCTAGAGCTACAATCTGCTCTGCGTTATAGTCATATGCCATAGTTGATTTCTACCCCTCAAATCTAATAGAAATTATGGCTGGATACTATATAAAACTTTGCTTTGTAGAATACCTCTACAGACCTTGTAGAACCATTATAATGGCTTTCCAGCCTGTATGAATTTTCAATTTCCTGTTGTAAAAGTGTAGTTTCTATAAAACTTTAAAGAAATCCATAAAACAAAGAAAATGGCAGCGACCCACATGCTGAAAACAAATGCATGATCCATTCCAGGGGCAAGCCAGGCAAGCATGATTTCTTTGATTAGATTTGCGCTAAACGCATCTCCACCTAAGTTCTGCATTGCAACTGAAAGGGTCTTATCTATGAAATTAGGCATGAATTTGTATGTGATTGCAGACAGCAAAGCAAGCCAGGAAGCATTCCCGAAGAATGTCTGCACCCCGAATAATGAATCATTTGCAAGATAATACAGTATTACACTTAATACTCCTGCTGCGACTGCTACCCATAGATTGAAATAAATCTCGTATCCTAAAAGTTTTTCTTTTGAAAGATCTATTGCCTGAGATATTCCCTGGACGAACTGCTTTTTTGAATCTGCTCTTATGACATCATCGAAAGTAAGTTTTCCTGATATGAAATCTGGATTACAGAAAGTCGAATTCTTAATTTCGCTTGTTTTGCATTGAGCTCCTAAAACAAGCTGCCTCTGCTCATCTGTCAAAGATTTTATCTGGTCAACCTGCTGTTTTTTCTGAACATCTAATGATGAATAAAATATTTTAAGATTTTGGTCCGCGAATACATCGCTTTTCTGGTTTATCAGGTCAGTCAGATCCTTTGAGCCTGAATCTACATCCTGGAGGAATACATTCGTCGTTATCCCTGAAATAAAAAATGCTACAAATATGAATGCCAATGCAGAATAAATCCACTTCATAGAGGAGAAAATCGTTGCAATGTATTTAAATGTTATTGTAAAATACACAAATCTATATAAATAACATTTGACTAATATTAAATATGAGGAAGTATTATTCTATCCCTGAAGCAGAGGACATGATTCCTCTGTTGAAGCCGAGAATCATCAATCTGATAAAACTCAGCAGAGCGATAGAATTTCTTGAGACTGTCGATGTCCAGTTCGAAGATGAATATGAGACGATAAAACACGACGTCAATCTGAATAAAAGATTTCATGCGTATTCATTAAGATTCTGCAAAGAAGTTGAAAATTTATTGAAAGCAGGGATCATATTAAAAGACGTCGATGAAGGAATCGTCAATTTCTTCTCATTGCATGAAGGAAAAGAGATATTCCTGAACTGGAAGCTTGGAGAATACAAGATAGATTCCTGGCACGAGACAAATTCCGATTACGAATTCAGGAAACCTATAAGTGAATTGAAGAAAAGAAGGGTTTAATTATCTTGAAATGCCTGCAGGAATCTTATTCAATATATTCGAGAAGACTGAGTTTAAAATAACCATTGATGTTCCTATTCTTTCATCTGCTTTGAATAATGCTTCGACATCAGATTCAGGAACGTCTATCTCCACTATATCAGATAATTCAACTGTGCCTATTGGTTGGTCGTCATGGCTTACTTCAGTTGATTGAATCGGCCCATTTCTCAGTGCGTACTCCAAGCATGATCCTTCGGCTAGATGATAACCGCCAGCAGGATTATGCTTCATTGACAAATAATTTTCTGTCATTCCCGCTACTTTCGCCAATCCGAATCTTTTACTAGGAAAATAAACACAGGTTGCTGGACGCATACATAACTCGGGATTGTCTCGAGAAAAGTGAGGTGCACTTCTTGTATAGTAATAAGCTTTCATCTGGTTCTTTTCAATATATCTTATAAATAAACCTACCGTAACCTTTATAAATACCCATCAAATATTAATTACATAGAGAGATAAAGAAGAGAAAAGGCTTTTCTCGAACAATAAGCCTTAGAATATGAAGCTAAAACCAATATTACCAAGTTTGAAGGAAAGGAAACGTTACTTGAGCTTTGAAATCATATCAGATGATAACTTTGAAGCAAATGACGTAGAAAAAGCAGTTAATGAAAGTTCTATCAACTTTATAGGAACATTAGGAACAGGAAAAGCCGGAATGATGTTCCTGGCAGATAAATATTCAAATAATTCAGGAATCGTAAAGACAGGACATAAATATGTCGATAAGATAAGAACAGCTTTAGCGTTGATAAAAACAATTGACAATAAAGATGTCATAATCAGGACAAGAGTTGTTTCAGGAACTTTGAAAAAAGCAATATCAAAATTTTCAGCAATCAAAAAAAGTGAGGTAAAAGCATAAAATGGTAAAAGAAGAAATGCAGCCACAGCAGCATCAGATGATGGGTTACGACAGAGCAATAACAATGTTCTCTCCTGACGGAAGATTATTGCAGGTTGAATATGCAAAGAAGACAGTAAAACAAGGTTCAAGCGCGATAGGAATAAGATGCAAGGACGGAGTTTTATTTGTAGCTGACAAAAGAATAGTGGACGATCTGATAGTAATAGACTCAATAGAAAAAACATTCATGATTGACAATCACATCGCAGCAACAGCTGCAGGAATATTGTCAGATGCAAGAGTCCTTGTCGAAAGAGCCCAGTTGACTGCTCAGCAGCACAAGATAACATATGACAATCCGATTGACGTATTAAGTGTGGTAAAAGATGTTTGCGATCTTAAGCAAGTCACGACACAATCAGGCGGATATAGGCCATTCGGAGTATCTTTGATAATAGGTGGAGTTGATGACACAGGAATAAGATTGTTTGAGACAGATCCTACAGGAATATTTTTCGAATACAAGGCAACAGTGATAGGAGAGGGAGAAGTAGTCATAGATGAGATACTCCACAATGAATACAAGGATTCAATGACGATAAAAGACGGATTAAAGCTTGCAATAAAAGCGCTTTACAAAGCTCTTGACGATCTTGATGCAAAGAGGCTTGACGCTTCATACATTGACGCAAAGACAAGAGCATTCGTGAAAATACCGATGAAAGACGTTGAAGAGATGGTCTCTTCAGTAAAAGGAAAGAAATAAATGGTCACAGTAGATAAGGCGACTTTCGCAAAATTAAATAAAAAAGAAAAGGAATTCGAAATTCTTGTAGATGCTGAGCTTGCGATGAAGGCAAGAGAAAATCTAAAGAAAGGAAAAGATGCTGATCTGAATGATGTCCTTGCCGTTGAAGGGATATTCTCAGATTCAAAGAAAGGATTGAGAGCAGCAAAGAAAGATTTACTTGCAGCATTCGATACAGATGATGTGATAGAAGTCGCAAAAATAATACTTAAAGAAGGAAAGATAAATGCAACAGTTGAATTGATGCATAAGGAACATCAGGAGAAATTAGACAGGATAACAGCATTGATATCAACAAATGCTATTGATGCTCAGACAAAACATCCTATTCCAAGAAAGACTATTGAAGAGGCTCTGAAGAAAGCGATGTTCAGAGTTACAGATAAAAAAGTAGAAGATCAATTGCAGGACGCGATAAAAGCAGTGAAGAAAATAATTCCTTTGACGTTCGAGAGCAGAAAATTGGAGATTAAAAATATTCCTGCAAATCTTGTAACTCCGTGTCTTAATTTATGCAAAAACCTAAGCACGATAGAAAGAGAGAACTGGAACAATGACAGGAGCCTGTCAATGACAGTATCAGTCCC
>CAZNFC010000008.1:0-19722 GCA_964572885.1 uncultured Methanosarcinales archaeon
CTCCCGTGTCTTCCCATCTTGTATATGCTTCGGCAATATTGACTTCTCTCGTCTCAATTCCATCTTGGCTTAACATTTTGTCGGCGAATGAAACGCTTCCAGGTCTGACTAACGCCTCCAATCTTGTATAACTTTCAGGCAGATTCTGCTGCATCAATTGCGCGGTAAATCTTTTTTGCATCTCAGGAGCATCGACTGACTCTCCATGCAGGACAACTTTCCTGGAGTTTAGCTCTTCTTTTAGATAGCTTAATACAGCAGCTTCCTGCAGAGGATTTTTAGTAAGGGCAAGCCTCAATGAGATTTCTCTGCCTTCCCGGTAAGCAAAGCACGCATAGACGATATGACCTCTGGTCCATCTTTCTCTTATGTCTGCCAATAAAACATTCTCGGGAATATTTTCAACTCTTTCTTCAAGATAAGCCACTGTTTTGGCATAACGGACTCCCAAAACAGGAATTTCAAATAATTGGAATGTTCCATTTTCATTTTGTATTTCCCTTCCTTTATAAGAATCGAAATTCGGAGGCTGCAAATCAGGATGTGTCATTCCTGTCTGGACGTCATTTATTATCGCATCAATAGTCCTGCCGATAAACCCATTCTCTGACTGCCTGCTGTGCCTCATTAAAAGATGCGCATCGTTTGCAAGCAGATCATACGCTTTCAACAGTTCTTCTACAGAATAAACATTTGTTTTAAGATATCCTTCTGCTTCAAGCCTTCTCAATGATATTTCAAAGTCCTCTCTGAATTCAGCAGGCGAAACTATAGCAACTCCGTCGCTTATGCCTCTAAGTCCTGCAGATAATTCTGAATATTGTTCCTCATTAGCGTGCACAATAAGTGTTTTTCTTGTAACGTCTTTTTCTCCATCTTGCCAATAAAGCCCCTTTCTTCTAAGTATCCTGTCTCTTAATTTTCTTATTCTCTCAGGTATTTTTGCCTGGATATTTTTAACTTCAACAACACATACGTCATTCAGAGATTCTACTATCATGTCAGCCATAACAAAACCGTCTCCATTTCTTACATGTTTATATGTGAGTTTTATTCCCTTTTCCTCAGAATCGTAACTTCCTGTATATACTCCATTAATGGGCAGGGGAAAACTATTTCTGAATTTAGTAGTATGGTTCTCTCCATTAGGATCGAATACCATCGCTTCCAACAAACTAAGTCTTGCAAAATCTTCACTTACCATCCCTGTGATCTTAAACTTTCCATTCTGTGAAAAGTTTCCTTTTCTTATCCCTGATAACTTTACAATCCCTGCTGTCGCGCCTTTTTCATCTTTTCTTCTGCTCCCTCTTCCTATTCTATCGGCGACATACCATAAAGCTCTCTTTAATGGATCGTGAGATTCTCTTAATGCTTCTGCAGCGATATTTTCTCCTCTAAAATACATTTCTCTTAGAAGTCGTCCTGCTTTTTGAGGTGTAAGTTCAATACGGTTCTTTATCGCTCTTGTTCCAAGAACATAATGTGAAAGATTCGGAAATTCAGGCCATAAAGAATCAAGAACATCTGCCGTTGGAATTCTATCAGGTCTTCTTATGCAAATATCATAATATTCTGAATCATCCATCAGATCTCTTTTAGGAAATGGTGCTCCACTTATTACTGCTTCAACAATTTCACGCGTAAAGAATTTAGTCCTGAGTTCGTCCTTCCATAATTCGAAAGCTTCAGCTGTCGTAAGTCCTCTTTTGCTTTTTATCTCAGACACTAAACATCCCCCATTATTTTACCAAATTTGCTATTTAATGCTATTATAAAAGAATATCGAAAATGGTGAGCCCGGCGTGATTTGAACACGCGGCCGCCCGAGTATCAGTCGGGTGCTCCACCAGGCTAAGCTACGGGCTCAGTGAATGTGATACGCCCCTCGTCAGACTCGAACTGACGACCTCATGATTAACAGTCATGCGCTCTACCTGCTGAGCTAGAGGGGCATGCTTTTAAGGCTTTAAACTCGATTTATATAGTTTTCTACTTAAATTAAGAAGTAATTCCTGATTAAAAGACCGATTACTCCAAGTAGCAAATAAAGCCAAGTTTTCTTTATTATTTTGAAATAATCATCTCTAAACATCAGGCTTCCTGTCGGGAATCCGTAAATAAAGAGCAAACCGCTTGTTACAAAATCAGGGTTTACTCCAAATAATAGTCCAAGAGTTGCGTAATTGTATTTTGGGATGTAAAACAAAGAAATCAATGAAAGAACTGAAACTAATGGAATTATTATATTTGTAAATGGAAAATTGCTGTAAAATATCCAAACAGCAGCCAGAACACCTATCAACTTCTGCAATTTTAGTAAATTATCCTGTCCATGCTTGACTTCCTCTTTTGCAATATTAGAAAGTCCATAACCGACAAATACTCCAAGATAAGAAACAATCAAAGCAAGGATTTCAGTGAACATTTGTCAACACTTTTTCTATTTTATCATATTCGGGCTTTACGAAATAAGAATGTCCGAAATGTATGAGCAGGTCAACTCCGTGCTCCTCCAATCCTCTTGGCAGATCGCATCCTCCAAAAGCGGAGCCTCCCCATATAATTACCTTTGCATCAGTATTTTTCTCGATTGCGTCCTGTATCTCTTTTGCTCTTGGTTTTATTCCGTCAGCTAATTGAACGCAGACTAATTTAGCGTTCTCTTTCTTTACTGTTTCAATCACTTTGTCAAGTTCTAATTCGTATTCCATTTTATCCGCAAACTTCTATCGTTCTTTGATTGACGACAACGTCAAATTCTCCTTTACATAAATAAAGTTTATCGTTTATCTGCGATTCGTAAGGAGCGCATCTGTTACTTTTTCTTATCTCAGCACAGCACTTGGCAACATCAGTTGGAGTAAGTCTGTTGTTATCCAATGAATAGCAGGATGGTGTTGTATAAGTCGTGCTTCCAGTCACTGTGTTATTCTTTCCAAATGTCACGAAACCCAATCCTAATAATATGAATGCAGCGCTTATGATGACCACGAATCTGACTGATTCAGCTTTTTTATACATGATATAAAAGTAAGAAACAGCCTTTTTAAACTTTGCTGGATTTTATCACGGCATATACTCTGATAAGCATTCCGACGATGAATACGACAACAGCTGATATCGCAAAGTTATCCATGAATCCGAAATTTCCTGTGTAGTATGAATATATGCTTGCCAACAGCAATAAGAATGATACGAATATAAGGAATCCTGCAAATGCAAACTTTTTTCTTTGGTCTATTACATTTACTTTCTTTGCCGGCGCATGGGATCTGACAGAAACTATCTCTGCGCTTTTCTCGACGTTCTTTATCTCCTTTGCCACTTCTTCCTTTGATGCAGCTTTAGAATCTACTCTCTTGACTTCTTTCTCAAGATTTGCGAATGATTTTCTAAGATCATCGATGTCTTTTCTTGGCGATTCTGATTTTCCTATCTTTGAAAGCTCTGCTCTTATGTCATCAAATTCATTGCTTATGTCAGTTACAAGTCCTTTAACCTGTCCGACTGTAAGGAAATCCTTGTTCTGCTTCTTCAATGATTCTAATTCATTCGCGACGCCGTCAAATTCCTTATTGATCTTCTTTAATATGTCCTTGACTTCAGTTTCTCTTACGAATGCGTTGTCTCTCTTGTATATTGTTCCTATTTCCTTCTTTACATTCGAGAAATCATTGTTTATATCATCAAGTATTCTCTTGACTTCATTCTTATCGACGTAATTTTTTAGATCTGATCTTAAATTTGTTATATCCTGGTTTGAAGAAACTATCTTATTTGAAAGATGCTTTGTATATTGTTCAATGTCTGATCTTCTTATGTCATCTCTTTTCACTTCTGAATTTCTCAATTCAAGAGCGAACCTGTTCAATTCAGTATTAACCTGAGTTACAAGAGTTTTTAATTGAGTTTCTGAGATGGCTGTCTTGTTAAGCTGATTGAATCTTACGTCCAAAGCGATTAATTTCGCATTCAATTCATCGACGATCTGCTTCAATGACTTTACAGTTGAAGGACTTACTTTCAGATTCTTCTCAAGATCAAGGACTCTCTTGACTTCCTCGTTTACTTCTCCAAGTTTTATCTTTAGGACATTTATCTTGTCCTTTGTAACAGCATCTGCTTTTATGGATTCAAGCTCTTTTCTTATGCCTGAGAAGCTGTCTGACTGAGAATTGATCAATACCTTAAGATCGTTCATGTCTCTTTTGATGTTTCCAAAAGAGTTCTCTAAAGCTCTGTTGATTTGCGCTATGCTTGTTGAGTTTAGCATGCCCTGACTTAATGCTGTTTATATATAAAGCTTTCTGTTGTTTCACTATGTATAAGTAGAGAATGTCACTTATAAGGTACTCTTGTGAATTTGTTGCAAGACATGCAGAAATAGCTCTTCTTGCCCTTATTAAGCCTTATCCTGGCATTTGAGCCTATCCTAAAGAAGCTGCTGCAGTGCTTACAGAACCTTCTTTTGAGTTCTTTTGGAATCTTTGTCTTGCTCCTTGACGATATCCTTCTCGCTAATTTCACATATTCCTTTGCTCTCTCGGGTCTTTTAGAAGAAGCAAGATCTGCCTGTTTGATCAATTCTTCGATCCTTTCCAGAGCGATGCTTTTCGTTTTTTCTTTTCTTCTTTGAAACTTGTTTAGCATATGATGTTTTTAGCCTATTTCTTTTTAAATCTATATATCCAAAAGCAATATAACGAAAACTCGCCAATAGTGATTAAATAGCGAGTCCCAAGAAAGGCAAAGCCTTTCTGGGCGCAGAAATCCCGTGGATTTCTTGCGTTTCGGGATATAAATTTCGAATTTTGAGCATAAGTCCAAACTCGAAATTTATATAAACAAACTACCTCTTGAATCTTTATGTTTAAGGTTTTAAAGAGGCTTGTCGGACAGCAAAAGCATGCAGAAGAGGTCAATTTCTCATCTCTTGATTCATGGTTTGAAGAAAAGATCAAAGAAACAGACCTGTCAAAAGAGCTTTCTGTTTGTTTCAATGAAATATCAATCTCTAAAAGTATTTTAGCGGTCGCTATTAAGAGAATCGCCAAAAGAGTCCTGAAAGATATCCAGGAAGATCAGAAAGATTCAGTCGAGGACTACAGAGACAGATATGTAACAAGCCTTCATAATTTTGTAAAGCAGATTACATCCGATAAAAGAGATGTCGAGTCAATAATGACTTATTCTGAGGTGTTCTCTGCTGCGATAACTAATATGAGCGAAAGCACACAGAATAGTCTATCTGTGATAAAGAAATTCTTTCCGGAAGAGGCTGAAGAGATACAGAAAGCTTTTTCAGATCTGAAGCACGCAGGAAGAAGATTAAATGAATTAATAAAAATGGATAATGGATTATTGTTTGTCAGTGATGTTACAAATTTAATACATTCAATAAGGAAAAAGCAGAGGCATCTTGAAGACCTGAAGGAGAATATAGAGAAAGAAGAAAATAAAAAGAATGAGACAGAATCTTTCAGATTAAAATTGGAAGATGATATTGACGATTTAAAATCAGGGCCCGAATACGAAAAATATGATTCATTGATATCAAAAAAGATAAGATTAGACAAGGAGATGGAAAGGGAAGAGGAAAATATGAGAATTTTATTTTCTCCTATACTAAAAGTCATGTTTGAATACGATAAAAGAGAATTGGGAGCAGACAGAGTGTTGGCAAGGCAGTATGCGCAAAATCCTATAGAAGCTTTGAATTCAGACAAGAATTTATGGGTATTGAATCTATTGCAGTCTGTCTCTTCAAGGCTTCCTGAAATAGAGCCGAATGAAGCAAAAAGGATGAGAATAAGACAGTCAATACTTTCAATATCTGAGGATGTTCTTCACAGTTATTCTTCAAAATCATCGGCAATAAAAGAGATGCTTGATCAGGTAAAGATGCAGATATCAAGAGACATAACCACTACAAGGATAGATGACATAAAATACAGATTAAGGCATGCCGAAGAACAGATAGCAATAGCTGAAGAAAACGTGAAAAAGCACGAAGAAGCCATTTCACAGCTCAATGTCGAGAAAGATTTATTAATGCTTGAAAGGAAACTTAATGTATTAGGAAAGGTAAGGATAAAATGATCGAAATCGACGAATTCACAAAAAAGTTTACGAGTGAAAAGATTTCTGATACAGTAAAGATAGGAAGAAATTTCTTCCAAGTGAGTGATGAGCTGCTTGATATGAAGAATAAAATAAAAGTGCAGCCTTTTGCGATAGGAACTTATCTTGGCTCTGGAAAGCCTTTCCATCCGAGCATCGCAATGCTGGACTGGATGGATAAAAGAACAGAGAAGTATGTTGTTATTGATAAGAAATCAGCATGGCTTTTTTTATGCGGAAGAGATGTCTTCTCTAATTCAATAGTGAAGCAGAATTCAGACAAAGGCCAGGTTCTTGTAAAGAATGAATTCGGAGAAGTCCTTGGTCTTGGAGAATTCACAGGAAAGAGAGTCGCTATAAAAAATCTTTTGGACAGAGGAGATTTCCTTAGGAGAGAAAGACATTGAGTGAGTTGCTGAAGGACTTCGAGAAGAAATTTTCTGAATTGAAGAAAGATTTGAAGTTCAAGGTCTCATTGGAAGAGCTTGACGGCGCTTTTTATGTAAAAGACCTTATACTCAAGGAAGGATACATAAGCACGCATCTTTCAAAGCAGATTGCAAGAAGGATAGTCGATGTATATTCATCATGGGTGAATTATCTACACGGGATAATTATGGCAAATCCGAGTTCATTGATAAGTGTGACTGAAAGTCAGGTTTTTTCTGATAATGAGAAAGAAAAGATGATGAAGTTAATTGAAAGAATTATGATGCTTTCATCAGAATTTAACATCATGGTTATAGGAAATGATAAGGAACTGGAAAGAAAATTCATCGATGACTCATATTCAGTATGGAAAGATGAATGTGCACCTGAGCTCAAGAAAATAATGATTAAGATCGGAGACAGATGGGAAGAGAGACTGAAATCAAAGCCCCAGAAAGAAGATAAGGATCTAAAAAGGATGTATGGATAGATAGTTATTTAAAGTTTGAGTGGTCAATATATAATATGTCAGAAAAAAAGAGATTCTTGAAACAAATTGGTCGAGATGTAACATTGTTGACTATTAACATTGGTTCCATGGAATTTATCAGGAGTTTACTTGAAAAAAAGATTAGTCATGCTTATGCTATCAGTGCCGCTGCTGGCGGGGTTGCTGGAGCAGGACTTTCAGATAAAAAATCATCATCTAAACTACCAATTTCTCTTACTGCTCTTGTATTGGCTAATGCTCCTTCAATTTCTGCATTAGCGCAGTCTGGCGATTTCGACAGATTCTTCCATGAGACTGGAAAAACAGTAGCTGCGTATTCAATTTGTGCAGCAGGCGTTGCCACAATTCCATTTATAACGAAAATAGTTGAATGCGCAGATGAAGGAGCAAAATTTGTATATAATAAATATATTAAGGCTTAATCCTTCCTTATCCTTGCAACAAAGAAACCTTCTGTATTATTATCTTGTGGCCATATTCTCAAACATTTAGAGACTTCAGGATTGTATTTCTCATCTTCGAATGAAGTAAAGCATTCACTTCTATTTATCTTCAATTTTATCTCTTCTAATTTAGCATTAGGAAACTTCTCCAATAAAAAAGAAATAACTCCCTCATTCTCTTCAGGCTCCATTGTGCATGTTGAATAAACAAGAACTCCATTGTCTTTCAGAATATTGAAAGCATTCAAGATAAGTTTCTTCTGCAATCCTGACAATCTCTTGATCAGATCAGGGTTCCAATCCATTGCACTTCTAATGCTCTTCATTATCGTACCTGTTCCTGAGCAAGGAGCATCTAAAAGTATTTTGTCAAACTGCCCTTTGATATGCTGTCCTTGGCTTTTAACAAGAGCAACATTTTTCAGTCCCATCCTCTGGACATTGATTCCTAATGAAGCCAATCTGTCTCCAGTTATATCGTTAGCTAAAATGATTCCTGTATTGTTCATGTACTGTCCGATCTGTGTCGTCTTAGAACCAGGAGCAGCAGCTACATCTAAAACAACATCATTTTCTTCAGGATCAAGAACGACAGGAGGAATCATTGAAGCTGATTCCTGGACATAAAAATAACCCAATGCATGTTCCATAAGATTTCCCAAATCAGTCCTTTCTCCGGAAATCCAAAACCCTTCTTTGCACCATGGTATTTGAATAAGATTAAACCCCTGCTTCTCAAGCCTTTTCTTCAAATCGTTAACAGAAATTTTTAGAGTATTAACTCTTATGCTTTTCCTGAGCCATTCTCTTGAGGATTTCTCGAATTTGTCCCAGTCAGTAAGTTTTTTGTACCTTTCTACAAACTTTTCCTTGAAGACGAGCTGTTCCATTGTTCTTTCAATTTTAGCCATGTTAATATACCTTTCCAAATGTCTCTGCAAAAGGACAACATTTAATAATAAGCTGTATTTTGGCGGGTTATGCAAGAAAATTCAAGGCTGACAGCAATAAGAAACAGGAGCGAATTAGAGAAGCGGCTGGAGAGAGACAGCGACTTCTCACGTTTCATCGGGATATGCTTCGGAGCAGGTTCCGTTCTCCAGATAAAAGGAGACAGCACAGTGATTTTCAGGCTGAGAGGAGATAGGAATGATGCCTCGTTCTATCATCAAACAGTCTTTCCTTTAGCAAAACGTTATTTTGCAAACGGCGTAAAGATTATTGACGAAAAGAGAACAAAGCTTAGCGACGGGAGAGAATATACCGTGCCTGTCATATATTCTGCATTAAGATCTGCAATCAGGGCGCTTTTCAGGTATGCAGCATTTCCTCTCGGAGACAAGCCAGTCAGTATCTTTCCTGAGATAATTTCTGATGCTTCCAAGGATGTCAAGAGAGAATCTCTAAAAGGAATAATTGCAACTTTGGGAAGCATTAAAGTTGAGAAATCTAAAACCTATAGGAAATTGGAATTTAGGAACAAGACAATAGAATTTTTGGAAGGATTGGGTGGATGTATGGATGATGCTTACGGCGTAAATTTGTCTGTGACTGGAATGAGGGGAGCGTTATCACCATCAGACACAATGAGGATTTATGAAAATGGAGCATTTATTCACCCTCATCATCTTAGATATTTTTGACCATATAAGGCCCTTCTAATCTATATCCTAATTTCCTGTAATATTCTCTTACTCCGATTCCAGAAATCACTACAATTTTATTCTTTCCATCTTTCTTTGTCTGTTTCTCGGCCATTTCAAGCAATTTTTTACCGACTCCTTTATGCTGTATTTGTCCTTCTTCTCCAAGTTCTGCAGCTGTTCCATAGACATGAAGCTCTCTTATCAATGCAGAATCAGAAGTTATTTCAGGCCTTAACAATTCTGAAGGATATCTCAATCTTACAAATCCTACCAGAGCATCCTGTCTTTTCGTATCTGCAGAGATGAAAAATTCTTTTCCTTCTGATGCTTCATATATCATTGTGTTGTAAGCGATTTCATCATTTGAATCATGTCTTCCAAGTTCCCTGCATCTTATGCATAGGCATTCTACTCCTTTCTCTTTCATGACTTCATCAACATACTGCCTTAGATTGCTTTTATCAACACCTGCTGCCATGAATTTAGGAGGAATGTCTCTTTGGACTCTCATTATCCTGCAATACGGCTGGACAAATCTTTTTCCTTCGACAATCCTGTCAACTGCCTCTTCTGTCGTTATCGGCTTATATTCTCCTCTTTTCATCTGATTGAATAATACTGTTCCTGGACTTACCATGCATGGATATATCTTGAGCATATCCGGCCTGTAATCAGGATTTTCAAATAATTCTTTCAATGCATCAATGTCTTTTTCTCTTGTCATCAAAGGCAGTCCTAACATAAAATGATAATTTATCTTGAATCCGAGATTTTTCAATGCTTTTATGCTTTCAATGGTATCTTTCAGCGTATGTCCTCTGTTTATTTTCTTAAGAACATCATCGTAAAGAGTCTGCACTCCTAATTCAACTCTTGTGCAGCCTAATCTTAACATCTCATTTCCATGTTTCAGCAGTCCCCAGTCAGGTTTAGTCTCTATTGTCATCCCTATGCATCTTACTTTTGCAGTCTCATTTCTTTTCTGTTCTTTTTCTAATGTTGAGATTCCTCTCAATGATTTCAGCTTATCCTGCACTCTTTTCTGTGAATCATCGTCTCCTTTGTCTTTTGGAAGCTCGAAGAAGTCCTTGAATTTTTCTATGTCTAGATTTCCATCTTCAAAAAATAATTCGGAGAAGTCATTCATCGCCTTAAGACAGTATATGACGAATCCTTCCTGATATTCTTTTGATGTCGCCGGGAAAGTCCCTCCCATTATTATCAATTCGACTTTGTCAACATTATGGCCGAGCATAATGTACTGCTCCAATCTGTTGAATACCTGCAGATAAGAATCATATCCTGCTCTCATTCCTCTCATTGTCGCAGGCTCATGACCTGTGTAAGACATCGGAACATCTCCGAATACAGAACCAGGGCCTCCTGGACACATAGTGCATTTTCCATGAGGGCAGAAACTCGGCATAGTCATGACTGCAACAGGACTTACACCCGAAATTGTCCTTGTTTTCTTAGTAAGAAGATATTTCTTTAGTTCAGGAAGGTCTTTTTTCTTCGCTTTCATAAGAATCTCTATATTTGTAGGGATCCTTCTTAAGTTGAATTCCTTGGAAAGCCTATTCTTGAGAGTATCTATCTCTTTGACTTTTCCTGTCTTGAGTTCTTTCACTACTTTTTCAAAAAACTGCTGTTCCATATATCAGAAAGATAACAGGAAATATTTAAGGATAACTATGTCTCAAACCTTCTGAAGAACATCTTCTTAGCTATCTCTGCCGTTATGAAGTAAGCCAGAAGTATGACTGCTATGTAGGAAAGTATCGATGTTGGTACGTTAACGAATCCAAAGAACCTTGCTCCGTAAATTGTGAACGGAACTAAAACAGATGCTATTGCAGCCAATATTGAAGAGATTACGAGCCATCTGCTTGGCTTGCTTTTCAGGAAAGGCTGTCTTGTCCTTAGAGCGAACACTATTATCAATTCAGAAAGAACTGACTCAATGAACCATGAAGTCCTTAATAATTCTGGAGTTGAATTAAGTATAAATATCAGAGGGAGTATCAATGCTAAGTCGAATATCGAGCTTATCAATCCGAAATAAATCATGAATCTTGATATTATCCTTATATTCCATTTCTTCGGCTTTCTTAAAAGATCTTCATCAACGTTATCCGTGGATACTGCAAGCATAGGAACATCAGTCACGAAATTCGTAAGTAATATCTGCGAGGGAAGCAATGGTATGAATTTAAGAAATAAAGATGATGATGCGACAGTAAGCATATTCCCGTAATTAGCGCTTATCGTATTGAATATGTATTTAGTTATATTTCCGAATGTCTTTCTTCCTGTTATTATTCCGTCTGCAAGCACTTTAAGGCTTTTCTTCAATAATATTATATCTGCAGCTTCTTTCGCTATTCCTGTAGCTGAATCGACTGATATCCCGACATCTGCTGCTTTAAGTGCAGGAGCGTCATTGACACCATCCCCTAAGAATCCAACTACATGTCCTTCTTTGTTCAGATAAGAAACGATCCTGTATTTCTGTCCGGGAGTTATCCTTGCAAACACATTATATTTCATTGAATGCTCTTCAAACTGTCTGTCGTTCATGTGTTCAAGTTCATCTCCTGTGATAACTTTGTTATCAGTTATATCAAGTCCTACATCATTGCATATTTTTCTTGTAATTATGGGGCTGTCTCCGCTTATCACTTTTATATTGACTCCTAATCTCTGAAGAGTCTCCAGAGATTCCTTTACTGAATCTTTAGGCGGGTCTAAGAAAAGCAAAAATCCAATCAAAGTCAGGTCTTTCTCGTCTTCTTTAGTCGTTTCATCTTTATTTGTCTGTTTTTCAGATACTGCGATTACTGTGTACCCCTGGGATTCATATTTCAATACCGTATTATGTATTGATGCTGCAACATGAGCTGTCAATGAAACTTTCTTTCCTTTCATCTCTGCATATCTGCATACTTTAATTATTGATTCAGGAGCTCCTTTTGAGATGAATAATTTATTCTTACCTTTCTTTGTCAATACGCTCAATCTTCTTCTTTCATAATCGAAATCATTTTTATCCATGGTTTCATAACTGTCCACTTCCTCTGATAATTCGATTGATTTCTTTGATTCCCATAATGCCTGATTTATAGGATTGTCGTAAATATTCTTTTTTCCTTTTATTTTCCCAGGACTGCAGAGAAGTCCGTAAAGAACCACTGTGTCATCTTTCTTGCCGTCCAGATTTATATGATCTATCAATGTCATATGTCCTTCAGTGAGTGTTCCTGTCTTGTCGCAGCATAATGTGTCTATGTTTCCGAAATCTTCCACTGATGATAGTTTTTTTGTTATTACTTTCTCTTTCGCCATTTTCAATGCGCCGTTAGAAAGTGTTATTGTCATTATTATGGGAAGGACTTCAGGAGTTATTCCGACGGCTAATGCAATAGCAAAAAGGAATGAGTCAAATATTCCTTTTTCTAATATTGCATTTGCTATGAATATGAATAATGTTATAGCTAATGTCACTTTCAGCAAGAAATTGCTGAATTTCTTTACACTTTTCTGAAAATCAGCTTCCGGCGCTTTTTGTTTAAGGTATGCTGCAGTCTTTCCGAAGAAAGTATCCATTCCGGTATCGATTACGATCCCATGACCTGAACCGGATGCTACAGATGTTCCCATGAAAGCAAAGTTGTGAAGATACTGAGGAACTGAGCGATTTTCTCTTATAGGCAGGCTTGTCTTTGGAGAAGGATTCGATTCTCCTGTAAGGCTTGATTCATCTGTACTCATGTCATCAACAGAAAGGAGCCTTATATCTGCAGGGATCATATCTCCTATGTCTAAATGAACTATATCTCCTGGTACTAAATGTTTTGCATCAATTACTGTAAGCTGTCCATTCCTGACTACCTTGCATTTTAGGCTTACAAGTTTCTTTAATTCCCTTAATGTCCTTTCTGCCCTGTATTCCTGAAAGAATCCTAATATCGAATTTATTATCACTATCGATATTATGACTAATGAATCTATTTTTCCTCCCAAGAAATAAGATGTGATTGCTGCGAACATAAGGATGATGACTAATGGGCTCTTGAATTGAGAGAATAATATCTCTAATCCATGTCTCCTTTCCTTTTTTGCTATTTCATTTGTACCGTATTTTAGAAGTCTTGATGTGACTTCATGATCTGTTAATCCGCTGTCAGAACTATTAAAATGTGTGAATAATTCTTTAGTTGTTAGTGTCCATGCACTGTCGTTTTCCATCTATCTGTTTTCGTTCTTCTCTTTTTTCATCTCAATAGCTTTTAATTGATCCGTAAAGAAATTAAGGCAGTCAAATGCGCAGAAGCTCGCTTTTTTCTTGAAGTCTTCAGGCCCGAAGTGCAATGCAAGATTCTTTGTACTTGAATTCAATTCATTTCCGCATGTTGCGCACACTCTTGAGTTCATCCTGTCAAGAACATTGATATGATTACTCAGTACTTCTCTTATCGTTGACTTTCCGTCTTTTAGCTGTCTGCTGAACTCCAATACCTCGTTGTAGTCCAGTCCTTCCAAAAATTCCTTGAATTTATGCTTCATATGTCTGTCACCTCAAATATTTATTATATCTCCTATTCCTGGTATGTATACCTCCTTTCCTTTTTTTCTTAGATAATCAGCAAAGCTTTCCAATGAGTCGGTTTCTCCATGTACTAAGATTATTTTCTTTGGATTTATGTTTACAACCAATTCTTTCAGTTCATCCAAACCTGCATGAGCAGAGAAATCATACTGATGATATTCTGCTTTTACTTTCGTCTTCCTTCCTTCTATGAATATTGAGCCTTCATCTAAAAGCAACCTTCCATTGGTTCCTGCATCAACGTAACCTGTTATCAATATAGAGTTCTTTGGATCCTGATGACCTTCTTTAAGATAGTTTATGATTGCTCCTCCTGTCATCATCCCTGCAGAAGCTACAAATATTCCCTGCTTCTGCATAGCTTTTTCTCTCTGTTCAGAACCATGAACAAATTTAGTCTTGTTTACAGCTTCTTGGAGTTTTTTGACATCTTTGCATGCTTGGTGCTGAAGTATCATATCTGTCATTGTAGAACCCATCCCGTCAACATATACTGGAACGTTCCATTTTTCAGAATGTAACAGAAGAATAAGTTCCTGTGTTCTTCCTACGCTGAATGCAGGGATGAAAACTTTTCCACCTCTTTTTAGTGTCTCTTTTACCTTATCAATAAATTCTCTTTCTGTTTTTTTCCTGTCAGGATGCTCTTTGTTTCCGTAAGTTGTTTCCATGATCAATGCATCAACATCTCTTAGTTGGATGTCTGCGCCGTTCATGAGCCTTGTTTCACTTAATCTTATATCTCCTGAGTAAAATAGTTGTTTTCCATCTGATTCTATGTATATTGAAGAAGCTCCTGGTACGTGTCCTGAGTCAAAGAACTTTATGTATGCGTTTTTTATCTCTAATTTTTGATTTTGATTTATGTTTCTAAATAAATCAAATGCCCTGAATATGCTTTCTTTCGGATAAGAAGGGATATGATTCAATGATTCTACTTTGTAAAAGTCTTTTAGGAGCAATTTAACTAAATCTCTTGTCACAGGAGTTGTGTATATACTGCATCTCAGTCCTTTATTCTGGAAATATGGAAATGCTCCGCAGTGATCAAGATGAGGATGACTAAGGAATACTGCATCGATATCTCTTACTTTGCTTATCTCTTCAGGATATTGCGTCTCTTCTCCTAACTTCACTCCTGCATCCAATAAGAATCTTGCTTTTGAAGTTTGTACTTCAATACATGATCTTCCGACTTCTTTTGCACCGCCGTGGAATGTTAATTTCATTTTCTTACCTCAAATTCTATGTACCATCTGCCAGAATTTTTGTCGAACTTGAATGCGACATTATGCTTCTTTGACTTGTCCAAAGCGAACAATAACGGCATAGGGATTGTAGTTTCGTACGAACTTCCTCTTTTGTAGAGCTTCCTCTTGAATTCTGACATTATACTTATATTTATACTTCTCTATTTATATACTTTACTACTTATTAAAGTACTTATAATAAAGAACAATATGTTTTTAAGTAGGCTAATTATATAGCATACATGACATTAATTATTGGTGCACTTTGTAGCGATGGTGTTGTTCTTGTTGGAGATAAAAAAGTTGTAGAAGGAATTCATGTTTCAATTGAGAAAAAAATTCATTTTCTAGATTCACTTGGTGTCGGGTTTACTGGTGCGGGTTTAAATCCTTTACTTGATAAATTTGTCACAAAAGTTTTTTTAATTGCAGAGGAGAGAAGAAACGATTTGAAGAAAAAATTGATAAAAGAAGGAAAATCCGAACAAGAGGTCAGTCTTGTTGCCCCTTATCAAGATACTGATGAATTTATAGAAGATTGTGAAGATGTTTTATCTGAATTGAATGAGAGATATAAAGATAAAGTTCAAGAAGGAGGTCTTCAGGTTTTATTTACATTCAGAAATGGAAATCAAGCAGAATTGCATTGCATGGATATTGAAGATTGCGTCAATAGTAGAAGAATTGCACCTATTGCAATCGGAACTGGCTCTACTTATGCAAGAACTTTCTTGAATGAATTTACTAATACTTTGATGACAATGCAAGAAATGGTAAAACTCTCATACTTCATAATAAAGTATATAGAACTATCCAAGCTTGATAATTATGTTGGTGAAGGTGGATCCGCTTTATTTATGCCTCATTTTAATGATAGAGCAGTGGAACTTATTAACAAAGAAAAAACTCCTGAAGAAGAGATTGAACTTAAAAAATACCTCCCTCAAGTAATTGATGATCTTGGCTCATTATTTCCAGAAGCAAATGATGTGGTAGTTAATTTCAAAAATGAGATTAATAAATTAAAATCTAAATTCAGTTAATTATTTCTTAACAGGTGGAGCTGCAGCAGGTTTTGCGCCAGGAGCTCCAGGTTGAGCACCGGCTGCTGCTGATTTTCCGGTTCCAAGTATCTTGTCTATTACTGTCTTTGAGATTCCTACTTCGTGCATCTTTGCTTTTATCAGACCGGTAGGCTTTCCTTCCATTTCCTTTGCAATCTGATTTGCAGCGGCTTCTTCTGCAGCGTGTCTCTTCTCTGCTTCTGCAGCTAATCTTATCTTCTCTGCTTCTAAGTGCTTTATGTCTTCAGCAGTCAATTCAGTCTTCTCTAACTTGATTTCCTTATCAAACATTCCTTCATCAACTTTCTTTACAGCGATTTTAGGATCAAGACCTTGTACAAGTATTCCCATTGAGACGCAAGTTCCTATGACTTCTTTGACTTTATCTTTCAAAGTTTTTCCTGCTAATGCATCTCCTTTCATTTTTGCAACCTTGATTATCTGTTCGATTCTCAAATCAGCAACCTTGTCTAATTTTGCAGAACCAGAACCCTTTTCGAGTCTTCCTTCAGCTTTCAATAATGAGCTTGCAGGAGGAGTTCCTATTGTTATTTCAAATGATTTATCAGAAGTATCGAATGTTATCTTTACAGGAACCTGCATTCCGTTGAAAGCGATTGTCTTTTCATTTATCTTCTTGACTACTTCAGCTACATTCAATCCTGCAGGAGCCAATGTAGGGCCTACCGGAGGCGCAGCTGACGCTTTTCCTCCTGGAATCAATAGCTCTAAAGTCTGCTTAGCCATAAGAATCTGAACTTGAGGGTGGTTTATAAAGGTTTTGGGTAATGCTTATAATTGAGCATTAAGACGATAAAATCATGGAAATACTAACTCTTGAGCAGAAAGTTGAAGGAGTTTTAAATGCAGCTATGATTGCAGTTTGCTTCACAACCATTTTAATTTATGGAGCAAAACGCCTGGCAGACTACTTGGATGAAAGAGACACAAAGTCAAGTTATACTGAAAATTTAACACAATATAAAGCTCCAAACGGCGTCCCTGGAAAATTTAATTGATTAGAAAGGCTTTTATTTAAGTTCTATGAGGAATGATTGATGGAAAATCCGGAAGAAGTAGGAAAGAAAATAAAGGATCTTCATGATAGAGTGACTGTTCTTCAAAGTAGGCTAAACAAGGCTAATCTGGGAAGTTTTATTGATGGAATATTTGAAGGAGTAGGAATAGCTGTGCCGTCCTTTTTATTGTACGGATTGGTATCTAATGTATATGAATATACTCATGATGATGGATTGGCAGCTTTGTCTTTAATCGTTCCGGCGGTTCTATTCGCCAAACCTTATACAAATATGATGAGATATTTAACACAGAGAACACTGGAAACAAATAAAATGGCGCTTGAATTAGAAGAACAAATCAATCGCCACGAAGAAGAGATGGAGAGATATATCGGGAGCTTAGGATGAGAAATTTAGAGTTAAAATTAAATAAATTGCATCATGATTTCGGTAAAGCGAAATCACTTAGTATTTTGAACGGAGCAGGATTGATTACAACATATTGTTTTCCTATAGGAGCTTTCTCTTTTGAAGCTTACATTATCTATGCTTCTAAAATGAATAATATAAATAAAATGGAATTGACAGTTATCGCTGCTCTTGCATCGGCTGCAATGACACAGCTTCCTCAATATGACAGATTGCTTAATTATTTCTCAGAAAGGATGTCAAAGAAATCAGACGAAGCAAGAAAGCATTTTGACAGCTTAAGAAATTACGGAAGAAGATGATTATTCTTCCTGTCCTTCTCTTCTTATGACTTTGACAGCATCCATCTTCAATGTTATCGGGATAGGGACTGCTGCATCAAGAAGCACAACAACCACTTCTCCTTTGACAGAATCAACTCTCTGCACTTTTCCTTGTTCTCTCTTCAATGTTCCTGAGATGATCTCGACAATATCATTCTTCTGTATGTTCATCTCTGCAGGAGTCTGTTCGAACATGTGCTCTAATTCTTTCATCTGGACTTCTTTCGGAAGGATTCCTCTTGCGTATGGGACTCCGAATGCGCACTGTTCAGCATCTGATTTTGTAGCTGCTTCTACGAAAATATAACCTCTCATCCCGTGAGGGTGTATGATAGAAAAGACTGCTAATTTCTTCTTCTTCACATTAGAAGATATGAAATCCATTACCTGGTCTTCCCTGTTTGCAGTAGTCCTTACTGCATATATCGATGTTGTTTTTTGTTCTGCTTCCATTTTATTATCCGAATATGAACTGCCTTATCATCGTCACGATGAATCCGACCATTCCAATCAAGGCTATTCCTATTCCGGAAACCTTTAGGATCGTCTTGTATTCAACTGCATTAGGTTTTTTTGTTATCGTCAAGACCCTTACGCATTCAGCATAGAATCTCTTCAACCTTGATAATTTTGTTATTTGCTGTTCTTCCATCATTAGTCGACGAAATCAATCCCAAGCTGATTTTCGATCTCTCTTTTCTTTTCCTTCGAGACTTTTCTCTTAGGTCCGAATATCTGCGAGGATTTTACTCCTGTTACAATCAATAATGCCCTGATTACCCCTGATAAATCTTCCGAAATCTGGGCTCCCCAGATTATTCTTGCATCTTCATCAAGAGATTCTGATACTGTCTCTACTATCTTTCTTGCTTCGTCTAATGTCATGTCAGATCCGCCTGAGACATTGATCAATGCTCCGGTTGCTCCTGATATGTCAACGTCAAGCAGCGGATTATGAATCGCTTTTTCAACAGCTTCCTGAGCTCTATTGTCTCCTTCAGCTTCTCCTACTCCGATCAATGCAACTCCTCCGTTGCCCATTACTGTCCTTATGTCCGCAAAATCAAGATTTACTAATCCTGCTTTTGTTACTAATTCTGCGATTCCTTTTACTGCGTTTGTCAAAATTTCATCAGCAACTTTAAATGCTGTATGCAGCGGCAGATCAGGAGCTAATTCAAGCAATTTATCATTTGGAATCACTATTAAAGTGTCAACGATATTTTCTAATTTTTCTAAACCAATTACAGCGTTTTCAAATCTTCTGCTTCCTTCCATCGAGAATGGTAATGTGACAACTCCGACTGTAAGGCATCCCATCTTCTTTGCTATTTCTGCAACAACAGGAGCGGCTCCAGTTCCTGTTCCTCCTCCAAGACCGCAAGTTATGAAAACCATATCTGCATCTGAAAGAAGTTTCTTAATTTCTGATTCGGATTCTCTTGCAGCTTCTTCTCCTACTTTAGGTATCGAGCCTGCCCCTAATCCTTTTGTGATTTCTTTTCCAACCAATAATTTCTTGTCGGCAGTCGTGTACAATAAATCCTGCGCGTCTGTATTTATGGCGACAGTCTCTGCTCCTTTTATTCCTATCTCGCTCATCCTGTTGATTGTGTTGTTTCCTCCACCGCCAACTCCTATTACTTTTATTGATGCTCTTTGTTTAGAAAGAAACTGCTCTAATTCTGCATCACTGTCAAAATGCTGTCTTTCCTTTGCTGCGTTTATTATGCTGTCCATGTTAAATATACCTCGTTATATTTACGTCTTACTTGTATTTAAAGGTTGTTTTTCGATTTTCTCCTCGAAAACTAATTCCTTAATGGTAGGAACAACTTCTGTTATTTTCTTTCCTAATTCTTTCTGGAATACTTCT
>CAZNFC010000009.1:0-19537 GCA_964572885.1 uncultured Methanosarcinales archaeon
TTAACTCTTCTGCTTGCAACTCGTTTGAATCTGTCGTCTTTACCTTTGTCTTTATTTTTATGCTGAATTACCATGTTCATACATAATATGAACAGATATATAAACATTTCTATTCTATATGATACATATTTAATATATAGTGTAATATATATTACATCTGTAGCAGAACTAATTAAACACTTTATTGGTCGTTTTTACGAGTGAAAACCTGTTCTAATTTTTGGAAGAGTTGCGGATTTGAGGTGTTTTTGCCTAATTTCACCCCATAATCCGCAACTTTCGAGTAAATGGGTTTTATAAATTAGAAAAACTAGTTAGTGGAAAATGTCAAAAACACGCTATGTTCAAGTAAGGGTCAATCAAGACCAGTTTGAAAGAATCAAAAATAACGCTTCTGCAAAAGGCAAGAAAACACTGGCTGAATATGCAAGAGAATCTATGCTAGAAAAACCTTTAATTTTTGAAAGAAAATTTGAAGAGATGTATCAAGAAATAATGAAGCTTTCAAAAAGACTAAAATAGTGGTTACTCAATCTTAGCTAACGATAATACTGTCTTCTGTTTGTATATTCCGTTTACAAGAACATAAGCACAAAATGCAGTATTTCCATTTGAGAATAGGCAATTATCTTTCGAATCGCATGAAAATTCAGCAGTTACATTAAATTCGGGCGGTCTAGTTTTACCTATTGTCATGCCGAGTCCATATGACATGCTAGATTGTGGTCTTATAGTTGATGGAATTATAACGCCTTGTGGTATGGTTTTAGAAAACTGACCATTAGTAAAATCATGACAGTACGCATCGCCACAATGCCAGACATAACTTACATGCCCTGCTCTGTCTCCAGAATTGTATATTGTTGTCGGGATATGAATTGTGCCATTCGATTCTGCGTTACAATCGCTAACAATAGTTAGATATGGTGCAAGGCTGATTAATTGTTGTTGTACTAATGCATGATTATCGTGATATTGAAGTGTAGAAAATATAACGGTGACAAAGACGAGGAATAAAGTTACAATGACTAAATTTCTATTTTGCTGTATAAGTCCATAAGACATATATAAATCATAAAATCTATCTCTGACTCTTTGATGGACATTTTTCTTGGGATTTTTATTTCTGTGTTTAGTCCATGCTTCATCCGCTTTTTTCAAATATTTATCAAATGAATTCATTTGTCTGTACCTTATTCTTGTTTGAGATTTGAAGATATTTAAGTAATCTCTGTTTCTCATAAAACGAGTTCAAGTCTCGTTTTGCGGAGCAAGATTTATTAATACAAAGCCTGTAACCTCATTTATCTCAAAGTTCAAATGCTGAAAAGCGTTATTCTTTGAGAAAACAACAAAAAGTGCGAAATAAGCACCCTGAACAGATACCAAAGATAAACCATAAAGAGCCGTTAGAAAGGCTGTAAATGCGTTTAAAGACCATATAAGCGATTCTCAAGAATAAGCATGAAAAGGGCGGACGCCGAGAGTTGAACTCGGTCCGAGAGCTCCACAGGCTCCCATGCTAAGCCGTTACACTACAACCGCCATGAGAAACAGATTTAAAAGTTAATTTATAAGGTTTGTGCAGAACGATAAGAATGGAACCTGTCAATTACCCTTGTGATGAAGTAAGGCGCAATGAAAGCAACGACATAAATGACGGCAACAGCGATAGAATTATGTGCGAATGCTTCTCCGAAAAAGACGGTATCAAGGGCTGAAGTGATATTGATTACGATAAATATGTTGATTACAGCAAGAGCAGGGATAAATACGCTTGCGATCACATGATGTCTTGGATCAACGTTCTCAATATCAGTCAAAAGTAAATTAAAGAAAAATCCAAAAGCAACTGCTAATAACGCCACTATCGAATATAATGTCAATACCTCTTTAACAGCCAATAAAAAAGGTATCAAAACGACTGAAACGACCATATTTGCAACTATTGAAACGATCAATGTCAGCCAATAAACCACAGGATTCATCTGTTTCTGGAAATATATCTTTCCGGGATCCTCTTTTCCGTGCAAAATTGCAGAAGCTTTCAATATCTCGTCCTTAGACCATCCTTTCTCTGCAAGTCTTTGCTCTATAGGTTCCGGCATGATGAGAATCAAGCAATATAGCTATAAAAAGGTTACTGTTCTTTTGGAGTCACAAAATTTATTGCAAAGTCAACGAATGCTTTGGTCTTAAGATAATAATCATGTATGACATCAATATTCAGCTCGACAATCTTTCCATCTTCCATTAATGCAGACATAGTCACATGTCTCCTGAATTCCTGTCTTCTTGTGAATTCCGCTTTTATTATCTTCCTCAATGACAGATAAAATTCAATGAAATTCTGGAAGTCCTGATTATCCTTGAAATAAACTTTCAAAACATCAATCTTCTTTGTTCTTGCCTGAGGAATCTCATCTATTTTCTTGATATCTTTCAAATAAATAGTGAGATAATCAAATGTAAAATCAAAACATGTTATCAGTCTTTCGACGATATTTCTTATGACATCGACTGTCCTTGTATATTTCAGGCTGACAAAGATCATGTGGTCAGCTCTTTTAAGCTCATCGATTGCCTGCTCTAAGTGCTCATTCATTCGGAATAACACCTTCGACTTTTGCATAGAACTCTTTTGCTTTTTTGATATAATTCTTGACATCCTGTTCTGATATCGTATTGATGCTGCTGAACTGGTCAGCACATATCACATATTTTCTGTCTCTTGAGAATTCTATCGAAGCATTCTTATGCTCCTTTGAAAGATTCACTAATCTTTCGATCAACATCAGATATTCTTCAAATTTATATTTTTTGACCAGATTCTGCTTGAAGCAGTTTATCTTTGATTCGTTTGTATCGTGATATGGGGGTATTGTCTTATTTTGCCTCTCAAAATACAACAGCAAAGAAACGGTCGAGATGAATGATGAAAGTATATGATTTGATATTGAAAGCAGTGTTTTTGGCTCCCTGATCATCGGATAAGTTGTTGACAGAAGATAGTTTGCCATCTGTATATTTTTGACAGAACTTTGCTTAAGCTGCGAAAACATGCCCATTTAGATAGGTATGGAAGCTTAATATTTAAACGTTACTTCTTCTTTAGAAGGGTTATGGCTTCTGCAAGGTCTCCATTGGCATCTTCCAGGGCGGCCCTTGCAAACTCTAAAGAAACATTTGCCTGGTCAGCAACCATCTCGACATCATCTTCGCTTATCTCTGCAGAAGCTTTCTCTTCATTGCCTACTACCTGATATGTCGTCTGCCCCATCATATTCACTTTAGAGACTTTAGGATCTTTTATTATGATGTCTCCTGTTGTTGTTCGGATGATGACTTCAGTTGCATCTATCTCTTCCTGATGGATTCCCATCTTCTTCATCATCTGCTGCATCTGTTTTGGATTCATTCCGGGTAACATTGATTTCACAACCCGAAAAATGAATTTCCGTATATATGAAGAACTATCTCAAGAATCACGACTAAGCCTATGATGACCAAAACAACCTGAGGTTTCAGAGATATCTTTGACTTGAACTCATCGAAATATCTCATCAAGCCTGCGCCTGAACTCGGTAGATTTATTTTATCTTGTGCCATGAGTATAAAGTGGTCGGATGCAAATAAGCCGCCTTTTGTAGGAACCTATAGTGTTGTATGATACAACGATGCTCCTATTTAGCATTTAACTAAGCGTCCAAATGGACTTGCACCAACCAGGGCTCGCCGTTTCATCTGTCTTGTAAAAAACATCAGGTGTTTTACACCATCATCTTATTCTACACCAGTATCGTTTCTGTGCGGTTGCCGTGAATTTCTCCACGTGCTTCTCAGCACTAGCCTTTTTAGGTGGGCGGACTTTCCTCGTTTCCGAAGCTAAATATGCATCCTACCAAATATAAGATTAGAAAGGTGATTTATAAAGCTTATGCAATAGGAAAAGTTTAAGTAAACAACTCAAATCTGAGAATGGAAAATGTCGCTAGGAGATAAGTTAACAAATTGGGGAATAATCGCCGCAGGCGGTGTAATGACAGGATTAGGAGGATTACTACTTCTTAACGACGGAGAGAACGTTAATAAAACACTCAATAACAGTGCAGCTTATCTTTTAATCGGCATCGGAAGTTTGACAACAGTGGGCGGTTTTGTTTTTAGATATTTTAGAAAAATAGAAGAATATGAGGAGAAAATGCAGAGAACACAAATGCAACAATCTAAGTATAAAAAATGATTATTTAGTAAAAACAGCTATTTCCATTTCTTCCTGGCCATTCTTAAATTTGATTTCTTTTAATAACTTGACTCCTTTTGCAACTTTCTTGAAATAATCGAGATTCTTTCCCATGACTACGACTCTACCTTTCTTATTGAGAAGATATTTAATTTGAAAAAAGAAATCCTCATAAGTTTTCTTTAATAAATGTTCAGGAACATTTGAGCTCGGACATTGCATCTGAGTCACGATCTTATCGACTGATTCTTTTTTCTTGAACTTAAAGTCAATCCATTCTATATCCTGCCTTGTAAATTCGATTGATTTCTCGACCGAAGCAATCTTTGAGTTTTTTTGTGCTGCACGGACATCATTCATTGCTGGAGATGCCAGAACAATCCTTCCTTTTGACTTTCTAATCTCCTTATCCACTTTCTCAAAATTGAACTTCATAAACTTATTAAAAGCGAACTTTTGTTTCGAATAGAAATGAGGTGATTTTCTTGATAAAAACAAAGCAGCTTCTATCCCAATCTCCCCTGATAAGCAGAATGGATCAACTAGTACATCTTTATCTTTTAAGCCAGCAATCCTCAGCAATGAATAAGCTATATTTGCATGAAAGGATTTTGGATTTGCAAAAACTCTGTAGTCTCTCTTGCTTAGATCAAATCCGGCATAATCTATTCCTATGTAAGCGTCATTATCAAAGCAGTAGATATAAACAATATAATCCGGATTGTCCATAGAAACTTTTATCTTTCCTTTGAACTGATTGAATATGATTTCTCCAAGAGCCGGTTCAACTTCCTGAGAGCTTAACTCGACTTTGCCTTGTCTTGCAAACTTGACTCTGAAAGTCTTTCCTTTGGGGATAATTTTTGTGAAATTGGTCTTCACTTCCTTCATATCATCCAATGAGCTTAATTTTATCTTCTCAAATAATGTACAGACTTTTATGAAAGACTGCCCTCTGTAGCACAAATATGCTAATTTTTCTTCAGAAGCTTCAAATAAGACAATGGATTTCTCTGTCCTCGCCTTTACTTTAATGAGATCTTCAACTTCCTGAGCTGAATATTCCTCGAGTCCAGGATTTGTGACTGCAAACGCCTTCATGAAATTGAATCAGAAAACAAGTTTTAAAATACTTTCTATGCATTTGCGACCATATGCTCTAAATGATCAAAAATGAACGGAATTATGCATTTCCTTCTTATCAATGCAGGAGTGCTCTTATCCGAAGGAATTATCATGAATACTTTCTCCCCTCTCACAAGATAGTCTTCTGATTTTATGCAGTTTGGACACATGCAGGTCATAGGGAAAACTCCTCCATAACTTCTGTCTAATTTATGATTAAATACCATGGGTTTCTCATTGAACATGTGTATCTGTGATACTCTTGTGCCTAAAACTGCCTGATATGCATTTCCAAATCTTTCCAATTGATATTCAGTATGGTCGAACATAGATTTGCAAGTCTGAAACTTTTATATAAGGCTTTCGTTAAGAAATTATTCGCTTTCAGGAGCTATTTTTGTAGCAGAAACGACTTCATCCCCTTCTTCAAGCTTCATCATCTTTACTCCCTGTGTGTTTCTACCTATCACGCTTATTCCTTGAGCAGGAGTCCTTATTGTGATTCCATTCCTGCTCATTATCATGAGTTCATCATTATTATCTACACATAACGAAGTGACTACGCTTCCATTCCTGTCGGAGCATTGTATGTTGATCACACCTACACCACCTCTTCCAATCAATCTGTATTCATCAACTTCGCTTCTTTTTCCATATCCGTTCTTTGTTATTGTGAATATAGTCTTTCCAGGCTCGCATATAAGCAAAGAAACAACCTCATCTTTATCTTTCAATGAAATTCCGCAAACTCCTTTTGAAGTCCTTCCTATCGACCTTGCGTCCTCTTCATTGAATCTTGCAGCCAATCCGTTTTTAGTCACAAGCATAATCTCTTTTTTGCCGTCTGTTAATTTTGCCCCTATCAATTCATCCCCTTCTTCAAGGACTATTCCTTTTATTCCGCCTTGTCTTGGTCTTGAATATTCCATAAGATTTGTTTTCTTTATTGTGCCATTCTTTGTAGCAAGAACAAGATAATGCTGGTCATCAAAATTATCAACAGGTATGAAAGCAGAAACTTTCTCTCCTTCTTTCAGGTTCAGCAGATTGACAATGGCTTTTCCTTTCGCCTGTCTGCTTCCTTCAGGAATCTCATATACCTTGAGCCAGTGGACCTGTCCTAAGTTCGTGAAAAACAATAGATACGAATGAGTGTTTGCTATGAATAAATCCTCGACATAATCTTCCTCTCTTGTTCCTGTAGCAATCACTCCTTTTCCTCCTCTCTTCTGTGCCTTGTATGTATCAGCAGGGATTCTTTTTACATATCCTGCATGAGAGATTGTGACAGCTACATCCTGCTTCACTATTAGACTTTGTTCTTGGAATTCCTCTGCTTCTCCTTCGACAATGTCTGTCTTTCTTTCATCGCCGTATTTCTCTTTTATTTCTACTAAATCTTTTTTTATTATCTGAAGAACTTTATGCTCGCTTTGCAATATTTCTTTGAGTTCTGCGGCATATTTCTTTAATTCAAAATCTTCCTGTCTTATCTTTTCCTGCTCTAAGGAAGATAATTTCTGTAATTTCATCTCCAGTATCTCTTTTGCCTGGGTTTCAGACAGACTGTAATGTGAGATAAGCATATCTGTCGCTTCTTTTGTTCCTCTTGACTGTTTTATCTTCCTGACAACATCATCAATATTGATCAATGCAGTGATTAAACCTGCAAGGATATGAAGTCTTGCTTCTGTTTTTCTGAGTTCAAATGCTGTTCTTCTTGTGATAACATCTTTTCTGTGAAGAATATAATTTGTCAATAATTCTTTTAGATTCAGTACCTTTGGCTCCCCATTCACGATTGCAAGATTTATTATTCCGAATGATGTTTCCAATGCCGAATGCTTGAATAATTGATTCAGGACGACTTCAGGATTTGAATCTTTCTTAAGTTCTATCACGATCCTCATTCCGTCCCTGTCTGATTCATCTCTCAAATCAGAGATTCCGGGGATTATTTTGTCTCTTACTAGATCCGCAATCTGTTCGATCAAAGAAGTCTTATTCAATTGATATGGGATCTCATTTACGATTATTCTCTGTCTTCCTGCTTTTACTTCAATCTCTGTTTTTGCTCTTATGACAACAGAACCTCTTCCTGTTCCGTATGCTGCTCTTATTCCTGATCTTCCTATGATTGTTCCTCCTGTCGGGAAATCCGGCCCTTTGACATGATGCATAAGATCAAAAGAAGAAAAAATAGGATTATCAATCAACGCTATTGCGGCATCAGATACTTCAGAAAGATTATGAGGCGGCATGTTTGTCGCCATGCCTACTGCGATTCCTGAAGATCCATTTATCAAAAGATTTGGAATTCTTGATGGAAGGACAGAAGGCTCTTTCAATGATCCATCAAAATTTGGAGTCATATCGACTGTTTCTTTTTCTATGTCTGCAAGCATTTCTTCCGCGATTATATTCAATTTTGCTTCAGTGTACCTGTAAGCTGCTGCAGAATCTCCGTCAATATTTCCGTAATTTCCTTGACCATGGACTAAAGGATATCTTAGCGACCAATCCTGCGCCATCCTTACCATCGAATCATAGACTGCTACATCACCATGAGGATGATATTTACCAAGAACATCTCCTACTACAGTAGCTGATTTCTTGAACTTTGCAGAGTGTTTTAACCCTATTTCATGCATTGAATAAAGAATACGTCTATGAACCGGTTTTAGGCCATCTCTTACGTCTGGCAGTGCTCTGCCTACAATTACAGACATGGCGTAATTCATGTAAGATTGGACTACTTCATCTTCTATTTCCCTGACTACAATCTTCTGTATAGGTTGTTCTTCCTGAGCCAATTTATGCCCCCTAAATTACATTAGTTTTCACGCTTTATTTCTTTATAAAAGTATGCTTTGTAGAAGGGCTTTACAGAGGCTGTAGATGTGTTTTAAGAGTGTTTGACGGGTTGAGTTTATTTATTATTTTCTATATTGAAAATAACGATCAAATCATATGTTCTTTTACTTTGTATGATTTGCCGCAATATACACAAGTTTTCCTTTTATCTTCTAACAAAATAGTATCTGTCGCATATTTCATCCTATGATGACAAGAAGGACATTGTAACAAAAATTCATGTCTTTGAATTAATTTCATAAGAAGATTATTATTTTCCTGTTTAAATATCTCACGCGAGGTTGTCCTGTGGTATAGAAATAAATATTCCGAATGATGTCGGGATTATTCTTTCTTTTTCTTCTTGTCTTTGATCATTTCTTCCAATTCTGGACTTAATGCTCTTTCTTCAGATTCTTCAGATATTTCTTCTTTTTCTTCTTCAACTAATTCTTCTTCCTGAGGAGCAGGCTTTGTTTTATTTTCTTTTAGAAAACTATCAATTTCTTCAGGTTCTTCCTTCTTATGTTCTTCTACATCCTCAAATACTTCCAAATCCCCAACATGTGCTTTCTTTTCTTTTTCCAACCTGACTTCATCTTTGACTCCATAAGTATCAAGACCAATATCTGTACCTTCATGTTCAATTAATTTGCTCTGAGCCTCACCGACATCCTTTACGTCCTTGAATATCTCTCTGACCCCTTTATCTCCAGGAAGATCAAAATAATCAAAGAATTTTCCTGTGACTTTGAGCAAAAATGTCCTTCCATGTTTTACTTTTGCGATAAATCCCTGCTTTTCCAGCTCTTCTATATGCTCGTATGCTTTATTTGTCCTTATTTTTATAATTTCTGATTGTGTAGCTGGCTGTTTCCAAGCAATCACAGCAAGTGTCTCTAAAATAGACTTCCCTAATTCAGTATGTGGGTTTATTTTCTGGACAACTCTTAGGTGTTTTTCATGGACAGTAAGCTTCCATGAATCTCCCTGTTCGATTACAAGCAATGGAGATTCTCTTGATTCGTACTGCTTCTTTAATTCGACTAATGCATGATGAACATCTGAGACAGAAGCTTCTGCCAGTTCGGATATTTCCCTCTCAGAAATGGCTCTGCCTACTGCAAACAATATAGCTTCCACTTTTTTCAGTAATTCGCTCATTTTACTGAATATTTCCCTCCTTTAAGTTTAATCTCATGATCATTCACCATATTTTCCACAAAAGACTTTATCTGTTCTTCATCAATTCCAACATTCTTTGATATCTCCTTCAAAGTCTTGTCTTTTTCTTTTAAGGAAAGCAAAATATTGTTTCTTAACATTCTAACCATGCTCTTGCTCATATTTTGATATTTGAGATTTGCTTCTTTCAATGCCTCATCTATCTTGTGTATCGTTGCCTGTATGCTCGATACATAATTTGTCAGGTCTGAAGCGGTAAAATCAATGATCATGGGACTTGTGACTTCCACAAAGAAAGGAAGATAATCGAAACAGAAGTCGAAAAGATATGATCTGTTTTTTATACCTATATCAAGATCAAGATCAAACTTAAATACAGAACCTTTTTCGTCCTTTTGTTTATCAGCCGTCTTTAATTTTTTAGGTTTCTCTATTTTCTTTGAGATAATATGATATTTTCTATTATGTTTCTCGTCTTCTGCCTGGGTTATATTTTCTACATATTTTTTTGACAATTCTTCGGCATATTCCTTTGAATTGGTGAGAACCTGTATCTTAGCATTGAATATCAACCCCGTTTTCCCTATCTCAAAAGCTTCTTTTTTATCAGAAGACTCCTTTTTCTTATCCTGCTTTTTGAAGTCGAACAACCCCATTTTTCCTCATGATTTATGTACCTACATCATTTAAAAAGCTTCCTATGGAATGAAGCCTTTGTTTAATAGTATTGAAAAGATGACTGTGGCAGACATCACTGAAGCGATCGCATAAGGGATTATTTTTTCTGCTTTTCTCTGCGATGATTCAAATATTATTGTTGACAAAGAATATGGCTTCTGTTCTTTTGTAATTATATGGACAGTATCAGTTTCCTTGGGATGGGATTCTTCGACATTTATATCTGAAGTTATCTCTTTTGATGTTTTCTGGTCATCTTTTTTGATCTTTATCTTTAATTTGTATGCTCCCGGATCAACAGTCTCTACTTTATTCTTTAAGTCAACGATTATTGAGCTGTCTGGAGGAAGACTTACTATCTGCTTATTTGATTCTTTATCTCCTGAGATGCTCGTCGAACCTTTGTAAACATAACTCCATATTTCCAGATCATGTGATTTGCCATCTCCTTTGATTTCTACTTTTGAAGAAAATTCCTGATTTGGAATCACTGAATCAGGGTAACTTAGTAGATTATAACTGAATTTTCCGCCAGATGTGTTCTCAACTTCCACTTTCTGGCATAGATTGTCAATATTTCCCTCCACATCTATTGATTTTTCATCTGTGACTTCCAACCCTTCGACTTTGACATTATATTTTCCTTCATGCAATTTTCCATCACAATTAGGAAATAATTGCAAAGGAATTGTAAGCGAATAATTCTGATAATCTGTGTAAAGGCTTGCTGATGCTTCCTTGCTTATCTTTTCTTTTCCTTCAGCATAAACGCTTATGCTGTTTTTTGTGGTATCTCCTTTGTAAACATTCAGCTTGACTCTTATTACCTGTCCAAATTTTGCTTTTTTGTCAGAACCCATGTCAAGTATATTCGATATGTCGATATTTGAGGCTTTTACCCTGCTGTAATCTATGTTCTGGCTTCCCGGGGTAGGCTTTGTTTTCTGCCAGAAGTTATCTACTTTTGCCCATGAACTACCTTCAGTCGAATCCTGATAAGATACAGAATCTATAAGACTTTCATTTGCATCATAGAATTTAAGTTCTTCTGGACCGTTGTTATTCATAAGTCCTGAAAATCCGTTCGCATAGACAACAAGGAATTTATTCGGCTCAATCACAGTCGTTCCTGATGTAGTTGTATCTGAGATGACTAAAGTATGCCCGGCTAAATCCTTGAAAAAAGACCATTTCAAATCTATTTTTTTATTTCCTGAATTAAATATCTCTATCCACTCTCCATTTGGAGCAGGAGCATTGTCATCTCCTAATGGATCAGGTATGAATTCTGATATGCTCAGTCCTTTGTAATTTGCTGATGAAATTCCGAATACGCTGTTTTCCTCTCCAGGAGTTCCTCCTGCATTCAATGATGTTCTCCAGTTTCCTCCGACATCATTATTTTGAGAGTAATTTACAAGTTCAAGAGAATAATTTGAAGAGCCTCCCCAGTCGCTCGAATAATTTACTTCATCGATTAATTTTCCAGATTTATTAAGAAGCCTTATAGTTTCTCCCGTGTTGCTTAAAGATAAGGATGAAACTTGAAATATAGTTCCATTAAACATGGAATGATTTGAAATGAATAAAGAAGAGTTTTCTGTGATTATTGCAAATCCGCTTGAAGATATATAATCTGATGTCACATGCTTAATTGTTTTATTTGAGCTGTCGAATAATTTCCATCCACTTAGATTGACAGGAAAAGACTCGTTGTTGTATATTTCGACCCATTCAAGACCAGATGGAATCGGATTGTACATTATCTCATTTATCACTACCGCATAAGTCTGCGTCAATGAAAGAAGAAACATCACCGCCAGTATTCTCCAAAACATAGAAAAACCATAGTTGTCACTATTTAAAAATACTCATAAAACCTTTTATATGCTCTAAAACCATCGTACTTGTAGGGGGGTAACAGGAAATGTGGCCATTTAAGGAAAGAAATACTACGAAACTCGCGCCTATCTCAAGCTCTAAAGGAGTGGATGAGATTACCTTGTTGCCAGAAGACGGCATCCCTGATGAATTACCGACATTGCAGGAAAGCGCCCCTATACAAAGTATCCAAATCCCTATTTCAATAGATATGCCAAAAAGAGAAGAGCCTGTGAAAAGGCCTCAGATCATGCCTGCAGAGAAATTCCTTAAGATGGACAAGTACAAAGGAATATTGCTTGGCATCAATGATGTGAACTCAGAGTTCGATAATATTGATTCAGAAATAAGCAAAGTTATTGATTTGAAAGACTCAAGAAATACAAAAATAGATTCGATCCAGGACAATCTGGAAGATGTAGGCAAAAAACTTATGTTCATAGAAAATTCATTATTTGGAGGAGAAAATGGACGGAGAAAAATCGACATTCATCAAAGTTGACAAGTTTGACACAATAATGTCAACTTTGGCGATAATAAGGAAGAAATTAAAAGAAGCCCAGGCTAATCTGGAAAACATAAATATATTGAAGCAGGAAGAAGACATCACGATACAGAAGTGGGCATCTGATTTGAATTCTGTACAGGCAAAACTTGATAATATTGAATCCGATCTAATGAATGAAGAATAAACATGGCTAAAGAAGATTATTTCATCAAGATGGGAAATCCCAGGCAGATAAGAAGGATGCTTCTTGAAAATACAAGAGAAGTTCTGCAGGTCCTGCAAGGATATGAAGATTTCAGGAAAGTAAGGGAGAAAAGAAGTCATCTTGTAAATTCTTTCAGAAATGATCTTGATAATACCAAAGCTTTAGTTTCTGAATTGAAAAGAATGCTCCCAAAAGCAGGGATTAAAGACGTAAGAAAACAGGTCAAAACTCATGAAACTGAAAAGCCTGTAAAAGAGATAAAGAAGATAGAGCAGGAACTTGCCGATATTGAAGAGAAATTGAGTTCATTATAATCCAGATAAGTTTAAATATCATCTTTTTTCTTAGGAAAGTTAGCGTGGGAGTAGCGAAGTGGTCAAACGTGACAGCCTCAAGAGCTGTTGGCTTAGTGCCTTCGCAGGTTCGAACCCTGCCTCCCACATATTTTACTTACAAAACCTTTAAATATGAGGTTACAACATATATTTCAATGGGGGAATTTAGATGAAGTTAACGTTATCTGAAGTCAGGTATTTCAAAGACAGCATAGCTGTTATTTCTGAACTTGTTAATGAAGCTACTTTCAAGGTCAAGCCTGAAGGACTTGAGATGATTGCGATGGATCCTGCAAATGTCGCAATGGTTGTTTTCAAACTCCTGTCAAGCTGTTTCTCAGAATATCATCTTGACAAGCCTGTAAATATCTCAATAAATCTTAACAATCTTAAACAGATTTTAAGAAGAGCAAAACCAAATGATGTGCTTACTTTAAGCTTAGGAGAAGGAAAACTTGAAGTAACGTTGAAAAGCGATACGACAAGAAAATTCTCGCTGCCTTTGATTGACATAGAAGAAAAGGAGAAGAAAAGGCCGGATCTTAAGTTCCCTATATCAATTAAAACAACTGCAGCAATATTGAGTGATGCGATAGAAGATGTAGGTATTGTTGCAGAATCAGTAACCTTCGAAGGTTCTCCCCATAGCATGAGGATTGTGGCTGAAGGAGACTTGAGCAAGGCCGAGATTGACATAATTCCTGATGATAAGACAAGAATTGACTCTACAACCAAAGATGCAGTAATGGCAAAATATTCTGTTGAATATCTTAAGAAAATGATTTCTGCATCTAAGATAGCAGATGAAGTCAAGATTGAATTCGACAAGAATTATCCGTTGCAGCTGGAATTCAAAGCAATCGATAAGGTTATGCTTAGCTTTATTTTAGCTCCAAGAGTGGATAACGATTAATTTCTTATAAATTTATATATGAGTCGTAATAAGTTCTGTCATGACTCAGATAATAATAAATTACAATAAAAAATCAAAGGATCAGTATGAGGTTTATGTATCATCTACTGATTCGGTACACAAGTATGATAAATTTCATTTTGCTTACACGCATATTGTAGTAACCATTCTCAGTTCGGATAAGAAAGTAAATGTAATACAAAAAGGCAATCTGGAAAAGAAACACAAGAAATGGCTTGAAGAAATAGTAAAAGAATTGAATGTTGGAAAAAGTTAGCTCAATGCTGCGATAATCAGATATCTTTTCTTGTTTTTAGAATAATGATTCATATACTGAATGAATTTATGCGTTCCCTTTTTCCTTTCAGCAATCAATAATGTATTTCCTTTGGGAGGGATTCTTGTGTATTCTCCTGATCCGTCAACATAAACGACAGAACCTCCTGATTTTTCATCCCAGTTGTCAGTCAAATCAAAGATAATATCAAATCCTGATTTTTCTTTTTGCTTATCATTGATTATAATGTAATCCTTCCAGGAAAGAAGCAATGCCTTTAGATTTAACTTATTTATTTTCTTATTGATTATTTTTGAGATGAAATCGATGACTTCTTTAGGAATTACATTGAAATCGGCTTCTGAATATGAATGAGATGTCGCCAAATAAGACTTGTTGAACTTTAGTTTCATAACATCATTTCTCATCTGTCGGTATAATTCAGGAATGAAAAAATCATGCAGTTGTATGCTTGAATCTCTATTGAATATCTCTTTAATCTTAGATATATTCTCCTGTTTCAAGTAATCTTTATTTATCATGGAACCATCCGTTAATCGTTATCCTTTGTTTGTCTCCGATTACTTCTTCCACCTGATGAAATGAAATATCAGAAACCTTGAAGAATGCGAATGAATTCAGTTTTGGTTTTATTTTATTAACAACTTTAACAGATTTTGAATCAAGCAAAGACAGCTCTCCTCCATCTTTATCATATAAAGTTGTCAGATAGTAAATGAAAGCGATTTTCCTTCCTTCTAATTGGTCATCATGAGGAAGAAGAAAATCGGTGTCTTGATACAGGCTTCCGTTGCAGTCTATCTTTCCAGTCTTTAGTCTTTCATCCGTTATCTTCTGCATGAAAGAGATGAATTCCTTTGAAGCAAGAAAGTCCCTGAATTTCCTTAATTCTTTGTTTTCAGTCGATATGAAATCATTAGTCTGGCTGAACTTGAATAGATCAGACTCCTTTTGGACAAAACTCTCTTTAGATATCGCCTTAATGAGTGGGTCTATTTTCTCTTTTTTTAGCAATCCGACCAATTCTATGTATGGAAATGGCTTGTTATTTAAGAAAATCTCCCTTAATTTAGCTGTTTCCTTGTTATCCAAGTACTTATCGTTTAACCATTCCTTGAGCATGATTTTATTCTCAAATATTCGTTTTTATATGTTTGCTTTAAAAGGATGTATTCTGCAAAATAACTATCTTTAAATATTAAATTAATAGTGTGTTTGCATGGCAGCCGAATTATCATGCAATGCTTGCAGGACAAGAGTACCTTTACCCAGCATGAGGTATTCAAAAGACGGAGCTGGATTAATCTGCGAGAGTTGTTATTCTAAGCAGAATGGGGGCATAAATCTAAAAATAACGCCTCAAAGCTTCTCAAGACCTGTAGACAATATTCCAAGGAAAAAGGTCGTTTATACATGCAAAACATGCAGATACAAGTTCAGCAGAGGTCTTGACTTCAGAGGGCCGAGACTTTGCCCTAATTGCGGCAAGGGAGACATAATATATAATCTTCCTAACGATGCAGATGAATTGCTAAGAGAACTTGACAGAATGGATGACGTGTAATGATTTTGTAATGACTAAAAACCTTTTTAAATATTGTTCTTGGACATCCTTCTATGACAGAAATAAGCTTTCTTAAGGAATGGATGGTCAGATATGTAAAAAATAAAGATTTGATCTCTAAGAAAATAATATCAGTTACTGAAGAAGAGACAAGTTTTGTCGTGAAGAGAAATGATTACGAGCAAAAATTCTTCATAGAACCTTACCTCAAGGACCTGAACAAATTATCAGGAAAAGGATATGAACACAGGAAAACATTTGTATGCTTTCATACAAAAGAGAATTTCAATGCATTGATAAAGAACTGGGAGTTCTTTGTAGGTCTTGGAAAGATGTTCACTATTTGTTTTGTCAACCCATTCTCAAAAACAGATAAAGTATTAAGTTTGAGCCCATATACACATAACATGATCTCTGAAAAAGAAGCTTTAGAACAGGGATTAAGGACGATGTCAGAATCAGTAGAATTCACGACAGAAGAAGAGATAAAGAAGGTTCTCAATTCTTAAATATTTCCAAAGGTATAAATAATCATTCGTCTTTGCTATATCATGGCAGCTGTAGAGGAACAACTAAGACTAGTAGGCCTTCCCAGGCTTGGTCCTGAGTTCGATAAAGACACCGTTCTGAATATCAATGTCTCAAAAGAAGCCCTTGATTTTGAAAGAGCGAAACATAATGTTGAGCAGATGACTTTGCTTGAAGAAAGAATCCAGAAGCTCATCAAAAGAAAATTCAGGGTAAATCCATTCAGGATGGATGACAAAAAAGCCGACAGGGAATTAAAAGTTGGTGACATAAAGCTTGCCGACGTGCAGTTCCAGTTAAGATACAGCAAAACTCCATATGCAGATGTTCTTGCAGGAATGGAATCAAAATTACAGGGAATTACTTATTTATCTACAAGAGGAAGCGACTTAATCAATGTTATTCTCGAAGGAGATGAGCCATACATATTAGGAAGTCATTTATTGGAAGAATTCAACATTATTCTCAGTGGAAATTTAAATCCTGCATTAAAATGTGTAATAAAGCCTGTTGGAGATTATCAGCAGCCAAAAGATAAATTACTCGTGCCAAGAGGAGCTTATGATCAGCTTTCCGGAAATACGATGGTGTTATGGGTTGCGTTACAGACTGCATTGAAAGCTGAAGAAAAATATGTAAAACTATTCAAAGACGCAGCAGCGAAAGGAGCTCCGGAAGATGGCAAGAAAGTCACACAGACCAAAAAATCAGGTGAAGTGGTTGAAGGTTCGATCATAGAGAAAAAGACTGTAGATTACACGGATATAGTCAGGACATTGATTTCTGTCCCGACAGATATCCATGACAGGGACCCATGGGATCCTGAACTTCCCTATTTGGCAAGGGATGACCTGAGCATAGGTCAGATGAAGAAGTTATTGTCTTGGTATGATCTAATCGAATTGAAAAATAAAAGAAAGAGACAGGAAGCTGGAATTTATGTAAGTGTCCAAAGTGTTGAAGATAGGATAGATGACTTAATTGATGGAGACCAAAAAAGAGTCACTGTCAATGTTGCTGAAGTCAAAAAAACATTTTAGTTGAATTAAATTATTTTTATTTCTTATTCAATGTAAAGCTTCCTTTGAAAGTTTCTATAACTCCATCGTGATTGTCCTGCCCTGTGTATGTGGCTGAGATGATATCATCGGTTATTGTCCCTGAGAATGGGAATTTTGATGTTGTCCCTGAACCGCTGAAGTCCATCACTCCTGATATCTCAGTTCCTGATATGGTTCCTGTGACTGTTCCCTCAAATGAATAGGTTGAACCTGTTCCTTCACAGTTTGAAGATACTGTCGTTCCTTCATCCAGTACACCTCCTGAGAATGAGTCTTTGTCCATTTTTATCGTCCATGTCAATGTTCCCTCGTTCCTGCTTGAGCAGTCAGCTACATCATCAGATTCAGAATATTTTCCTTTCCATGTTCCTGATTCTACAATGACTGTCGCATGACTGCATTTTGAATTTCCTTTTAGATCCTTTGCGCAGACTCCAATATTCCATGTCCCTGTAGTTTTTGATGTTCCTAAGATATGTCCGTTGACATCTACAATCATCCCTAAAGGCGGAGCTCCTTCTGCGAATGTATCAGACTGGAAAGTATAAGGCTCCTCTCCTCCTTCTGCTGTTGCGATAGGCTCATCACATTTTACGTTTACAATACAATGAGCTTCTACCGTGTTTATTGAAATACTTGGTTCGACTACAGTGATTGCTAATGGTTGTTTTACGACTGTTCCCTTGGAATCTGTGACGACTAAGCTGAATCCTGGATAAGTCTTTGCTGAACTTCCCGGATCTAATGTTATATCTCCTCCTATCGTTCCGTCTGGACCCAATACTACTCCATTAGGAAGTGAACCTGCTATGCTGAATTGATATGGAGGAGTTCCTCCTTCAACTGTTACCTTGAAAGTTGATCTTTTTCCAGATTCAAAATTTGGGAGAATCTTTGTCTTTACTTCTAATGCTCCGTTTGTGGTTGTTGCACTCTGCTGTGCACACGCAACAAGAAATAATGAAAGAATGAGTAAGATTGATATGTATTTCATTTATTCTTATACTTTAATTGATGTATTTAAATGTTTATGATTTTTATATTAATCAAAAAAATTTAGAAGATAAAATAAAAAATTAAGCAGTCTCGTCGTCCTTGAAAGCGGGAACTGCATTTCTTGAGATTATCATAACGTCGCCGATATTTGTCACTAAATTATGCGGAACGATGACTCCCTTAGCTGAACCAAGAATCTTTGACAAAAATGAATTCTTTGTGGACCTAATTCTCCATCCTTGAATCTTTGTCTGTGTCAAAACGGCTTCTTCAACGTCGCCGAAATAGTCTCCAGAATCTGTGAAGACCCTCATACCGTAAATTTCACTAACTTTTCTTATTTTAAGCATGTCTAATAGCCTCCATGTTGGGTTATAATAATTTGTGAGGAAGAATATTTAAATAGTTTTCTGTTCTACAGCCTATAGAGGCCTTTTAAACATAAATATGCACTACAACAACCTTACTCTTATAGGAAGTTCTCATGTTTCGGCAGATAGCGTGAAGCTTGTAAGAGAAACTATTGAAAAGGAGAAACCTTCCATTATCGCCCTTGAGCTCGATAAAGACAGACTGGAAGCTTTGCTGCATAAGGGAAAGAGAAAGTTATTCATCAGAGGAGTAGGGATAAAAGGCATGCTTTTCGCGGCCATAGTAGGCTGGATTGAGACAAAAATAGGCAAAGTCGTGAATGTCGAGCTCGGTTCAGAGATGAAAACCGCAGTAAATCTCGCGAAAGAGCATAATATAAAGATTGCTTTGATAGACCAGCACATAACAAAGACGCTAAAAAGGTTTTCTGAATCGATAACCTGGAAAGAAAAATGGAATTTTGTCATAGATATTCTGCTTGGAATAGTTGCTCCAAAAAAACAGATGAAAAAATACAAATTAAAAGACACAGATCTGAGCAAAGTTCCTGATAAAGAGACGATAAGAAAGATATTGGAGCATACGAAAGAAAGATATCCTAATTTCTACAAAGTGATTGTTGCAGAAAGGAATGAAGTGATGGCAAATAATATAGCTCATTTGATATTGAGATATCCTGATGATAAGATATTGGCTGTCATAGGAGCAGGACATGAAGAAGAGATGATGAAGCTGATAAGGGAAAAGCTATATAAACACTCGAAGGAATAATCAAATAATGTTCAAAAGCAT
>CAZNFC010000010.1:0-19093 GCA_964572885.1 uncultured Methanosarcinales archaeon
GTTTAGCCAAGAATTAAAAACGCAATCTGAAAAGGCGTTACAACAACTGATGAATATTTCATCAACGAACCCATGAATAAGTGATCGTCCCAGTTAGGATTCCAGCTTTTCGGAGGATCTTTTCCTTTCAGATACCAATCAGGATAATTTATCCTTACGTTCTTGTGCTTCTCAAAATTTTCATACTGCTTCCAGTCTTTTACTCCCGGATGAGGCCTTATCACTACCATGGCATCATTAGGAAGTTTTCCTTGATCAATCCCTTTCAGTATCGTGTCAACTATGACTTTTTCATTTTCAGCAGTCAATCCCATTACATTCTGAGGAATTCCGCCTATGTACGCTATTATCCTGCTGTGCTGAGGGAGCTTAAGTCTATGGAATAATTCCTCTTTTGATGGTATCTTGTTCTGAAAATAAGGATCGAACTGAGGGGCACCGACTTCTTGGACTAATTTCTTTGATATATGATGCAACTTTACACATTCTTCAGTTTCTTTCGGGGACCATACTAAAAATTTATTTGGAGTGTACATCGGGACTCCCTTTGAAGTTAGGTTATCCCAACTTCTTATGAACGTAGCAGTCGGTATGCCCTTCTTTATAGCATACTCCATGTAAGGAAGATGATCGAGAGTAAGCATATTTGTTGAAAATACTGCGGTGATATTATTTTTTATAAATAAATCTCTTATTTGATTTTTTCTGTAAATCCATGAAACTGATCTTAGAATGGATTGCATGAATTTCGGTTTAGATACAATTGCAATAAGTCTTCTCGAATAGAACCTGAAAGGAGTTTTTTTAATGTCCCTGTCTCTTTTTATCTTTAGGCTTGTTGTCTTGACATCGGGATATGCAGAGGGAGCATATATTGCTCTCGTCATCCTTATGTGATCTATGAATGACTCGCCTTTTCCAGATTCGTAAACCTTTTCGAACTGGATTTTTCTGAACTTGTCTTTCAGAAAAGGAATCATCCAGTCAGCACAAACAAGGATTATCTCTCTTTTATTATACAATTCCTCAAGAACTCCTGAGTTAACTATGTCCCTGTATGCTGCACCTTCTGTGCATATGATGAGTAATTTATCTTTCTTCATATTTTCTAAACACTCATGTCTGTTTATTAATTTAATGCACGATTATTTTATGTTTCCCTTTTCCATCTCTGATTTTATGTATTCAACCATAACCCTTAATCCATCTTCAATATTTGTCTTAGGGGCCCATCCAAGTTTTTTTGCTTCAGATATGTCTGCAAGAGTGGCCGTTACAGGATCTCCATTAAGTCTCGGCTTAATAATAGGTTTAGGATCTACTCTCATCAGTGTCTTTATCTTGTCATAAACTTCCTGCATAGAATAGTTGTGCCCGCTTCCTATCCTGAATAATTTGTTATCAACTCTGTCGTCTTCAATGCAGAGGATATGAAAATCATTTACGTCATCAACATAAACAAAATCTCTTCTGTTTTTGTCATCCCCTTCAAAAATAACAGGTTGTTCTTTCTTAAGTAATGTTATTATCAATTTGCTCATTATTGGGGGTATTGTTCTTCTATAATCCTGTCTCGGACCATATACATTGAAGTATCTTATACCTACAGTAGTAAGTCCGAATGCCGAATTGAATCCTTTAGCAAGCATCTCATTTACAGCCTTGCTTATCGCATAGAATCCATTTAATCTGCCATCTCCTTCTTCAAGAACCGATGATTGGGCATAAATCACTTTTTTTACTTTTGCCAGTCTCGAGGCTTCAAATACGTTTGCTGTGCCTACGACATTCTGTTCCATCGTGGAAACAGGATCATTCTGGCAGTCAAGCAGAGAATTTTTAGCTGCTAAATGGAAAACAACATCATCCTTCTTGAATATTTTGTGTATCTCTTTTGATTTTATATCTATATTGTGAAATTCAATATTTTTCGGGACCTGTTCTTTTATTCCGTACGATAGATTGTCTATACCTACGACATCATAACCTTCTTTCAAAAGCCTTTCAGCAAGATTGCTTCCTATGAATCCGGCTACTCCTGTAATGACAATACGAGGTTTATTCATAATCTGAAACCTGCATTATCTGCGTCTTTCTTGAACATCTTCACAGTTTCAAGAGATAATTCCTTCAGATCTTTTCCCTTCATAGGTAGTTTTGCTATAAGATCGTAAGTCATAGTTATTATGTCGCATCCAGCTTCGACTGCCTGAGAGACGTTGTGTATGCTTCTTGTCGAAGCCCATAAAATCTGTGCATGCGAACATCCGTTGAATATATTTACCGTATATTTCATTATCGGCATAGGATCTCTTCCTGTGTCAAGGATTCTTCCTGCGAAAACAGAAACTATAACATCATCTTTGGAGTTTACGATCTCCCTGAGTCCGTCAACTTGTTCTTTTGTCAATATTGCTGTGACATTCAAACGAACTCCTTCATTCAATAATTCTCTTATCAAAGGCAAAGATGATTCTCCTCTTGTATTTGTGATCGGTATCTTCACCCTTATAGTATCTTTTCCATATGATACAAGCTTCAATGCCTGCTCTTTCATCTCTGAGAATTCATCAGAGAATACTTCAACAGATATATCTGTGTTCGGCATCTCTTTTACCGCTGATTTCAAGAACTCATTATAGTCCTTGACTCCTGCTTTTGCCATAAGGGTAGGATTTGTCGTGAATCCATCTACCATGCCTTCTTTGTACTTCACGATCATGTCATTTATATTTGCACCATCTGCAAATATCTTGATTCCGATTTCATTTAGATTTTTGTTTATCATTTTAGTTCTCCTTATATCTTGATTGATTTAAGCGCTTCTGGAAGGTCTCTTGCAGTTATGTCTGGTTTGACGTCCTTATATCTTTCATTATCTCTCGAGCCGGAACCTCCTCCTGATGTAAGGAATACAGTCTTTACTCCTGCCCTTCTTCCAGCTTCAACATCTGTGTATGAATCTCCGATCATCCATGATTGTTTTGGATCTATGTTGTTATCTTTAATTGCTTTAAGTATCAATCCTGCTTTTGGTTTTCTGCAGTCACAGTCAAATTTTAATTCAGGAACCTCTCCTTCAAATCCTTTCTCCGGATGATGAGGGCAGATATATATTCCGTCAATCTTTGCATCATTCTTTGAAAGCAACATATTCATCTTATCATGTATCTTTTCCATGTTCTTTTGCGTACACATTCCTTTTGCAATAACTGGCTGGTTTGTAACTATGATCGCAAGATATCCTGAGTCATTTATTTTCTTGACCGCTTCCGGAACTCCGTTTAGAATAACAAGCTGTTCAGGAGAGATTATTGTAACGTTCGTATTTATCACTCCGTCCCTGTCAAGGAATATAGCTTTTTTCATGCTAGTATAAGGTCCTTGCCTTCTACCTCCTTCAAGAATTGCTCATATTTCTCGACCCTTCCTATCTCCCTGAAATATTCTGTCGTCGGATAGCCATAGAAAGGTTTATTCTGTTCTATCAACAACGGAAATAATTGTTTTGCGAAGTCATATTTAGTATTTTGAGGTATTAAGTCGAATATTTTGTTACTAAATGCATAAATTCCTGAGTTGATATATTTCTTTCCTTTATTTTTATGAAGATCCTCTTCTGAAGGCTTCTCAAGGAATACTTCTATCTTATTTTTATCATCAAGAGTGATTATGCTTGAAGCTTTGTAGTTTTCAGGAGTAGGTCTCATGCAGACTGTCGCTAAGGCATTATTTTGCTTATGGAATGATAAAAATTTACCAAAATTCATGTTAGTGAGGTTATCTCCGTAGTAAACTATGAATTCTTTATCATTTCCGATCAAATTTTCAGTAAGTTTTACGCTTCCTGCAGTTCCCATCAATTCTTTAGTCTCTTGTACATATTTTATGTTCAATCCAAACTTGCTTCCGTCTCCGAAGTATTCTTTAACTTTGTCTGCAAGATGTGCTACACAGAATATTATCTCATTGAATCCGTGTTTCTTTAAGAACTCAAGCTGATGAAGAATAAGAGGCTTTCCGTTTATATCAATCAAGCATTTAGGAATTTCTTCAGTGATTGGTTTCATTCTTGTCGCCAATCCTCCGGCAACGATGATTATCTTTGTCATTGTCTTGTACTGATTCCCTGTTCTCTTGCTTTTGTATGCTGGGCAATTTTTTCAATCAAACCAAATACAATGCAGTGAACAAGAACAGCATGAAGCCCCTCTACATGAGGTGTAGAATCTGCAGGTAATATTATTCCTACATCTGCAAGTTTTGCTAACGGTCCTCCATCAAATCCTGAGAATCCTATAGTCTTTCCTCCATTGTCTTTTGCATATTGTATCGCTTTCAGAAGATTCTGCGACCATGCTCCTGCCTTTTCTCCTCCTGAACCGCCATGCACGCTGAATGCAATCGCAACATCTCCTGGCTGGAAGAATGTCTTTAATTGCCCGGAATAAAGTTCTCCCCATCCTTGGTCGTTTATCCATGCGCTTATCAGCGGAATATTATCTGAAAGAGGAATCGCTCTTATCCCTTTGTTTTCGCCTACAATTATTGTTTTAGCCAAATCGGCAGCAAGATGCGTCGCGTTTGAAGCGCTTCCTCCATTTCCCATGACGAATACCTGCTTATTATCTTTCCATGCATCGAAAAGGACATCTATCGCTTCATTTATTTTATTCTGATCGACTCTGCTTAGAGCTTCATTAGAGTCATTCATGTATTTTTGTATATAATCTTTCATTTTATTCATCCGTTGAAAAGCACTTTAGTGCCTTCATAATCAAACTTGAATGGAGTCTCTATCAATCCTTCTGCTTTCATAGCTTCTTTCAGTTTCTTCTGGTTATTATCGCAGTAGAAAAGGAAGAATCCTCCTCCACCAGCTCCCATTATCTTTCCTCCTATTGCGCCGTTTTGTAGCGCAGTCTCGTATATCTTGTCGATTCTTGGAGCAGACATCTTGTCAGACAGTTTCTTTTTTGTCTCCCAATGTACATTCATCCATTCTCCAAATCTTTTTGCATTTCCTGATTCAAGAGCTTTCTTTATTTCATAGCCTATCTCTTTTATCTGATGCAGTCCTTCAATCCCTTTTTCAGGATCTTTCTTTGCAGTCTCAGTCTGTGATTTCAATACTTCTTCTGCGCTTCTCTGGACTCCTGTGAAGAACATGAAAGTATTTTGTTCAAGATCAGTCAAAGTCTCGTCATTGATAGTGAGATTATTAACAACGACAGAACCATTCTTTGAGATGTTAAACTGCTTCAATCCGCCGAATGCAGCTATATATTGATCCTGCTTTCCGCATGATTCCTTCAGTATATCCATCTGTATCTTGGAAGCTTCTTCTGCTATTACCTGATGAGAAACAAAATCTCTTTTGTAGATATGGAGAGCCTGCAATAAAGCAACCAAGAATGTTCCTGAGCTTCCTAATCCTGAATTTGCAGGGACATCGGCATAAGATACTATTTCAACACCTTTTCCTATGTTAAGCAACTTCAATGCTTCCCTGAACAAGGGATGCTTTATCTCATCTGCAGAATCCACTTCTTCTACATGCGAATATTTCACTCTTATCTTGTCTAAAAACTTAGATTCATGAAGAACGACGTAAATGTACTTGTTAATTGCTGCGCTTATGAAAGAGCCTTTATGCTGGGTGTAATAGTATGGAAGATCTGTTCCTCCTCCTCCTATCGGAATCCTTAACGGTGCTCTTACAATAATCATTCAAATAACCTCGATTGTTAGTTCTTAACTACAATTATATAAAGCTTTCTTAGAAAGGTTTATATATAGATTAATGGTCTAAAAAAAGAAAGGTAACCACTACAAAATGGTAAATATGAATATGTTATGAGCAAATTTCACAGAGGACAAGAATGAGAAAGAAAAATATTGCAAAGGAAGATATGGGATTTGGTAATTATTTAGGATCAGGTTTAATTGGTAAATACGAACATGGCAGAAGGGACATATCCGGAACATTTCCTAATACAAGATTTCTGTATTCTTTATCTCCTTTGGAAATTACTGTAAATGGAGAGCAGATATTCGTTCCTGAAAGGGCAACAGTAAAAGTTTTGTCTGGAACAGACTTATCAGTTAATGCAGAAAGAGGAGCGGAAATTTATGCAGTTGATCTCCTGAGAGTGGAGGAAGAGGTTCTAAAAGACTTGTCAGGAACTCATGCAGGTTTCTTTGACAAACTAGACGGCAAAGACAAAGAAGAATGGGATAAAGTAAAAGACCAGTCTCCCCATTATGTTGATCCTGCAGAACCTAATACTCAGTATATATTGGCAAAAAGTGGAGTTGTAATCGCTCCTGCTCATTCAAGATTCAAGAATATGGTTGGAAGTGGCTGGAATCTTATGTACATGAGAGGAAGCAGAAGCTTAGGTATAGGAACAGATGTTTCTTTCAGATTAAGAGCAAAGGAAGCTATGCATATGCATAAGATAACGACAGAAGGATTTATCTGCTTAGGAGGTAAATTAGAAGTCGGAGCTCATCCTGATGAGAGGATTGTTCTTGGAAAAGATGATGTTCTTGTTTCAAGTCCTCTTGAAGTACATGCAATGACAGGAATACCTGAAGTTCCATACAAAGGAATCACATTCCAGTTCCCAAGCATCCCTGGAGACAAATACACTCCGGAAGGAATAAGGACGAGATAATTGTTAAGACAATAACAAATTAAACTTTTTCTTGAAATCAGAGATGCTATTCTGTTTTGTGAATCTTTTAGCGATTTCTTTTGCTTTTCTCCCAAGATTTTTCTTTTGTCCAGAGTTCTCAAGCCAGTTTACTGTTTTTATGATTTCTTTTTTATTTAAAGAAACAACAAGTCTTGGAGAAACTTTTTTTAAGATTGAAGAAAAACCACACATGTTCGATACTATCGGAGGGATTCCTACAGCCATCGCTTCAAGAATATTTATTCCAGCAGGCTCGAATCTTGCGAGATTGAAATATAAGCCGCATCTCTTAAGATATTCTCCTGGATCAGAAACTCTCCCGGTAACATGAATATTCTTGTTTTTTATTCTCTTTTCAACTTCAGGAGTAGTATTTCCGATCAGATATAAATTACGTTTTTCCTGTTCAGGTAATTCCGAGAATACATCGACTAAAATATCAACACCCTTGTTCGTATTAAGATGAGGCCCAATGAAGCATGCATTCTTGCTCGATAGATTGACATTTATATTAAGATAATCCTGATTTATGAAAAGATCAGAAATGACATGTTTCTTTCCTGTCTTTGCAGCGAAGCTGTCCATCATTTCGCTTGTTGATAGGTATCCGTTTATTCTTTTTATCAGAAATTCAAAAGGTTTTCTTATGATCGGGTTGTATTTTGGAAGGATCCAGAGAAAAGGATCAGAGTTAATGGCAATGATTTTTCTCTTGCTAAATAAACTCCTCAAATACACTGCAGTAATCATCATTGGAGATTCCATGAGGTAAACATCTGCTTTAGGAAGTGTAAATAAAGCTTTCAGAAAAGCAGAGACGTGAAGCAGTATTCCATTTGATTTTAATATCTTTGAATTAAACGGAACGAAAGAATAAAACTCAGAATTTACTGATTTGGCCCATATTTTGTGCACTGGATGCGGATCCCAATAAATAAAACACGTCTTTGTCATATTATTTAACCAATATAACTTCCAATTCAGATGCAGGCGTCAGTGTTCTCATGAATGTGTCTTCGTAAAGAGGGAAAAACATTTTAATCAATAACATCGAAACCCAGCTAATAGGGAAATATTTGTATATTCCTCCAAAATTGACCTTAACTTTAACTTTTGAAAAGGAAGGCGTCCACCAGTCAAGTTCTGATTTCTTATCTAAGTTAGAAAATGATGAAATCGTGAAGTAATGCTTATGCTGCCATGAAGAGAAAGCCAAGCTATGTCCGAAGTAAGGAACTTTAATTATCAACTTTCCTCCAGGAGATAAAATCCTGTGCATCTCAGTTAGACATTTGTCCGGTTCGTCCAGATGCTCTATGACATGGCTGCAATAGATTTCAGAAGCAGAGCCCGTCTTGAAAGGATAAGGATACTTGTTCAAATCATGCTTCACATCGATGCCCTTGAAGCTGAATACATCAACATTAACGTATCCCTTCATCGGCTTCGTACCGCATCCAATATTAAGTTTAACCATGATATAAAGGCACAATCTTTCTATTTAAATATTCTATGAATGTAGAATAATTTATAAACTCTCCATAAACCTATTTTTTCATGGAATTATTCGACAGAATACTTAAAATCTACCAGTGGACTCCAAAGAGTAAACGAATTCTTGACGTCGGGTGTGATAGGGGAAACGTCACAAGATTCTTCACAAATAAAGCAAGAGAAGTATATGGCTTGGATAACAACAAAGAAGCTATCGCTTATGGAAATAAACATTACAAAAATGTAAAGCTTGTAGTTGCTCATGGAGAGAGAATCCCTTTCAAAAGTAATTTCTTTGATACTGTTGTCATGGGTGATGTTTTAGAGCACGTTGAAAACGAAAGAAAAACAATTTCTGAAGTCTATCGTGTAATGGAAAATGACGGAACTCTTTTACTTTCAGTACCTCACAAAGGCCTTTTCAGGTTCATAGACGTGTTCAATATGAAATTTTACTTCCCATCTCTATACAAATTGTGGAAAGGAAAGAATTACAATCCAAAAGTATATCAGATACAGCCGTGGCACAGGCATTATTCATTAGATGATTTAAAGAAGTTATTCATAAATAAATTCGAGATAGAAAAAGTCCATAGAGGTGGATTAATTCTTTATCCATTATGCTGGCTATTTGGGGACCTAACAAAAGACATGTTTGGCGAAAAACTTGGATGGTTTAGAAAGATACTTGTCTGGATCGGTCATATCGAATACAACATACCTTTCGGCCCATTTGGATATTCTATTTTAGTTATTGCAAAAAAGAAATAATTATTTATTTTTCAGCTCGTAATATTTAAGGTTTTTTACTAACTGATAAAATGCGCTGCAGCATGCGCATTGGAAGCCTACAAATCCCCTCATCCATAATCCTTTTCCAAAATACCATATGATAAATTCGACAGGAGGCCTTGCGAGCGAATTAAATATCAACTTTCCATTGCTTATATTCTTATTTTCTGCATACATCTTTCTCGCTTCGAGAGTTGTATATTTGTTGAATCTTGCAAAATAATCAGAAACATCTTTGTAGCTGTAATGTTCCATGAATCCGTTTAAAGTAGAAGTTTCTCCATTTATGTACACTTTCTCGTGTATACTATGTTTGAATACACCTTTTGAGTTTCTATATAGACGTAAAATAGGAGTTGTCGTCATATAAACGTTCAGGAATGCATAATCTCTTCTTTTTATATAAAATCCATTATACTTAGTTCCTTTCTTAAGTATGTCTGCTATCTCTTTCTTAAGTTCAGGAGAGACTATCTCATCTGCATCAAGGCTGAATATCCAGTCGTGTTTTGCTTTTGAGATTGCAATATTCTTTAGTTCAGCTCCGCTTATCTTGTTGTCAGGATCCGGAAGATTATAATATCTTGTTCCATATCTCTTGCATATCTCTTTTGTTTTATCTGTTGAATCTCCGTCAAGAATCACTATGTCATCGCTCAATCCTTTGACTGCTTCGAGGCATCTTCCAATAATGTGCTCTACATTCTTTGTCAATATAACTATCGATAATTTCTCAGTCATTTTCTCATCCTTTTCTGTTTCCAAAAGTCTTTGCATTTGAAATATAACATCCACCTATATAAAATATCGTTGAAAGTGAATAATATTCCATAAAATCCATACAGCCATGCTCCCTTTATAATCCTAATCATGGCATAGCCTATTGATGTCAATAGCATCTTCCAGAAAGGATAAGTATCTCCTCTTTCGACCATTAATTTTGCGTCATTTGTCGTATAATTATTAGTTTTTACAATCAGATGATGTATTCCTCTGTAAGCTCCGAAATGAATCATGGGGTTTCTCAAGTCACCTATATTTCCATTTACTTTTAAGAAAGAATGCACTCCTTCAGTACCAAATCTACCTTTTCCTTTCATGAATAATCTCAATTGCCTGTCAGGATACCATCCTCCATATTTCAGCCATGTTTTGCCTACAAGATTCTTTCTCGGCATTGTAAAAGCATTATTATTTATTCCTTTAGTTAAGATTTCATCTATTTCTTTTTTTAGTTCAGGAGAGACTTCTTCATCTGCATCCAAGTATAATACCCACGGAGATGTGCAGTGATCTATTCCAATCTGCTTGTTTTCATTAAGATTGGGTCTGTTAGGTTCGACATAAACTTTTTTAGTGTATTTTCTGGCTATTGAAGAAGTCTTATCTGTACTTGAACAGTCAATGACTATGATCTCATCTGCCCAGCCTTTAATACTTTTCAAAGCTCTTTCTATATGATCTCCTTCGTTGTATGCAGTTATGCTGACTGATATTTTAGGTCTCATATCTTTCTCAAAAATCTTTCAAGTTCTTTTATCACAACTTCAGATTTTAGATTTTTAATATCTTTGACTTTGAATGATTCTGATTTTCTATCATCATATCCCCAGATATTAGGATTTTCAGGCCCGAATATGGCAAAAGTGGATGTTTTTACTGCTTTAGCTATGTGAATCGGTCCTGTATCGGGCCCGACAACTAATTTACACCTCTTGATTATTGACGCCATCTGCTTCAGATCTGTTTTTCCGGTCAAATCAATATATCTTTCGTCATTCATCAAGGATTTGATCTTATTTACCTCATGAATTTCATTCCTGCTTCCTGTGAAAATGACATTGAATCCTTTCTCAATAAGATAATCAGCAACATCAGCCCATCCTTCACTTGTCCACATCTTCTCTTTCCTTCCTGCTCCCGGATTGATGCAGACTGCATTTGTAATTTTATTTTCGCTGAATATCTTATTAGAATACTTTAAGTCTTCTTTTGAAAGTATTATTTCTGTTTGTTTATTCTTAGTGTCTGCTCCGATGCTTCTTGTCAGATCAAGATTTCTTTCAATTATATGCTTTTCATCCCATTTTACGACTTTATTCAATAAGAATCCAAATCCTCTTATTCCGAATCCTATTCTATATCCTCCAATCAACGATGAAAGCAGAATATTTCTTGGATCTCCATGCATATCTATTATTATATCATATTTTTCCTTCTTTAACTTAGGAATCATGCTGAATACTTCACTCAAGGAACCTCCTTTTGCAAGCCATGGAGGATTGAATTCTATTGCTTTAACGTTTTTATTTCCCTCAAGAATGATCTTTGAGTTGCTCCTGACTAAAACATCTATCTTTGCATCAGGATATTTCTCTTTTAATGCTCTGAATGCAGGAGTCGCAAGGATTACATCTCCGATGTGCTCGACTCGAATGAGCAGTATCTTATTGACGTTTGAAGGAAATTTCTTTAGTTTTGTATTAAAAAATAAAGCACTCCCTATCGAATCTATTACAGACACAAAAGGTTTTAAAACAGGATTTAATTTATAAGAAAACATTTAACTCTCCTTTATCACGACATTTCCTGATGAAAATACAGTCTTCATAGCATCAAACTTTGATTTGTATTCAGGAGTCAAATATGAGTAATCTTCTATCAACACCCATTTCTGAGTTATATTTTGTATTGGTTGCTGTTCAAGCTGGAAATTATCAATCTTGGAATATATCAAAATCCACTTGAAGTCCCTGAAACTTGAATCTCCCGGATAGTTCTTGATATACAAGACAGATTTATCAATGTTGTTTGACAAGAACTGTGATGCTTTCAATTCATCCTGAGTGATTGCAGGCTCAAGCTTGGAATATAAGAATCCAATCTGTGCAATATTGAATAATAATGCAAGTACAAGCACTATTGAGAACAAAATTCTTGTTTGCCTGCTTCTTAATCCTTTTACAATCAGGATTGCTGCAGGCAATGCTAACAAAATAAAGAATGTGACATAGAACCTATAGATGAAGTATCTCGCAAACACTCCTACAGGAATTACGAATAAGTTTACCATTACGATTCCTATTGCAGCTGTCAGCAAACCAAGTATCTTCCATTGATTATTTCTTATAATATGGATTATTCCGGCTATTGCAAATAAAAACAATATAGGCCCTTCAATGATCAGAAAATATCCCCATGCTACAGGATATCCATCTCCCATCTTCATCAAAGAAGCTATTATTGCACTTGCAAATCCTTGTCTTCCTGATGCAGCAAATAAATACATTTTAGTCAGTATTGCAGCTATAATTAAAGATGGAATGAAGAACATCAGACTATTCTTAATTAGATTTGAGGTCTTCTTCCAGTCGATTTTTATTTCAGGGAATTTGATATTCAATTTCTGTTCAATTAGATTTCCGAATGCCATTCCGAATTGCAATATTGTTAAAAAGACTGCTTGTGGTGTATATGTCAAGTAAACTAATGCAGTTGATAATATTCCAAGTATTAGACTGCTTCTTTTTTTATCATTAAGATATTTAGCTGTGCAATATAATGCAGGTATTGTTAATCCGAATCCTACAAAGAACGGGAAATGTCCTGTAAGATGACTGAAATATGCTCTGAAGTTCAATGCAGAGAACGCTGCGCCGATTAAAGCTATTTTCTTGTCTTTAGTCAATTCAAGGAATAACAAATAAGTGAAAATTGTTGCGATCAAAAAGAATACTGCCGTATAACCGCCATTTATCCAGAAAGTATCATGACCGAATATGTTCAATATCGAGCCGAAAGTAACTAAAGCAAAAGGTGGATAATCAGAGACTTTCTTTTCCAAAGAACCTGGTCTATTGAATGCAGGATTTTCTGCATTTATTCCATGTTCAGAATATACTTTGGCTAAAGTGTAATATGTTGCACCATCTGTCTGCGTCACAGGAAGGTCATATTTCAACGCAGGATATATGGCTAAACCAAGGTTAATTACAAGAATCAAACACAATATCCAGCCCCACTTATCCATACGTAGAAAGCCCCTTTTTGTATTTAAAAAGGTTATGTATGTCTGAGTTAAATATGATTAAACAGTTCTTTGTTCTCTTTAACCCAGCTGGCAAGTTTCTGCACACCTTCTCTTACGCTTACTTTAGGCTCCCAGCCAAGCTCTTTCTTAGATTTAGAAATATCACATACAAATACAGGCTGGTCTCCAGGTCTCCAGTCTGAAAAAGAATAAATTATCTTCTTGCCGAAGAATTCTTCTAAGTATTTGATCAATTCAAGCAAAGACATCTGATTTTCAGGTCCTCCTCCTATGTTGTATACTTTCCCTGAAACCTTATCTATGTTCTTGATTGCCAATTCATATGCCTTCACAAGATCTTCTATAAACAAAACATCTCTGACCTGTTTTCCATCTCCATATATTGTGAGATTTTTGTTGAACAATGTAGCTATAGTAAACCAAGCAACCCATCCCTGATCCTCTACGCCGAACTGCCTGTAACCGTATATGCAGCTCTGTCTGAAAACAACAGTCCTTAATCCATATATTCTTGCATAATCTCTTACATACTGGTCTGCCGCTCCCTTGCTGCATCCATAAGGGGAATGGAAATCAAGCAAAGCAGTTTCTGGGATTCCCTTTTTGTAATCGACATATTCGTATCTTCCATTTACCTCATGAGTCTTGACTTCTTCCATGCCACCATATACTTTATTTGTAGAGGAATACAGTATCATTGGCTTGCTTTTTGAGTTTCTTATTGCCTCTAAGACATTGAATGTTCCTAAAGCATTTATCTCAAAGTCTTCTCTCGGGTTTAATACAGAAGTTGTCACGGCAGTCTGACCTGCAAAATGTATGACAACATCCTTTCCTTCGACAGCTTTATCTAATACATCCTGGTTATAGCGTATATCTGCTTTTATGAATTCAATATTTTTATGATTATCTTGCAGCCATTTAAGATTGCTTTCTGTTCCTTTTCTCGATAAATTATCAAGAACAGTTACTTGATTGCCCTTCTTTATGAAGTAATCTGCAGTGTTAGTTCCAATAAATCCGCATCCGCCTGTTATCAGTATTTTCATTTTTTCTTGTTCCTTATTGCTATCTCTCTTACTAATTTAGTTATCGTCTGTCCCTGGACGTCTTGCGCGACGTAAAGTCTGAAGTTCAGATAAAATAAAAGTATTATGGCGACATAAATTATGAGATCAACAGCTCTTCCTATTCCAAAAAAGTTTGAAACAAAACTTATGCTTGTTGGTGAAAATATAGCGACGATTGCCATTGCCCATATTATTGACCAGAATACGAATTCCAAAGGCCTTATTTCTGCACCCTTGAATCTAAGTACCGCTCTGCTCCATGCAAAAAGCACGAACAGGATCAATATTACCTGTATTGGTTGTATCATTGTAATAGTCTCTTGACGATTGTTCTAAATGCTATCTTTACCCCGCTCAATATATGCAATTTACCGTGATGAGTATGCATTTTCGCATATTCCGTATATTTAATGGTTACGGGTATTTCCTTGTATTTGAGACTTTTTTTAAATATTTCGATAAGGATTTCGGAAGCATGCTCCATCTTGTCCTGTCTTATCTCTATGTTCTGCACAGCTTTCCTGGATAATGCTCTAAAGCCGCATTGAGGATCCTTTAGTTTGACTCCATATAGCAGCCTAAGGAACAGCCTTCCTATATACAAAGTTACGATCTTGAAAGGAGGAACATCTGATTTCTTGTCAAGAAATCTTGAACCGATAGTGACATCAGCTTCTTTCTTTATTATTGGTGCAATCATAGCAGGGATATCTTCAGGTTGCATCTGGCCATCTGCGTCAAAATGAACGATTATATCTGCTCCGTTTCTTAAAGCATATTCGTTTCCAGTCACAAGAGATGCGCCTTGTCCTCTGTTTATTATATGATTAAGAACAATTGCTCCTTTGCTACGTGCAATTTTCTCAGTATTATCTTTAGAACCATCATTTACAACAATAATATTATGATAGCCATGTCTTTTTAGATTTTGAACTACTTCTCCTATAGATTCTTCCTCGTTATGCGCAGGAATTATTACAAAAAGTTTCATTTTGAAAGAAGTCTCCCGAGCAATTTCAAGTAGCCAAGCATAGTCTTCAGTTTTTTCATCTTGCTTACTCCTCTTACGCGCCATTTAAAAATGATTGGAACTTCATACATCGTAAAACCAGCTTTCTTAGCACAAATAAGCAATTCAGGATAAAATTCAAAGTTCCTATAGATAGTTTTATTCTTTATCTTCTCTATTGCTTCTCTTTTAAATAATCTATATCCTGATGTTTTATCATTAATCCATAAACCGGTTAACAAAGAGAGAATTACATTCATAACTCTACTTAATGTCGCTTTCCATAATGGCATGCCTTTTATCTTTCCACCTTTGATGTATCTTGAACCTATGATTATATCAGAATCTGTCTTCTCCATGGCTTCGATGAAAGTAGGAAGCTCTTCAGGCTGATGGTTTAAGTCTGCATCAAGAGTAAGCACACGAGTAGCATCTTTTGCAATTGAGTTAAATCCTTTTCTGAATGCAGGACCTACACCTATCGGTACGGGGAAATAAATTATCCTTATCTTTGAAAACCCGCTATTTTTCATCTTAAGAAGATCATTGTATCCGCTTTCTTCCTTTGTTCCCTGAAGGACGAAAAGAAGTTCAAAATCTACCTTGAGTTTCCTAAAAACATTGTAAAATCTCTTTGTGAGAACATCAACATTCCCAACTTCGTTATATGCCGGAACTACAACTGAGATTTTCATTATATCACTAATGTTACACCGATTATTATTACAGCTATACCTGCCCATTTATATTTATTCATCTTCTCTTTAAGTAATTTCATCGAAAGTAAACTAACCCATACGTAATTCAATGAAGCCAAAGGATAAAGAACACTTAATTCAGCTCCTTTCAAAGCAATGATAAATATTATTGAAGATAATCCATAAAAGAATAACCCTGTCATCAATGCATAGTTTTTCATCAGTGATTCAATTGTTATTTTAAGTTTCATAGAACCGTACTTTAGTGCAATTTGTCCCGCCGAAGCACATATTGAAGAGAGTATAGTTAGTGCAATCGAATATGCTAAAATCATTTTTGCCTCCCCTTTCCGACTAACGCTACCCCTATGATTATAAGCAATATTCCTATCCATTTCTGAGCAGTCATGAAGTCAGTCTTAAAGAAAATAGGAGATGCTATACTTACGAATATGAAGCTTGTCGCAAGTACAGGGTAAATCACAGTCAGTTCTCCTCTTCTCAATGCTTTAAGCATGAACAGTAATCCGATTCCATAAGAACCAAGTCCTGCAAACAGCCAAGGATTCAATATCAGAGTAGAAAAATCAGTCGTATGATTTGCGGCATACTTATAGAAAACCTGTCCTGCAGATGCAAATAAAGCCGAGAATATCATATAAACAATCGCCGACATGCTCGTTTTTTGCGCTTTCATCTCTCTCATAAATATGGACCTTTCACTTTCTTTATAAAAATTCTGTATCTATCGGTCATAAACCCCTCTTATGTCATTTAGCCTTATTTTTAGGACTTCAAGCAACGTTTTAGGATAGTCTGACATCTTAACCTTGCTTCCATGTGAATTAGTCCATTTTATTGGTATTTCTTTTATACCAAATCCTAATTTTCTTGCTAAAAACAATATCTCGAAATCAAATCCCCATCTGTCTATTGTCTGTTTTTCGAATATCTTCTTACAATCTTTCTTAAATAACTTGAATCCGCATTGAGTATCTTTGATGTTTTTTATTATCAATAGAGATATTATTCCGTGGCCTATCCTTCCAAGGATTTTTTTGATGAATCCAGTTTTTACTTCAGACTGTTTCAATGCCCTTGAACCGATAACGATGTCTTCCTTATGCTTTAAGAATTTATCAAGCTCGGTTATAGGCATAGATAAGTCAGCATCACACATGAATATCAAATCGCCTCTTGCTGCAAGCACTCCTGTCTTTACAGCATATCCTTTTCCTCTGTTTTTATGATGACTTATTATCTTTATTTTCCTGTTATTTGTCTTAATTATGGATCTAAGTGTATTATCTTTGCTTCCGTCATCGACTATTATTATCTCATAATCAAATTTCTTTCCGTTGAGATATTTCGTTATCTCTATTAAACTCTTTGATATCCTGTTTTCCTCGTTATAGACTGGTATTACTACTGATAACCTCATTTTAGTCCACGAACCTGTATTTTATAAGATAATACAAAGCTTTCATTCCATCCTTGAACGGTTTTAGTTTTTTACCATGACTTTTATCTCTTCCATGATAACTTATCGGTATCTCTATTATCTTGTGTCTTGATTTTATTATTTTAGAGGTAATTTCCGGCTCTATTTCGAATCCATTTCCTTTCAAATTTATGTTTTTGATAACATCGCTTCTAAACATTTTATAACATGTCTCCATGTCAGTTATTTTCCTGAAATAGAGAAGCATGGTGACGAGACTAAGGAATATATTCCCGACATAAGTTAATTTATTTGCAGGTTTAAAACTCTTTTTTATGAATCTTGAGCCATAGACGACATCAGTCTTTCCGTCTAAAATAGGTTTCAAAAGCAATCCATATTCATTAGGTTCATATTCCAAGTCAGCATCCTGTATGATTATGACATCTCCTGTGCAGTGTCTGAATCCCGTTCTTAGCGCAGCACCCTTTCCTTTATTCCTATTGTGATAGATTATCTTATATCCTTTTATTTTCCTCAGAATATCTCTTGTGCCATCTGTGGAAAAATCATCAACCAATATTATTTCCTTTTGAATACCGTTTAACTTTACATTCTCAACCTTTTCAAGTATCTTTAGTATATCCTCTTTCTCATTGTAGACTGGAATCACTATCGATAGTTTCATTTTCTGTAGAAGTACACCATCAGAGCAATTGTCATTATTGTTATCAACCATGATATGATGTGGGTCGAGTTCGTCTTATATTCAAATAAAACACTGTTTATTCCTGCAGGAACCTTTATCATCATGAATTCAGGGAATGCTTGTATTATTTGAACTTCTTTTCCGTTCACATAAGAATGCCAGTGAGGCTTGAAATAATTAATTTTCACAAGAACATCGCTTTCATTGACAGCATCAGCTGTAAACTGCACACTGTCTAAATCCTTTTTAACATCATATATTTTTGCAGAAGAGTCAATAATCGGTCTGAACTTCTCATTTTCATATACACATACAGCATTATTAGAGTATGCGAGTTTATTATCCAATTTGTATTGGCATGGCAAAACATAATATTTCACTCCTAAATATCCAAGTAATTCATCGTTTTTGATTCCATGAGTGAAGTTCGTCCATAACGCAGTGTGTAAATCATAAGTTGCTTTCTGAACGCATTGAGGACAGCCTACCCAGTCGAATCCGAACTCCTGTTTCTGATGATATATCTCTGCAGCCTGTCCTACAAGAGAAAATACAGAGAAATCTCCAGGCTGAGATCCTACAAATCTCCACGCATCTATAAGCTGAGGAGGATTGACGAAATTTTCTGTAGGTTGATTAGTCCAAGTGTATGAAAATGCATTTATCGCAGGATAAAGATCGATTATTATGAAAAATAAAATAATATATAATAAATATTTATTGTTCATCTTGCGTGCAAGAGATTTTGCGCCTATTCCGGCAAGAACTGCAAAACAGAAAACAACCATAGATATGAAATAGCTTGTATTCCCGCTTAAAGAAGTCGCAAGCAGAGGAACATGATTAAGTATCCCGAATATATTGAAGTACAACAAAACAGATATTACCGCTCCTATCTTGAAAAAATTGACTTTCTTATCTTTTCTCACAAGGAACACTGCAAGAAGTCCAAGTGCAAGTGTCGTATATCCGAAATAATTGCTCCTTATATATTCTCCATTATCGTTGATTATTCCAAAGAATCTTGATGATTCTTTAAGATGAGGAGAGCCTAATCCTGAATAATCCTGAAGATTTGCATAATCTTTCTCTGCAAGCAAAGGTATTATCCAGAATGCTGAAAGTCCC
>CAZNFC010000011.1:0-19088 GCA_964572885.1 uncultured Methanosarcinales archaeon
TCTTTTACTGTTTTCTGCATGCGTGAAAATAGGAGATAAACAGGATTGCACTCCTGAACAAAAAAAGGCAGATGTTTGCATAGCTTCATATGAACCAGTCTGCGGATGGTTCAGTCAGGATATAAAATGCATAAAATATCCGTGCGCAAACACTTACAGCAACAGCTGCAATGCATGCAAGGATGAAAAAGTCTCATATTTTACCAAAGGGGAGTGTCCTAAATAATGTATCCGAAAGAGCATATAGTTTATGGATTATTATTCACAATCTTTCTTAAATTAATAGTATTTCCGACAATAGGAGTTGTTGCAATGGTTTTGCTGTTTTTATCATCAGTTCTGATAGATGTGGACCATTATTTTGTCCATGTATTCAAGAATAAGAATATCGGGCTTGGAAAAGCATTTGACTATTATCATACGAAGACGTATAAGAAGCATTATCATAAAAGAGGGCCTTTAATGATATTTCATACTGTAGAATTTGTTGCTTTGCTATATTTATTAAGTTTCTATCAACCATATTTCCTGTTCATAATAATCGGAATTTTATTCCATTGGGCATTAGATGTTTATTATATGTATGATAATAAAATACTATATGAAAGAACGTATTCATTGATACATCATCTGGCAACTTCAAAAGATTAATTCTCGACGACAAATATATTTCTTGTAAGGCTTTTATGGACGTATATTGAATATTTTGCTTTTACTTTAAGCTTGTTGTTTTTCAGTATTTTATCTGCATTGATGTAATCCGGGAACATGATGACTGCTCTCTTTTTTAATATTTTTCTTAAATTCTTCGCAAATTTATTGTATAAATCCTTTCCGACTATCTTTGAGCCCTTTCCGTATGGAGGATCTGTTACAATATAATCATATTTATTTTTTATATTTAGCGCATTTTCATTAAACAACCTGTATTTCCTTATTTTGTAGTGATTTAGATTCATTTTTGCAAGGTAAAGCATCTTGTCGCTTACATCACTTCCAATAGCTTTTAATCCCATCAATCCTGCTTCAATAAGAAAGCCTCCGACTCCGCAGAATGGGTCGTATATGCTTGTATTTGAGCCTGTCATATTGATGCATGCTCTTGCTAACTTTGGAAGAAGAGTCACAGGCTGCTGTCCGGGCCTCATATCCGGTCTTCTATCAAAGAACTTCTCGTTATTTTTCCACTTTTCTATCCCGAAATAAATTTTATTGCCTATTTGTACTGCGATAATCCTTGTTTTGGGATTTTCAAGATCAACTTTCGGAGTTTTTAGCATATCATATATCATTCCACCATATTTCCTGCTTGAACTATGTGAAGTTTCAACACCGTCAGTGATGAAAGAAAGTGCAAAACTTCCTTTTATAATCTTATTCCAGTTGAATTTCTTTATTTTTTCATTTACTTTTGACTCCTCGCAATTAAAAATAAATTTACAGATCAGCCTTGTATATGCTAATCTATCTGTAATCTTGTCTGAATTCATCAGAAGAATGTTTTCTGATAGCTTTCCTTTTCCGAGCAAAGCTTCAGCTTCTCCTCTTGCGAGTTCAATATTCTCTTTTGATAGAAGAAGCAGGTTCATTTTTGATAAAAACCTAATATTCTGTTTATAAAGATTACTATATTGAAAATAAATCGGAATATTTTTAAACCATCATTCATATAATCCATTTTATGGGACGCGGAAGACCTGTAAAGTCGTCAATAAGGCAGAATATCGTAGAGATCCTTAACGTAAATGACAGTTTGTACGGCTATGACATATACAGGATATATAGAGAAGTATTCCCTCAAGTCACATTGCGTTCAATCTATTATCATCTTAAGAAGGGAGTCTCAACAGGAGAGTTCATAGTCAAAGAAGTAAAAAGAGAAAAAGGAGATTTCTCATGGGGAACAGAGACAGAAAAGATTTATTATTCATTAGGACCTAAAGCGCAGCCTAAAGGAGACCAGAGAGTCAAAGACCATTTTAAGAAATGATAACTTTTATTTTAAAATTAGTTCTTTATGCTTTGTATTTTATTTTTATGATAAAACTTACAGGAATCTTTACAGGAGTTATTCTTGGAATATTCCTGACAATAATCACGCATTATATAATTAAAAGAGGAATTTAGAAGAATCCTGCTAAAAGATTTACTATTATGATTGCAAGGAAAAACAAGCTCACAAAATTCCATGCTTTCAAGGCTTTATTTTCATCTTTTATCATTCCTTTGAATATCTCTTTTGCCATCAATCCACCGTCAATAGGTCCTACAGGAACTAAGTTGAATAAGCCGATTCCGAGGCTTAATACATATATCCAGTAGAATAATCCCATTACCCACAAAATCGTAGGAGCGGCAAACTTTCCATATCTATTCTCGAATTCAGGTTTTGTCTTCTGCGACTGGCTTACTAAGACTCCAAGATAAGGCAAAGAATAATTTTCAGGACTTGAACCCAAAGTTACTGTATATGTCCCATTTGTCGTAGTTACCGTAACATTATCTCCAACTTTGTCATTCTGTATAGCATATGATAAATTATCGAGAGTCAAGACTTGAACTCCTCCTATGTTATTTATTATGCTCCCCTCAGGTATTCCTGCAATATCTGAATTAGAACCATTTGTATATCCTTCGACAGTCACTCCATTGAAATCAATGACTTTTGAGGCGACAGGATAAGTTAATGTCAGGAATAATATTAAAAATAATGCTCCGGATAATATATTTGAGAATGGTCCTGCAGCGAACATAGATAATTTCTGCATTCTTGTTTTCTTATCAAGTATCTTCTCATCCGGTTCGACAAATGCAGCAGGTAATACCGGAACTAAAAATGCAAGGAAAGCGAATCCTGATGATTTCACAGGCACTTTATGCAATCTTGCAACAACTCCGTGAGAAAACTCATGTATTGTCGCAACAACGAATATAGAGACTATCCAGTAAAAGAAAGGGACATAGAATCCTCCTTTTACCTTGAAAGGAAGAACCAATGAGACTCCTGAGATTGCCTGAGGAATAAGGAACAGGTCAGCAAGATTTTTTATCAATAAATAAGCTATTAAAAATATTCCAAGAACACCTACATAAACTCCTATTTTAGACAATCTATCAACTAATTTCGGATGTTTAGTAGAGATATTATCCATCTGCTTAAGTCCAAGCTTTGTCTTGTACATCGCAAAATAGATAAAAGGTCCTAAAATTTTCTGTATCTGGAGATTTTTCCTGTTTTTCAGCAGAAACAAACTTAATGTAATTAGAAATAATATTGTCGCTATCGTTTCTATGCTCATTTCTTCCTAATAGGCCTTAGAATCCTTGATTTGCATTTCCTGCATTTTACTAATCCAGCGATGACCATCATGTTTGAAGCTCTGATTACAGATTTGCATTTCCTGCATACGAATTTTCCTTTTATCAGTCTTGCATTTGCTTCTGGGAACTTAGCCATTATTCTTTAACCTGCTTCATCACTTTTGCGTCAAGTATCTCCCAATACACTATTGTTGAGCCTTCCTTGACTTTGCCTTTCAATTCTTCAGGAATCTCCAAATCAAATGTCTCGAATGTCTCTGAGTCCATTATATTTGCTTTATTTCCTGTTATTGATAATACCTGAGCGTCTCTCTTTCCTATTATCGGAACTTCAACGCTGTCGTGTCCAGGCCTTACGATATTTCTTTTTTTCTCATCTAAGACACCGACTGCGACCATGTTGATCTTTGAATGTCCGTGCTTTCCTGGCTTTGATATATCGACAGAAGTAACCTTGCATGCGGCTCCATCAATGATGATTAAACTACCTTCTTTTAACGTTGAAATGTCAACAACTTTCTTTTCGCCTGCCATTCAAAACACCTAATTTTGAGGACTTAAGGTGGTTTATAAAGCTTTTGGGCTTAAAAGAAACTGCATCGGCAGGGATTTGAACCCTGGCCAACAGCTTGGAAGGCTGTGATGCTGCCGCTACACTACCGATGCGTGTATGAAACTTTGAACTTATACTTTATTTAAATATTTAACTAAAGAACCAATTCCTTAAATCTTTCCAAGAATAAATCAAAATCCTCATTTTTTATGGTTGCGCCGACAGCGACTTCATGTCCGCCGCCTGTTCCTTGTATGCCCTCTAATGCTTTCATCAATTTATCTCTTATGTTGAAACTTGCTCTTATCGAGCATCTCATGTCGCCATCTTTTTCTTTGCACACGAAAACGACTTTATCAGGATGTCTTGCATGAAGTTCAGTTGAAAGATCGGCGCTGAATCCTTCGTCTCCTGCAAGATTGTATTTGAAGAAAAAGAACTTATCTTTCGTCATTTTGCTTTCAGCTTCTTCATAAAGTGCTTTGTACTGTTTATACATTTTCATATATCTATTGTGAAGCTCTTTACCTAAAGCTGTATTTTGTTCAAGAAGCTCTTTAGGATCCTTTATGTCCTGCAAGTCTCTTACGTTTTTCTTTACTTCATTCGTCTTTCCTTTCAATAAAAAATTTATTATTACGCAAAGCTCTCCTAATTTGGTATCAAATCTTGCTTTCTCGACTTTCTTTATCTTAGGATCTATTATGTCAGGATTCTTTTTTGCAAATTCTTTTACTTCTTTCCCTAAGCACCAGTCAAATATGCTTCCGACTGCAGATATCCAGAGATTCTGCTTCACGACCTGATAGCATATTGTTGAAGTAGGAGAACCGTCTTTCTTATCGAATAATCTTGGATTGAATATCTTTATTCCTTTCATAGGATGGTCGTCAAGATGGTGATCGACCTGTATTATCGGAACATTTATTCCTTCAAGAAATTCTTCTGTTATGAAGTTAGTTGCAGTGTCTAGTAAAAATATCTTGTCAGGCTTCAATTCATCAACTTTCTTCAATATCTGAGAGTCTAATTTTTTAGTCAGTCTTGGAATACCATAACCTTCTCCTTTATATTTGTAGAAAAGCAAATAACTGCATACACCGTCAGTATCCTTGTCAAATATAAACATAGGATTCCTGCAGTCATCAAGTTCTTTCTTCAGTTCTTTAAGTTTCTTTAACGGAAGCATTATCTCAATCTCCTGACAAATGAGCCAACAATACTTGCTAATTGTTCTTCTTTTCCTTCAAAATCATGATTGCAGTTAGTTATCGAGTGGAATTCTGTTCTACTGTTTTCTTTTTCTAGTAATTTCTTTGCCTTATTCGTATCCATGAATCTCCATTTATCCTTATCTCCTATGACTGCCAATATTGGGACTTTAATATTTCTATAAGAGATAAGATTCTTAGCTTCATGTATCGGAAAGTTCTTTGATAATGCTGAGTTTTTATTGTAGAAGTTAACGTAAGTTTTTGCACTTGTTGGTAATGTTCCTGCGTGGGAATTCCAGTCAGAAGTCAAAAACTGGTAACTTTTTCCTTTCTTTACAAGGTTTTTAGCCTCAGGCATCAAATCTTTGTCTTTTAGATATCTTATTTGGCTTCCGTATGAATCAGAGAACGCTAACATTATAACTGCCTTCACTTTATTTCTATGCTTTCCTTTGTTCATGTAGTAAACTGCTTTTTCAGTTCCTAAGCTATGTCCCATCAGAATTATTTCTTTGTAACCTTTAGACTGTGCAAACTCTATCCAAGCATCAATGTCCTTTAAGCAATCTTCAAAATATTCTAATGCAGAACCTTGCGGAGGATAAGCTTTCAGAACTTCAGAACCTCTATTGTTTACTGCTAAGACTGATATATTATTCTTTATCATTGAATTTGATACTGGTTTGATGAATTCATTTTCAAAGAAATTACTTGCTGTTCCGTGTATGAATATTACAGCTGTCTTGCTATTTTCTGCTTTTAGTAATATTCCGTGTAAAGGCAAGCCGTCTTTAGTTTCTGTTTCAACTACCGGGTAATCCATACTTGATTGATTTTCATTTATGTTTAAAAAGGTTCTTATGGAGCACAGGACAGGTACGGCAAATGTATATAAAGTTAAAAAGTATTAAATCTGCCATGAGAAGAGGCGGAAAAGCAGCATATCTTAAGAAGCTTACAGATAAGTTTCATTTCAAGTCAATTGATGTAGGAAGGGAATTGGACGGGTCTTCTCCTCCTGATATTTTTGTGGGTAAATTCGGTTATCCAAAAGTTCTTGTGGGTCCAATGCTCACTCCAAGTCATGGAGATACTTCAGCAATGGCAACTCCTGAAGACTGGATTCCAAAAAGCAATCCTCAAGAGGTAATAGATCACAGATTAAACTTAGTAAGAGGGAAAGCAGCAGTAGGAATAAAAGAGTTGGATAATAAATTAGTACAGCAGATGAGGGATATTGCATTAGCAAAAAATTCGGTTGAGTCTGAAGCAGTTTTTACCAAGAAACCAGAGGGATTCAGGATCCATGAAGAGACACAGCCATTCGGCCCGAGCGCAAAGATAAAGACATTTACGGTTGGAAATGTCAAATGGGATCAGAAGCTTGAGAAAGTTTACAATGATACGGATCTGAAAGCAAAAGATGCTGTTTTGGATTCATATAAAAAAGGAGTTCTGGTCTCTCACATTCAGAAAGCATTTTCAATAGGTTCGATGGGTATTGACAGGAAATTAGTTCCGACAAGATGGACAATCACTGCTGTTGATGATACGATAGGAAAAGAGTTAGTCAATGAAATAAAATACAATCCTCTGATAAATGAATACAGAGTATATGAGTTCAAGGCATTCAACAATTATTTTGCTGTTTTACTTACTCCTACGATATGGCAGTATGAATGGATGGAAGCATTTATTAGAGTGATGGGCAATGAAGTTGCGATATTTTCTGACCATGAACAAAACACAGGAAAGAAAGAATACTCTTCAGTAGGAGGATGCTTTTATTCTGTTCGTTTAGCTGTTGCCGAGAAATTGAAAGAAGAAAGACGCCAGTCAGGAGCGATTGTATTCAGGGAAGCTTATCCTGGTTATGTTCCTTTGGGAGTCTGGTTATGTCGTGAATTGACGAGAAATGCATTGAAGACAAAAGGACTTAAATTTGATAATATAAATTCAGCTTTAAATTACATAAATACAAAATTGATGCTTGGTGTCGAAAGATTCAAGAAAGAAAGTGTATTGCTGCATGAAAGACAGATTACATTAAAGAAATTTATTCAACAACCGCTTTAATCCTTCTTATTCCTGCAGCGACTGATTCTTCTTTTATTATCTTGAAAACACCAACTTCAGATGTGTTCTTGACATGAGGGCCCATGCAGATTTCAAATGAGTAATTTCCGATTTTGTAAGTTGAAACGACCGGAGGATATTTGGCTCCGAATTCAGCCTGAGCACCTTTTTTCTTGGCTTCTTCAGGTGTCATTTCCTCTCTAACGACATTTAGTTTAAGATTAATGACCCTATTGACTTCATCCTCGACTCTTTTCACTTCTTCATCTGTCAGTTTCCTTTCAAAATTAAAGTCAAATCTCAATCTTTCAGCTGTTATGTTAGAACCTTTCTGTGCTATCTTAGGATCAATTAATTTTCTTAATGCTTCATTCAACAAATGAGTTGCTGTATGTAGACGAACAGTGCTTTCTCCATGGTCAGACAAACCGCCTTTGAATTTCTTCTCTGCGCCGATTCTTGATAGTTCCTGATGTTTCTCGTATTCTTCTTTGTATTCTTCTGTGTTAACAACCAAATCATTCTCATGCGCCATCTCAAGAATTATCTCTATAGGGAATCCGTAACTCTGGTAAAGCAAGAAAGCAGTCTTTCCTGATATCTTGTTCTGTCCTTTCTGGTCCAATTCAGCAATTATCTTCTGGAATTCTTTTATGCCGTGGTTCAATGTCTCCCTGAATTTCTGCTCTTCTTTCCTTAATTCAGATATTATCCTTTGTTTTTTCTTCTCAAGAAGAGGATAATCATCTTTGTACATGTCTATTATCAGAAGAGCAATTTCAGGAGTGAAATCATTCTCGATTCCAAGGACTTTTCCGTGCCTTACAGTCCTTCTTATGAATCTTCTTAAGATATAACCTTGGTCTGCATTTGAAGGGACTAATTCTCTTTCATCTCCCAATATGAAAGTAGCTGCTCTCATATGATCCGTTATTATCCTGAAAGATTGTATATTTTCTTTGAAAGGTTTTTTTCCGGATATTTCAGACACCTTTTCCATTATCGGCTTGAATAATTCTGTCTCATAGATGTCAGAATATCCCTGTATCACCATCGCTGTCCTTTCAACTCCCATTCCGGTATCAACATTCTGCTTTGCCAATGTGTGGTATTCACCATCTCTTGTCTTGTTATATTGCATGAAAACATCATTCCATATCTCTACCCAGTCCTTGTCTTTGGGATTGAAAACTCTTGGAGGAACTTTATCATTTGGCTTCCAGTAAAACATTTCTGTATCAGGTCCGCATGGTCCAGTCTCTCCCGCAGGTCCCCACCAGTTGTCTTCTTTCGGTAAGAATGCAATCCTTTCTTTAGAGACTCCAAGACTAATCCATATCTTTGCAGCTTCTTCATCTTTCGGAGCATTTTGGTCTCCTGCAAAACATGAGACAGCTAATCTGTTCTTATCCAATCCGAGCCATTTTTTATCTGTAAGAAATTCCCAGCTCCATGAGATAGCTTCCTTCTTGAAATAATCTCCTAATGACCAGTTACCTAACATCTCGAAGAAAGTCGTATGTGTCTCATCTCCTACATGATCTATGTCCTGCGTCCTTATGCATTTCTGCACATCTGCAAGTCTTTTTCCAAGAGGATGAGGCTCTCCCATTAGGAAAGGAACCAATGGGTGCATTCCTGCTGTTGTAAAAAGAACGGTCGGATCATTTTCAGGAGCCAATGAAGCAGACGGGATTATCTTATGATTCTTAGATTCAAAGAACTTCAGGTATTTCTGCTTCAATTCTTTAGCTTTCATGTAGTTTGGTCTTTGTTAGTGATTTTTATAGTTTTTGCTTAGAAGCTGCCGTGAACTTCCTTTCTCCATAACATCCCTATTTTATTCAATTCATCGACAAATTTATGGCTGATAATGTACTTCTTCTTGTATAAATCGTAATCAATCATTCCCATTGAACGCATAGGTGTCAAGATTCTATCATAGAATTGTCTTTTGTTGTAAGAAATCTTAACACGTTCTTTCTTTTTAATCGGGCCGAAAGAAATTTCCGTGTCAATCATCATCCCATCATGAAGGGTATTTGCGAAAATACTCATCTCTGTCTTGTCCAATGAACCGCCATGCTCTTTCATCTCAGCAATAAGTAATTTACTGACCTGGACCTGCTGTTCTGTAGCGAAGACAATATCAAAAATTCCATCTGGCATGTGGAAGATATCAAATAAGATTACCATTATTCACTCTAAAATAATTCAGTATATAAATGCTACCATTATGTATACTGGCCTCTCAAAGCCCATTTAAACCCAGTTTCAGACATTATATTTTTATTTCGATAGAATTAAATAAAAGGTGTATTTTGATTCGGCATGGTGATAGAACATTCTGAGGATTATTTTAGAAGTATCGCTCTATCTAATGAAGTTGTATTGGTTGACACGTGTTTCTTCTTTCCAAGAGTTTCAAGTATAAACAGAAGATTCGGTTATCTGAACGGTGAAAGTCTCCCCGGTTTGTTTCACGATAGGAAATTAAGTCTTCTGAAGCCTTCTATAGTCCATGCTTGCACAGACAATCTTGATTTTAAGAATTCATCAGTCTCAAGAACTCCAAATGTCGTCACAATAAACGATGTTGTCAATGAAATAGGGGGTGTTGCAATCTGGCTAGGCGGTAGGATCAGAGAATTAGAAAAGATGTGTGGATTTTTGACTGATGAAGTGAAAGTACAGCTTTATATGGAAGTACGAGATGCGATGAGGGCTTACATGCAGACCCTTTCACAAACTCAGGAGATGGCACATGAAGGGCAGCGAACAATTTCAGTTCCTGTGTTTGCGGATGAGTTCTCATCTCTTAACAGGGCAAAAAAGCATAAAGTGGATAGAAGATTATTTGGAGTTGCCCTCTACTATGCTGTAAAAAACACGAGATGCGCAATCCTTACAAGGGACAGAGGTTATCTTCATCTGCAAAGAGAGGCAAAAGAGAAATACGGAAAGAGAGCAAGATTTATTTCTTTGCCGTATCTGAATCAACCTGTGAACTGAAGAATTTCCTTATCTCTTCCAGATAATCAACTTTAATCTTCAGATCAATATCTTCAGGAAAACATCTTATGTAGTTAGGCCACGAATATCTCTCATCCAAGAATACAATGACTCCTCTATCTGTCTCTGAACGTATGCATCTTCCAGCCCCCTGAAGGACCTTATTGAATGCAGGAAATACATATCCGTAATCCCATCCTTTCCCAAATTTAGCATCATAATATTTTATCGCTTCCTTTGTCTCCAGATCAGGCTGCTGCAGAGGCAAACCGACAATCACGACGCATTTCAATAAATCTCCGAGCAGATCAATCCCTTCTGCAAAATTTCCAGAACTTGCTCCGAGAAGGACAGCTCCTGAAGAAGCATAACTCTTGAATTTATCCAGCATCTCAATTTTCTCGCTTTTAGTCATCTCGGGAGCTTCGAGAAGTGTCGTTTTGTTCACACTTTCAATAAAATGTTTCGAGATGTTATCTCTGATTGAGTAAGAAGGAAACAACACCAAACAATTTCCCGGAACGATACTTACTACATCAGAGACTATCTTGGATATCTGCTTGAACTGCTCTTCATTCCTCTCTGAGAATTTTGTTGTTGTTTTAGGAACAATCAGATTCAATCTGTTTTCAATAGGAAAAGGACTCTTGAATTCTTTTTCAGAAACATTTTCAAATCCAAGCAGATCCTTGTACATTGAAGTAGGAGTCAAAGTTCCTGACATCGCGATTACGCAGTAAGCTCCTGAAATTATATCTTTAGTTATCAAAGCGGGGTCAAGACATCTATAGTTTAATGCAATTCTTTTGTCCTTGATTGAAAGAACTCTTGCGAAACCATAGTCTTCTCCCTTCCAGGCCATTAAAAACTCAACAATAGAGGATACAAAGCTTTGATTCTGTTTTTCTCTTACGTAATCCACAATACCTTCAAGTTCATGTATCAATTCATCATATTTCTGTATTTGATTTACTAAATCAATAAATTCGTCTTTTGTCACAAGCTTTTCATTTTCAATCCCTGAAGACAGTTCGACTAAAGAGTTCATCAATGAAGTCAATTTGACAGCCATTTCAGTAAATTCATACTTATTGCATTCCTGCACAGCTCTTCTTAATCCGTATGTTGTCAGTCTTGTGGTTGCAGAATCTATTATCCTGTTAGGCAAATTGTGAGCTTCATCTACAATAACAATACTTTGCGCTAAACTCTTTCCCATCCTTCTGAACAAAGAATTGCTTATGGTTGGATTAAATATCTGCGAGTAATCAGCTATTATCACGGAACTTTCTTTTGCCAATGATGTGGCAATCTCATAAGGACACATCCTGTTTTCAGAACATATCTCATTCATCTTTTCTGTATGCAGAGGTCCAAGACCTTTTATTTCTGTTATGAGTACATCTGCCTGCGGCGTATTCTTTGAATTATTCTTTGTATTTGAATAAAATTCACATCTGTTCTCTTCTCTCAGCTTTTTGCAGTAATCATGAAATTCTCCTGAACGCAATGCAAACACACCATCCTGGAGACACATATGTTTTTTTCCAACAAGATCGGTGACATTGAACTTCAAATCATGCTTCTCTCTTATATTTTTCAGAGTTTCGACAGCGATTGCATGCTGAGTATGTCTTGAAGTAAGAAAAAATACCGTCAGATTATTTTTTAACGCAAATTCAAGGCATGGAGCAAGAGAAGCGGCAGTTTTTCCAAGTCCTGTCGGTGCATGAACAATCAAATTTTGCTTTTTTTCAAGACAGTTTGCTATCTCTTTGACTAATTCATCCTGTTCAGATCTGATTTTAGAATAAGGAAACAGGCTCATGAGAGTGATTTCATGCCGTCTATTATATATTTTTTGTCAGTTTGCAGTGATTAATCAAAAATAGATAAGTATTTAAAAGAATAAATAGCTAAATATCACTAAAATATATGTTGAAACATATAAGTTGTAGTTTAGGGGGTTAAAATTTGATAAAGAAAGAAACGTTTGGCGTATTTTTCCGTGAAAAACCAGCCATGATGCTGCTCGGATTGCATAATGCCAAAGGTCCTGTTTACGCATCCTCGTTAGCTAAAGGTGTTGATTGCACATATTCTCATGTTGTCAAGGTTCTTCAGCAGATGGAACAGGCAAGATTGATTAATTTCGAGAAGACAGGAAGACTAAAGTTGCTTACCCTTACTAAAGAAGGAAGGACTGTCGCAGAGCATATCAATCAGGTGAAGAACCTTCTTTAAGCCAAAGTCTTATAAATCAGTATTTTTCTTTAAATCTTACAGCGAGATAGAGCAGTCAGGAGTGCTCGGTGGGCTCATAACCCACAGGTCGAAGGTTCAAATCCTTCTCTCGCTACTTTATTTTGCTACTGTGGCGCAGCCTGGTACCGCGCGGGATTGCTAATCCCGTTTCCGCAAGGATTCCCCGGTTCAAATCCGGGCAGTAGCGTCCTTTTCATAAATTTTATATGTTAGATTAGTTCAGGCTATGCATGCCTAACATAGAATATGAACGAAGGCTAGAAGAAGCAAAAAGAATTGCTGATTTCTTCAAAGGAAGGTCGCATGGCGTTCTTCTAACAGGCTCTGTCGCTTATGCTTCGGATTATGTGACAGAAAATTCTGATCTGGATTTAACTGTCGTTTTGGACTTAAAAGATTTTAATTATAGAGATTTTTCAAGAGCAACAAGAGCGCCGCATGAAGAGATTGCAGCTGATATCATTTCACAGGGAAAAGTACAGGCAGCAATCATAAGATGGGAGAGGGGATTTAAAGTGGGCTTGAATTTATGGGACAAGATTTCTTTTGAACATCTTGCAAATATGCATCATGGAATTGTGAGAATTCTGAGAGAAGCTGAATTTTCAGGGAATTCGAAATCGGAAAGACTATTTAATTTAAGAGGAGCTGAGCTCAGCTCAGAAATTCCTGATTATCTTGATGAGAAGAGAACGAGAGAATTTATTCAAGGAAGAGCAGTTCAAAAGCTGCATCCAATATTTGAAACTCATTCTGATGTATATCTGTCTGCAGTGCCTAATAATTTCATATTGGATCCGCATATTTTATCTGAAAGAGAGGATTATATCGGAAGGCAGATACGGCATTTCCTTAGGGTTTTAAGGTCGAAATTGGCCGAGAAATACGGTCTGCATCACGATAGCTCAGTTTCTTTATTAAATGTGATTCCAGAAGAATTTAGGAATAAAATAAATGGAACAGAGTTGGAAAGGCAGTTGGGAAGCTTCTTTTAATATGTCCTTCCTCTTTTCTTGTTCATCTGCTTCCTGATTGAGGACTTTCTTTTGTTTTTCCTTACTTCAAGTTCTCTTCTTCTTATGCTTTTATCATTTTTATTCTGGGACTTTCTGAATTCGTACCTTCTTGAGGTATCATTTCCAAACTTCTTTTTCGCAATATTAAGCAAGTCAACAAATGCTTCATGTATTCCTCTCGGCAGATCCCAGTCATGCGTTTTATCCACATCTATTGAGCTTCCTGAAGATATCAATTTCAGATGAACTGAATATTTAGACCTGTTTCCGCCTTTGTTATATGATTTGACATGAACAAGAACATCGATATCATTGTGAGCCTCTCTTTGAAGAATAGGCAGATATTCCTGAGCAATCCCCTTGACGATTGTCTGCTCCAATGGTTCCAGATATTTCAACCCTGTAAATTCCATGGTGCTTGTCGTATCTGCCATGAGTTAAATTATGCTTGGAGAGTTTTTAAAGGTTTTGAAAAAGAATATATACTCATTCATGTTACATTTTAGAATGGCAGAAAGACGAGCTGTAAGATTTCCAAGGAATCATGGAAAGTTAAGCGCGGATTTTCTTAGATTTGATGGCGGTGTAAGGCAATTAGCGACACATCCTCATTTAGCTTCACTTAGAAGACCGACTAATTTTTTCGACGGACTCTCAGAAACAGCATCCGCACATAAAAAAAGAGAGAATTCACAGTCCAAGCCATTAGATTCTACGATAAAAGCAATGATAGAGGCTGCTAATTCTTTCAGAGATGACCCTTCTTCTGTTCAACTCTCTTCGCATCCTCATGTTAGATATAAGAATGAAGAATATGCAAGGGGAATGCACATTGGCGTCTATGTAAGGTCAAGAAGAAACTACGAAGGTTATCGAAGATAGTTTGTTTTATTATATTATCTCTGCAAACTTTTATATACACATTATCTCTAATTTTTATCATGCCATTTGTATGCGGTATTGATGAAGCAGGAAGAGGACCTGTAATCGGCCCGTTAGTCATAGTAGGAGTCCTCGCGAATGAGGAGCAGGAGAAGAATTTGTTAGAGTTAGGAGTGAAGGATTCTAAGTTGTTGACTCCAATCCAAAGAGAAAGGATGTTTGACAAGATAAAAGGAATTGTAGAGAAATATGAAATAATTATTATTGAACCGGCAGAAATAGACAAAGCAGTCGGAAAGAAAGACGGATTGAATTTAAACTGGCTTGAAGCAGATAAATCTGTAGAGATAATAAATAAATTGAAGCCTTTCCAGGCTGTTGTTGACTGCCCTTCAAACAATATAAGGCAGTATTCAGATTACATAAAGAGCAGGTTGAAAACTAATTCTGTAATAATTGCAGAACATAAGGCAGACCAGACTTATCCAATTGTTTCAGCAGCTTCGATATTAGCGAAAGTCACAAGAGACGATCTGATACAGGAAATAAAGAAGAAATACAAGATAGAGTTCGGTTCTGGTTATATGACTGATCCTTTGACGCAGATATTCATAAAAAATAACTGGAATAAATTTCCAATATTCAGGACAAGCTGGGAAAGCTATAAGCAACTGCTTAGAGGAAAAAGCCAGACCAAGCTGTTTAGCGAAGAATAGGCTTATACGCCTTCTAAACCTATTTTAAGCCATTTTAACGACCGCAATCTTTAAATATCGTCCTATACTGAATTTTAATAGAAAAATGAGGTCTTAAAGAGGTTTATGACTAAAATAAACAAGCTAATTCTGCATGGATTCAAATCCTTTGCAAGGAGAACCGAGCTTTTGTTTAATGATGACTTCAACTGCGTCGTAGGCCCTAACGGTTCAGGGAAATCAAATATTCTCGATGCATTGTGTTATGTTCTTGGAAAATCTTCTGCAAAAGCTTTACGTACAGAAAAATCATCTCATTTAATTTACAATGGAGGCAAATCGAAGAAGCCGTCTGAAAAAGCAGAAGTATCTATTGTTTTCGATAACAAAGGAAAAGATTTTCCTTATGATGTACCTGAAATAAAAGTCTCAAGATTTGTCAATCATAAAGGAAATTCTGTCTATAAGATAAATGACAAGACAGTAACAAGACAGCAAGTCGTTGAATTATTATCATTAGCAAAGATCGATGCAGACGGTCATAATATCATTCTACAAGGAGATATCATAAGATTCTGCGAGATGGCAGGAGAAGAGAGAAGGATGCTCATAGAAGAGATTGCAGGAATCTCAGTCTATGAAGACAAGAAAAATAAAGCATTATCACAACTTAATGGAGTGGAAGAAAAGCTGAAAGAAGCCGAAATAGTCCTCAATGAAAGAGGAGAATATCTTAAAGGATTGAAAAAAGAAAGGGACGAGGCATTAAAATATTCTGATCTGAACAATAAACTGAAGACCTCAAAAGCTTCTTACTTGAACAAGCAAATAGAAAGAAAGTCATCTGAGTTCAATAAGTATGATGTCGAGTTAAAGAAACAATACGAATTGATCGAAAAGCAGAGAAACATAATCTCAGAATTAAAAGATGAAATAAACAAGAAGAGAACAGAGATTGACGAGATAAACAAGGAAATTGAGACGAAAGGAGAAAAGGAGCAGGTAAAACTGCATAAGGAAGTAGAGGAATTAAGAGTAAACATAGGCACTTCCAAGAATAAGATAGAATCTATGAAGAATGAGATCGTAAAAGTCAAGCAGAGAAAAGAGCAATTGCAGGATAACATAAAGGAAGTGAAGGACAGGATACAGAAGATCGAGGTCGAACAGGTCTCAGCTCAAAAAGAAATTACTTCAAGGAACAAGGAGTTAGATTTAATAAATAAAAAAATAGAGGATTTCAAGAAAAAGAACAAGCTTGATGATGTCTCTGAAATAGAGAAAAAGATGGATGAGATAGACAAGCAGGTCGAAGAAAAACAGAAGCAGGCTCAGGATCTAAGACAAAAACAGCAGGATCTTCTCAGAGAAAAAGACAGGACAGAATTCCAGGTCCAGGCATTGGATGAGAAGATGGACAAGATGCTTCAGCTTGAAAAAGAAAACAAGGTTCAGATAGAGGAATTGAAGAAGAAAAAAGAAGATTTCAAGAAATCAGCATCAGAATTAAATCAGATACTGAATAAAAATTCAAATATTTCTGCTCAATTAGCGACAGCAAGAGGAAAACTGAACACAGCTAATGAAGAATTATCAAGAGTGCAGTCAAAGTTGTCTGCAATCAAAGAGACTGACGGCGCATTGAATGTTGTTCTTGAACAAAAAGACAAAATAAAAGGAATATACGGCACTATATCTGAATTAGGAAAAGTAAGTTCAAAATATGCGATGGCATTGGAAGTCGCTGCAGCCAACAGGATAAAGTCAGTTGTCGTTGATTCTGATGTGACTGCGCAGAAATGCATAGAATTCCTGAAAGACAAAAGAGCAGGATTCGCTAATTTTATTCCATTGAATAAGATAAAGTCGAGAGGAATTGATGATTCGATGAGGAAATACTCAAAAGAATCAGGAGTTCTCGGGTTTGCAGTTGATCTTGTCACATTCGACAAAAAATACGAAGCAGCTTTCAATTTCGTCTTTGGATCCACATTAGTTGTTGAAAGCTTAGATACTGCAAGAAAGATTGGAATAGGAAACATAAAGATGGTCACTCTTGACGGAGATGTTGCTGAAGCATCAGGAATGATGCAGGGTGGATTCAGAGAGAAAAGGACAAGGACTGGGTTCTCTCAGCTGGAATTAGACCAAGACTTGAAAAAGTGGCAGGAAATAGTTTCTGATAATGATTCATTGATCAAGAGATTAGAGAAAGAAAGAGAAGATACTGAAAAAGAGATATCAAAATTAAGAGAATTCAAGGCAAATGTAGAAGGAGATATAATCAAATTAGAGAAAATATTACATCTTGAATCGGATGACACGGATGCTTCAAAAAAAGTGAAGAAAGAGCAGGAAGCTATGCTTTCTAAATTAGACAAGGAGATCGACAAGATAAATCAGGAGATAACTGACCTTAATTTCAAGATTGCAGATTCAAAATCAGAGAAGCAGGAGATGAGGGATAAGATAAATCAGTTAAGAAATCCAATTTTATTAGCTGAATTAAATACATTCGAGGAGAAAAAGACGCAATTGAAGGAAGAGTTAATTAAGCTTGAAGGATTGCATAAGAATCTTGATCTACAGATTAAGACTATGCTTTCTCCTGAGACTGAGAAGACTTTGAACATCATAAAACAGCATGATAGTGAAGAAATTGATTTCAATGAACAGGTAAAGAGATTAAAGGAAGTGATAGATAATAATTCAAGATCATTGAAAGAGAAAGAAGAGATGGAAGAGAAATTCATGAAGCAGTTCAAGGACTTGTTCGTGAAGAGACAGAAGGCGGATGAGATGATTACCTCTTTATCTGATAAAGTGGAAGACAACGGAGAGAAATCAAGAAAGATAGAATTGGAAGTAAATACGAGCAAATTAGAATCAGTAAGGATATCAACCGAGCTTGAAGGATTAAAGAATGAATTCTCGCAGTTCGAGGGAGTTGAATTGCATACAAGCGTTCCTGAAGCAGAATTGAAAGCTCAGATATCTAAATATGAATCCACTCTTGGAAGGATGGAATCAGTCAACATGAAGGCATTGGAGATGTATGATATCATGGAAAAGGAATATAACTCATTACAGGAGAAGAAAACTCAATTAGGAACTGAAAGAGAAGATGTCTTGATGCTTATCAATGAGATTGAGACAAAGAAGATAGAGTTGTTCATGAAAGAATTTGAGGCAGTGAATGATCATTTCAAGAGAATATTCGGGCAGTTATTATCGAAAGGAGAGGCTTTTTTGAAATTAGAGAATCCTCAGGATCCTTTCTCTGCAGGTGTTGAGATAAAAGTCAAGTTATCAGGAAATAAATTTATGGATATTAGATCGTTATCTGGTGGAGAAAAGACTATGACTGCATTGGCGTTTATATTCTCTATACAAGAGTTCGAGCCTGCTTCATTCTATATCCTTGATGAGGTTGATGCAGCTTTAGATAAGAAAAACGCTGAAAGGCTTGCTAATTTAGTTAACAAATATTCAGAGAAAGCGCAGTATATCATGATTTCTCATAATGATGGTGTAATAACTTCTGCTAAGACACTATACGGCGTCTCTATGGATACAGATGGCATTTCTAATGTTGTTAGCTTGAAATTGTGATAATCTTTTTAAAGCATAGTTGATATTCTGACATTATGTACAAAAAAGAGGAGTTACTGACGTTATTCGTAATCTCATTAGCGTTAGTCGCAGCTTCCGTCCTTATCTATATGTGGAAGAGTCCTGAAATCATAGGAAATGCAGAATTAACAAATTTTTCAATATTAATCGCAATTATATCGCTATTGATTCTTGTAGGAATAGCTGTAATAATCGGAGCGATAATAACTGTGCATAGACTGCAGAATGAAGTGGAAAAGCACAAGGATGCGGCAGCATTGACAAAATCAATATTAGCAAAGCATCCGAACATGAATATCGTCAATTATGTGATGACTGCAAGGATGAATAACTTCTCAGATGAACAGATAATAAAAAAATTAAAGGAAGAAGGCTGGGAAATCAAAGATATAAAGAAATATTTATAAATTATCTATCCTGC
>CAZNFC010000012.1:0-18570 GCA_964572885.1 uncultured Methanosarcinales archaeon
GATATAATAGGAGCTTTCCTTCCTGTTCTTCATCTCTCGAATGAAAGAAAGATAAATCTTGAGCAATATACGCATTTCGGAGATATTGATATAAGTCTTCATGAAGCTGATTATGAAAGGAAAACAGGTTCAGCAGTCAACAAAGAAGTTGATTTTGATGAAGAACATGATTTTATAGATGATGCATTGCAGGAATCAGATAAAAGGAGGAAAAATGTTAAATAAAAAAGAAAAACAGGTTGTGAAAAGCTTATTGAAGTACCATCTTAATGAAATAAAGAAAGACAGTATGATGGAAGATATCGTCTCAGTGATGGGTGCAGAAGCTAAATACAAGAAAGTATTGAAAGATATAATGAAGAAGCTATGAAAAACGCCAAACAAAATGTTTGTCTATTTCATCTCGCACAAGGTGCTCAATGAAAAGAGAAAACGAATTGCAGATGCTTGATTCTCAGGCAAGGATGGTAGCGGAACAGCTTGAAAGAGTTGATTCAGGAATAATGGAGATACAATATCTCAGAAACAGCCTTGACGAGTTGAAGGCATCAAAGGAAGGCTCAGAGATACTTGCTCCGCTAAGCAATGGAGTATTCGTAAAGACAAAATTAGAAAAAAACAATAAATTACTGGTTAATGTAGGAAGCGGAGTTGTCGTCGAGAAGAATATTGAGGAGACAAAAAGCCTTCTTGATGAAAGGATATCTGAGATGAATGGAATGAAAGATAATCTTATGAATCAGATGAGAAAGATAGAGAAAAGGCTTATCGAGCTGGGCGAAGAATAATGTTCGGATTTCTGAAGGATAAATTAAAAGCTGCGGTTTCTAAGTTCACTAAGGATGTAAAGGAAGAAGTTACAGAAGAAGAGAAGAAATCTTCTAAGAAAGTAAAATCTGCTGATAAAAAGAAGGTCAAAGAGGAGAAAGTCTCTAAAAAATCTAAAGTTTCAAATAAAAAGTCTAAGAAGGTCGAAGAAGAGATAAAAGAAGAAGCAGAGGAAATTCAAGAACAAGAAGTCCAGCAGGAAGAACCGAAAGCAAAGAAAGGATTTTTCTCAAAATTATTTGGAACAAAAGAAGACAAGGAAAAGGAAGAGACTGAAGAGGAATTAGAAGATGACGAGATAACTCCTCAGGAAGCGGCTTTCGAAGAAGGAGAGGAAGATTCAGAGCTTCTTGAAGAAAAAGAAGCTCAATCCGAGCAAAATGAAAAGAAAGGCTTTTTCGGAAAGTTAGCAGAAGTCGTGACAAAAACATCATTGTCAGAAGAAAAATTTGAGACTTTATTCTGGGATTTGGAAGTCATCTTATTGGAGAACAATGTTGCAGTTGAAGTCATTGAAAAAATAAAAGAAGACATGAAAGTATCTTTGGTAAAAGGAAAGATAAGCAGATTGAACGTAGATGAGACTATATTGAACACTTTAAAGAAAAGTATAGATCAAATTTTAACATTCGATGCAGTTGATTTATTGAAAGTATCTAAAACCAAAAAACCTTTAGTTTTAGCGTTTGTCGGAGTGAATGGGACAGGAAAGACCACGACTATTGCCAAATTAGCGAATTATTTTATTAAAAATAAGAAAACCGTTGTTCTTGCGGCGGCAGACACTTTCAGGGCTGCGGCGATACAGCAATTAGAAGAACATTCCAAAAAATTAAATGTAAAGATGATAAAGCATGATTATGGTTCAGATGCAGCTGCAGTAGCATTTGATGCAGTAAAATATGCGGAAGCTAACAAGATAGATATAGTCATGATTGACACCGCAGGAAGACTGCACTCGAATGTTAATCTGATGGATGAGATGAAAAAGATAATAAGGGTATCAAAACCTGATTACAAGATATTTATCGGAGAAAGCATTACAGGAAATGACTGCATAGAACAGGCACAACAGTTTGACAAAGCTATTGAAATAGATGGAATAATCCTTTCAAAAGCAGATGTCGATGAAAAAGGCGGTGCAGCCATCTCAGTTTCATATGTCACTAAAAAACCTATATTATTCATAGGAACAGGACAGACTTATGGTGACTTGAAGCCATTCAATAAAAGCGAAATTATAAAAACACTGGGATTATAGTTATAAACATGAAAAGAGACGAAAAAGCGTTCATGGAAAGTTTCAAGACAGGATTTAGCTATCCTTGGGGAAAACCCAGCAGAATGTGGATTGCATTATTGCTATTGATTCCAATCTTTGGCTGGCTTGCTTTAGCAGGATACTCCAAGAAGGTTGTCAGAGATTTAGTTAAAGGAAATACGACTGAACTTCCTAAATTTGGAAGATTTTGGTTTAACTTTAAAGAAGGATTCTTTGTACTATTGTTCTTAATACCAAGTATGGCTGCAGTAATGCTATTGAATATTGTGCCTCTTGTAGGGTTTGCTCTTTCATTTTTATCATGCTTATTTTTATTGCCTTGGCTGGTCGCTAATTTCCTTGTAAAAGAAACTTTTGATTCTCTCTGGGAATTCAAGAAGGCATTCAGAATCGTTTCGAATAATTTCGTGGAATACATATTTATGATGCTAAATACATTCGTTAATCAGATTGTTTATTTGCTTTTAAGTTTCATAATCATCGGAATACCCGGATTGTTGTTTGCAAAAAATTTCTTCTTGGCCGAATTCTATAGAAATCACAATTAGAATTCTATTTCTCCGTTGAGATATGTTCCCTGATAAAGTTTTACTGGTCTCCAGTCATCTATGATTAATTTTGCATTCAGCCATTTGGCTAACTGCTCAGGATTTCCTATTGTTGCGCTCAATGCTATTATCTGCACGTTTTTCAGTATTTCTTTTAATATTGTGATTAAAATTTCCAATGTGGGTCCTCTTTTAGGGTCGTTTAACAAATGGACTTCATCTACTATGATTACTGCAGCACTCTTTAACCATTCTACTTTATGTCTTATCAATGAGTCTAATTTCTCAGATGTTGTTATTATGAAATCATATTCATGAAGCTTAGGATCGACTTCATCCACATCTCCTATGCTTAGTCCTATCTTTGCTTTTTCTCCATAATGTTTTTTGAATTCCTTGTATTTTTCAGTCGCTAAAGATTTCAATGGAGCGATGTATATCGCTTTTCCAACTTTGTTTAAAATCGAAGTCATCGCTGCTAATTCAGCGACCAAGGTCTTTCCTGATGAAGTTGGAGTGCAGATTAACAAATTTTTTCTTTTTAGTAATTCAGCATCTATGGCTTTCTTTTGAGATGGTCTTAATTCTGTTATTCCTCTTGAAACTATTGATTGATATAAGAATTCAGGTATTTCTGATTTTATTGATTCGAGCTTCATTACTTTGTTTCAGAATCTAGCCACTTTAAATAAGCTTTGTTTCCGCTCATTATTGGAATCTCAAGAATCTCGGGTACTGTGTAATTATGATTGCGTTTTATTTCTTTCTCAACCTTGTTGTAGAGTGATTTTTTAGTTTTTATAATTAGCATGACTTCCTTTCCTTTTGCTTTCTTTCCCTGCCACCAATAACTGCTATTTACTGGCATTACTTGAATGCACGCTGCTAATCTTTTGTTTAGCAAAGCATTCGTTATCTTCTCAACTACATTTTTCTTATCAGTTGTTGTTATTACTTGTATGAATTTTGTCATTTTACCTCTATTATATATTCAAAGTAATCATCATAAGGGTTTTCAAGTTTCATCATTTCTTTTATTGTTAAGTGTTCAAAATTCTTTCTGAATGGTCTCATTGAGTTTCCATGAGCTGAGATTGCGACATTCACATGATATTTCTTCATGAATATCAAGGTGTCTTTTATGAATGACCTGACTCTTTTCTCGACCATCTTGATGGATTCTCCTTTTGGAGGAGGAAAATCATAAGATCTATGCCATTTGTCAAACATCTCTTTTCCGTATTTTGCAATTACATCCTTGTGATATTTTCCTTCTAAATTTCCGTAACATCTTTCTATCATCCTGTTGTCTGTAAGTATTTTCCTGCATTCAGGATGATATTTTAAGACGTATTTCAATGTATCTTTTGATCTTGATAGAGTTGTTTGGACCGCAACATCTATTATTTTATTCTTTAATTTATTTGCTACTGTTTTTGCCTGTTTTATCCCTAAAGGAGTCAACTTTGCATCTAACCAGCCTGTAAATCTCTTGTCTCTGTTGAATGTAGATTGTCCATGACGGAATATATAGATATGCAACTTCATTTCAGATTCTCTTCAATCCTTAACAATTGATTGTATTTTGCCGTTCTTTCTCCACGAGCAGGAGCTCCTGCTTTTATGAATCCATTTCCTAAGCCGACTGATAAATCAGCGATTGAAGTATCTTCAGTCTCTCCTGATCTGTGCGAGACAATGACTTTCATCTTATTTTTCATTGCTAAGACTCCTGCTCCAATTGCTTGAGTCACAGAACCTATCTGATTCATTTTTAACAATAAAGTATTACAGCTCTTCTGCCTTATCGCGTTAAGTATCCTGTCTTTATTTGTCGCTAAGTGATCATCTCCTACGATCATTATCTTATCTCCTAATTCTTTGGTCAGCACAAAGAAATTCTCCCAGTCATCTTCTGCAAAAGGATCTTCTATAGATTTTACAGGATACGATTTTGTCAGTTCCTTGTATAGATCGATCATCTCGAATGCGTCGTGGCTTTTTCTTTCGATTACATATTCTTTATTGATCAATAATCCGTTTGCAGCGACATCAATTCCTATCCCGATATTTTTTGCATAACCTAAATTGTCTGCCGCATCCATTATCAAGTCAATAGGTTCTTCAATCTGCGATAATGGAGGCGCAAAACCACCTTCATCTCCTACATTTATTGAAGATTTGCCATATTTCTTTAATAAAATCGATTTTAATTCATGATAAATCTCAGAACCTACTCTTAGATTCTCTTTGAATGATTTTCCCTCTGGAATAACCATGTATTCTTGGAAATCCAGATGATTTCCGGCATGCATCCCACCGTTTATTATATTGAACATCGGTTTAGGCATTATGAATTTCTTGTTTTTTGCAATCTTTCCGAATGTCTTGTACAACGGCTCATTATTTTCAGAGGCTATCACTTTTGTTACTGCTAAACTTATCCCTAATATCGCATTTGCTCCATAAGCTTTTTTATTTTTAGTGCCATCTTCATTTATTAGAAATTTATCAACTTCTTCTATTCCTATCTTTCTTCCTGTTATTTTCTTGCCTAAAATATTAACGTTATTTACTGCTTTAGTAACTCCTTTTCCGAAGAATCTGTCTATATGTCCATCTCTCAATTCAACTGCTTCGTAAGAGCCTTTGCTCGCTCCTGAAGGAACTATCGCTCTTCTGAATCCTTTGTTTGTATGGACTTCTACTTCAACTGTAGGATTTCCTCTTGAATCCAAGACTTCTCTGCCTATTACCTTCTTTATGATGACCATAGGTAATAGAATTACGAATAGGCTTTTATAAACGTTTCTTTACTTTTGAGAAAATCCATGTCTCTTGAATAGACCATCAATTTTCTTCGTTATCTCTTTATCTAGGTCTACATTACAACTGTGTGCCAGAATTAATGTCTCTAGAATGACGTCAACAATCTCTTCTTTCAAATTATCATTATCAAACATTTCGGGTCCGCATCTTTTTGTTAGCTAGTTGTCTAGCGATTTCACCGAGTTCTTCTGTTAAATGAATGTAAGACAGCTCAGGAGTTAATTCGAAATTTTTCGCTTTCGTACGTTGTTCGACGAAATTCATTATTTGTTTTTGTATATTGTTGATGTCCATCGAAAATTAAATCAATCCTTTTTCTTTCTTTGCAATACGTCTATACTTGCCGTATTTATCTTCAGGAGAGAATTTAGCAGGCTGAGGACTCATCGTTTTTTTGCCGCAATGCTCTGATTTCATAGTAAAAGAACCGCATACAGAACATTTGTTTATATGCTTGCTCATTCTTCAGCTGCCTCTTTTGTAAAGCTTCCAGAACCATCATGTTTTTTCAGTTCTTCAAGGACTTCTTCTATTTTCTTATCAAGTATCTTCTCATCTTTCTTTACATCTTCAGATTTGATATTTATCTTGTAGCTTCCTGCACCTAAGTATTTTATCTCAGCATTCTTTATCTTCTGGATATCTTTCAATATTTTTTTGATCACTTCAACGCCGTCTTCAGCATACGTCTGGAGCTTAAGTATCCCTTCAAGCGGGACTTGTTCAGGCTTGAACCTTTTCTTGATTAATTCTTCAAGTTCTTTCCTGTATTCCTTAGGTATCTTCAGATCTTCAAGTGTGATCTTATCCTGAGAAACCTCAATGAATGCCATGTGCAGCATTCCATACTCAGCAAGAATAGGTTTTGCTAATTCATCATATAGTTTCCTGAAATCTTTTTTCACAGACTGCGCAAGAAGTTCGATTATCTTCTCAGCTTTCTGCTCCTGTTTTATCTCTGCTAATTTGTTTCTCCTTAATGTTTCATTCACTCTTCTTAAGGATAGATCGATATGCCCTCTCTCTGTATTGATATTGATTACTTTGCATACAATCATTTTATTTTCAATTACATAATCTCTTATGTTCCTTATTCTTCCTGGAGAAATCTCAGAGATATGCACTAAACCAGGCTTGTCATAATCTTCAACATGGACGAATACAGAATTAGGATTTATTTTTGTAACGGTGCAAAGAACAACTTCTCCTTCCTCGGGATAACCTTCTCTCTTGTAGAGCATAGCCATTATAGTGATTCTAAGGCCCTTGCATTGAATTTAGCTTTTCCGCCGTTAGGTTCTGCAAGAACATTTCCGCATACTAAGCATGCAACAGTTGTAGATGCTTTCTCAAAAATTATCTGCTCATTCTTGCATTTAGGGCATCTTAACTTCAAAAATTTGCTTTCCGGATCGAGTTTCATTGTTTAAACTCCACTTTCTTTGTTCTTAATCCTTTGTTCTGGACTGATTGTTTCTTGCATACTGAGCATTCGTATCTTATATCTGTTTTTTTGCTCTGCTTTTTACCTGTCATCTTAGGCTTTGGAGGTCTTGAATAACGTCCGTGATTTCCTGTTCCGACGTCCCATCCTCTCTTATGGATCCTGAATTTAGAACCTCTTGATAAAGGATGAGCTGTTCCTCTTGTCCTTTTCTTAGCTATCAAAACCTTCTGAGGAGTGTGCTTTCTGCAAGTAGGGCAGAATCTGTTTATTTGTCTCGGTAGTTTCATGATATAATCCTTGCTTTATTGACTTTTACAAGCATTTCCGCGATTTCCGGATGAAGTTCAAGTTGTTCATCAGTATCAAACGGGCCATATATCTCCAGATCAACGCCGACGAATTTCGGCACGGATTCGAGAATCTGGACCTTTTTAAATGCTTTATCATTTTGTTCGCTTAGAGCCATATTTAAGTCTTTTGGTTCCTCTTTAGGAGGCATTTCCTGGCGTTTTGAGCCTGTTAATATTAATTCGAGAAGATCATATCTGAACTCGGAAATAAGCCTTATTTGATGCTCAAAGAATCCCTTTTCTTCAGGCAATAGAGAGCTTGTATCAATCACATTTGAGCCTGTTTTTGCCTTATTTATGGCCATCTCCATTATCTTTCTCTCTCTTCTGTCAAATATGTCTTTTATGAGTTTCCTTATGTTGTTCAATTGAATTCTAATCGCATTTTGCTCGTTTTCATACCCTTCCAAGAACTGGTCAAGCCTTGGCTTCTCAAGAAGAGACCTGTTCTTCTCTTCAATGTATTTTTTCATCTCTGAGAAGAAATCCTGCTCTAATTTCTGCAGGTCCTCATTGTTCTTCTCCCTTCTAAGAACTTCAAATAGCGTCTCGTATGTTATTGTCATTAATCCCCCATCAGATTTTTATTGAGACTGCATATTTATAGTTTGCTGTTTTTATAGAGTAGCCTTCTTTTTATTTGCTCGTGTGTATAAAATTTACCTGCTTTTATGTCAGCCCTGGCTTTTTCTATCTGTTTTTTTAATTTCTCATTGATTCTAATAGTTTTCACCTTTTCTGTTACATATTTCTATTAACATGGCTGAAGCATGTAAGAAATAAAATATAAAAATAAAGAAAAAAGAATCAGCTTTAAGCTGATTTCTTAACCTGTATATCAGTCAAGCTTGTTCCTGTAACGATGACTTTAGCTCCAGATAACTGGTATGTGTCATAGTTTCCAAGTACTTTTGTTGCTCTTCTAGTGTCAGCAGCGTCGTAACCTGCAGCTACTAATGCAACCTTTCCGCTTGATTGGACAACTTCTTGTAAGACAGCTGTTCCTGCGTCGATTCCAGAGTCAGCTCCACATGCTGGGAATGTCTTTCCTAACACTGTTGCTGCGACTTTGTTCGCACATGGACCGCCTACAACGATTAAGTTGTTTGCTCCAACATCTGATATTTCACTGTCAAGTTTTGCAGCTCCAACATTAAGTTTGCTTAATGTGTATGTTGCAGTTCCACCTGCAGCAGTCGAGACGCTTGCAGCGATTGGCGCTACGAATACGTTTCCGAATACTTCAGATTTAGGTACTTCAACAGTAACAACATTGTTGTTGTTTGTATCAGCAGTTAGCTTTGTACCAACTCTTGATACCTGAACACTTAAATCAGAACCAACATCCTGATCTACTCCAGTCTGTTCCAATTGTCCGTAAAGATTTCCGAACACATCAATCTGAGTGTTTGTTGTATCAGCTTTTGCTCTCAAAACTGCGCTGCTTGGTGCCTGTTCATCAGGTATGTCAGCTGCGTTGTTTCTGTTCAACTCTGATACGTTTATCGTTACGTTCGCACCACTGTTGTAAGTGTTGGTAAAGTTAATCGAACTGTCGGCTGGTGCTCCTTCTTGAGCAAGTGTCAACGAAGCATGTGCATTAGTTTCAATTCTTTGGTTAACAGTTGTTCCAAGCGTAATTCTCTGCGGAGTTATGTTCAAAACAATTGTTCCGAATGAACCAAGAGGCACTGTGAAGTTTTGTTCAGCATTGTAGTCGACGTCACTGAAAGTCCTTCCGTATGTAAGGTCCTTGATATCAGTTTGGTTCTTTGAATTAGTAACCTTTGTGATTTCAAAGACGTGAGCTTCTCCACCTGAAGTGGACGCTAAAATCTGCATTCCCTTACAATCGTTAGAGTCGTTACTCGATGGGTGACACACTGTGCTGAAATTAGTGATACCGTTACCACTTGCGTACAATTTCTTGTCCACATCTTCTCCATCTCCAAATCCTACTATTGTAGCTGATTTGTTCATGAATATTGGCAATTCAACAGTCTTTCCATCGTTATTCACGAATGTGAATGAACCTGTCTTACCACCAGATCTCTTAAGAGTCTCTGTTTCGTAATCAGCAGTCAATCCTCCATAGACAAGCTTCCACGATTTGAAGATTGGGTCTATGAATTCTTTTCCTGGTGCTAACCATTGGTCGTCATCCCAGTTGCTTCCATCGTAAACTATGGAAACTTTGTCAAGAGCTGCTGTTCCAGAAGATTTTCTTGATTGCGCTATTGATCCGGTTGTACCGTCTATTGCTGTGCTGTCAACCTTAACGTTGTCTCCATCTACTATGTCGACTTCGCTTGCTCCGACTGACAATTGACAAACGTCAACGTCTTGTAGTTGTGCATGGATTGCTCTTACATCAGTAACTCCAATCTGTACACCATTGACTACTTTTGTCTCGTCTGTGTTTATGATTGCAGTGACATCGTCAACTTTAACTTGACATGCATCAGCTGCATCAGTAACGTCTAAAACTTCAACTTTGTGATCAACACCGTTGATTGTCTTAGTTATTGGATTGTTTTGTGTCAACCACAATACTGCTTCTCCTGAAAGAAGATTTAATTGACTGATCTTTCCACCGTTCAGAGCGACATCTGTTATAGTGTAAGTCTGTCCTTGTATTGCAATTGTTGATGTCTTTAAATCATTTCTTGCATTTGTTGAGCTTGTATTGTCAAATACAACTCCACTATCGAATTCAAGTGTGTAGTTGTAGAGGTTTGTTCCTCTGTTAAGGAATAAATAATCCCCTGCTTTAGGTGCAAGAGTATCATCTTGTCCATATATTAACTTTGCAGTTCCTGTTTGGTTGAACAACAACTTTTGTGTGTATGTCACAGAGTTCTTGTTTGCTCCTTCTGACTCAACATATTTTCCGTCAGCTAATGCTGTTGGTAAATCGTCTGCTGTAATAGCTGTGTTTTGTTCTATTCCTGCAATTGAGTCTTCGTAGTTAAACTTGTCTCCAGATTTCTGGATTTTAACTCCTGAATCAATTGTTGCTTCTGCAGCTCCTGCGCTGACAGTTGTTGCTTTTTTCAAAGCGAACTGTAGGCTTGTTCCTACGTCTACTGCGCCAACAACGTCTTCAGCTGCTGCTTTTTCACCGACTACGATGAACGCATCAAACTTTCCGTCCTTTACGAACGGTGCTGGATATGTTGCTAAATCTTGGGCCATTGCACCAAGCATAGTCGCTCCGATAAACGAAGCGCTTGCTGCGATTGCAGTTGCCTTCCTTAATACTTTTCTTACTTCCATTACCTAAACACCTCCATGTGTGTTTGTTTTTTTGTTATTCTGAATCCAGACTAAAAACCTGGACGTATAGTTCAGATTCCAGCTCCCGTTTATAAGTTTTACTGGCAGGGACGGTCAATCTTGGAAGTCATTTCTCGTAAAATCGGGTTACAGGCCATCTTGATTTGAAATTTTCATATCATCACTCCAGAATGAGAAAACTGAGTATATTCTTTCATTAATATTTTCAGTACAACATCTGGTTGTATTATTATAGTTTCATACAATAAGACTCTAAATAGATATATTTACTATATAGAAAAAATATGATTTGATGCTCTTGAAAACTGTAATAATCTAAAGATTGTTCTTAGAAATTAAGAAAATCAATGCGGCGAGCAGGATTCGAACCTGCGAAGGCACTAAGCCACTTGGTCCTAAGCCAAGCATGTTTGACCACTTCACTATCGCCGCATATGACACTGGAAGAATTGCACTTAGTTTTAAACTTATTTATTAAGGATTAGAAAGCAACATTTATATACAAAAAAGCTTCTATAAATGTCATGGACAAGACAAAATTCAAAGTGATAGTCGAGAAAGACGAAGATGGGTACTTGACTGCAGATGTGCCTTCATTGCAAGGCTGCCATACTCAGGCAAGGAATATGAAAGAACTTATGCAGAGACTCAAGGAGGTTATTAGTCTGTGTATCGAAACAGAAACGCCTGTCAAGCGTGATGTTTTCCTTAAAGAGATAAAAATACCAACCCGGCAGTTAAAACCTCTACTCTCCTAATATCTTCTTGAAATTTTCTTTATGATTGCCGATATCTTTCATTATCAAGCTTAATATCGGCTGCCTTAGAAGTTCAGTTCCATGTACAAGGACGGTTGTCTTTGTTCCGTCTGGGTGTTGATATTGATGATGACTTCCTCTCTGACGTATAAGAATGAACCCTAGTTCTTCCAGTGCTTTAATGACCTCTCTTGGTTTTTTAGGCTTCATGGTTAAAATATAGAAAATGATGTCGAATACTTAAATTAGTTTCTAATATGAGGGGTCAGAATATTACTTAGTTGCCCAATTATATGACCTTAGCTTGGACGACTTGCCAAAACCGCAGCTTGAGCATTTCTTCTTGTTAAGGTGATATGATGTCCTGCCGCATCTTCGGCATCTGATCATATTTATGTTCTTAGCCTTCTTTCCCTGAGAACCTGTTCCGCCTAATCCTTTTGTCATTTAATATGCTCCTTAGTCAGTTGGTACTATTACTGTAATTGTGTCTCCTCTTAGGAAGACTGATCCTAATTTCCTTTTGACTTCGCCGTCAACCCTCTCTTCAGCGTCATCTAATACTACATTAATATGAATGTCAAATGAGTTCAGCTTTCCAACGTACTGCCTTCCGTTCTTCAATTCAACCATTACTTTCTTGTTCCTGGACTTGTTCAACGCATCCAGCGGTCTTGATGATTCCATTTCCATATATATTTCCCCCTCTAATTTATGATTTTACAATCAGGAGACTGTATATAAATGTTGCTATAGAAAGGAATGTCAATTCTACTTGGTTAGCATCGACTCGACCCTAAATATTTTAGTTAGCTGCCGTACCTCCGCAAGAGACATCCCTCCCCGGCAAAATTATTTTAGTCGTCAAAAGGGTCTCGTGTATTGATGCTATTCTTTTCAGCACAGCTCCATTAGAAAACCTTATATATCATCCATTTGCTCAAATTTCTCATGGCGCAGATAAGAACAAGGGGAAAAACAAAGAGATCAGGAAGCGGAGCTAAATACATTGACTACAGGAAGTCAAAGCAGTATGAATTAGCTGGAGTTCCTACTATGTCTAAGCTTGGAGAAAATAAAGTAAAAACTAACAGAGTCAAAGCAGGCTACACTAAGACAAGAGTATTAGATACTAACAAAGTAAATCTTTATGATTCTAAATCAAAGAAATATACTATAGCAGAAATTCAGACTGTAGTCGAAAATCCTGCTAACGTGCAGTATGTAAGACGTAATCTATTGACAAAAGGCACAGTTATTCAGACTAACAAAGGAAAAGCAAGAATAACATCCCGCCCAGGCCAAATAGGATTCCTTAATGCTGTTTTAGTTCATTAGTTTCTGAGGCAATGTTTATAAAGCTGGAATCATAAAACTATCTTTTATGATTGATTACAAGCTTGCTGCGATCGGCTTGACTGCCGGCTATGGGATTTTCAGGTCAGCAGAATGGGTCATTTCTACAGCGATAAAACTTGCATTCCTGATTGCTTTCATCGCATTGGGTGTTTTGGCAATGTCTAATTCGGTGGGATTGCTATGAATCTCAAATTCTGGAAAAAGAAAGAGGATAATATAGAAGGGATGGGAAGGAATCTTGGATTAGAAAGTTCTAATCTGGGTTTAGAAAGGCCAGTCGATGAATCTTATGATAAATTAGGGCAGGATCTAAGACCACAGGAAATGATTGATTCGTCAAGATATTCTTCTCCGCAGATTCAGCAATTCTCACAGAACAATGATGTTCAGCTTATCTCTGCCAAATTAGATACGCTTAAAGCTATGCTTGATGTCATAAATCAGAGGTTGAATGCGATTGAAAAAGCTACAGAAGACAGGTCAAAACAGAAGTTATGGTAGTTATTTCCTGATTGTCGTCATTCTTGATCAGATCACTAAATTACTGATTAAAAGTAATTTTAATATAAATGAATCTGTAAATCTGATAAGTAATTTTCTTAATTTAACTTTTATCACGAATACAGGCTCAGCTTTTGGGATATTGCAGGGATTTAATACATATATGATATTCATCTCAATGATTGTTTTAGGAGTTATATTATTCTACTGGGATAAGATATCAAACAAAGAGAAAATATTCTTTGCATTTATCATGGGAGGAATTGTTGGTAATCTAATTGACAGGATCGCTTATGGTTTTGTTGTTGATTTCATTTCATTCAGCTTTTGGCCTGCGTTCAATGTCGCGGATTCAGCGATTACGATAGGAATCATATTATTGATATTTACAGACTGGAAGAAATCTTGACTGCGCCTTGTCTTATAATTATGATTTTATCATCTTTGACTTCAATTATAGTTGAAGGTTTTGATTTTAGTTTTCCGTTATTTAAATAAAAATCAACTTTATCTCCAAAATATTTTCTTGCTTCTTTTATCGTTTCTGCAGGCTTCTCTCCTTCCGGATTACAGCTTGGAGCGACTAATGGTCCTGTTTTTCTTAGAATATAAATTAATTTCTTATTATTCGGAATCCTGAATGCAACGGATTTTGTTCCTCGATGAAGATATCTAAAATTTCTGCAAGGAAATATTATGCTCACTTTCCCTGGCCATAATCTTAATATTTTATTTCTTATATTTTTATTTAATTTAATATTAAATTTATTTAATTCTTTTATCGAAGAAATCAGGACAATAAAAGGCTTCTTTGAATTTCTTCCTTTTATTTTATAAATTCTTTCAACAGCTTTTTTCGAGAATGCAGATCCGACTATTCCATACAGCGTATCAGTAGGAAGCACACCAATTCCATCATTTCTAAGGATATTAATTATGTTCATTTCTTTTAGAAATAAGTTCATTCAACTCTTTCTTGAAGTCTTCTACATCTGTGAATTGCTTGTACACCGAAGCGAATCTTATGTATGCGACATGATCCATCTTCTTTAATTTTTCCATCACTAATTCTCCTATTGTCTTTGTGGAAAGCTCCTTAACTTCCATATTCATTATCTCCTGCTCCACTTCCATTACTGCCTGGTCGATCTGCTCTCTGCTTATGGGTCTTTTTTCGCATGCTTTCAGGAATCCTGCAAGAAGTTTCTGCTTATTGAACGGCTCTCTTTTATTGTCTCTTTTGATCACTGATAATTCAATCTTCTCAGTCTCTTCATATGTTGTGAATCTTTTTTTGCATTTTAAGCATTCACGTCTTCTTCTTGTTATTGCCCCTTCTTCTATCTCTCTTTTATCAGATACTCTTGTTTCTTCATAACCGCAGAATGGGCATTTCATTGTAGCATCATCAAAATAGACCTACAATTCGTTGTATATAAATGTTATTAGAATTCTTCCAATGCACTTAATTTATCCAAGTATCCTCTTGTCTTAAGATAATTTACCTGGGTTGAAGTATATTTGTAGACAACATCTCCTTTGTCATCTCCTCCAAACTCCCATGGTTCAATGATGACGACATCTCCTTCTCTTACCCACAGACTTCTCTTCAATCTTCCTGGAATTCTGCAGTTTCTTGACTTCCCGTCAAGACATTTAACGATCATTCTTGAACCGCCAACTCTTTGCTGTACGATCCCAAATACTTCCCTGTCTTTTGGAATCTTTATCCTAGAAATTTCCTGCTGCTGCTTTGCAATCTTTTCTTCTTCTGTAAGCAGTTTGTAAGGTTTTCTTTCCATAAAAGAAACAAGATATAATCTATTTATAAAGCTATCCCAATAACTTGACTTTCTCGCCTTCTTTGATATCGTTATTTATGGTAAAATTGTAATTTACCTCTAAGACATACTCTGCATTTCCGGGATAAATGCTGCAAGGATCTTCTATACAAGGAACAGCATGATGTATCTTTGTTATCTCTAAATCTTTATTTATGAAAATCATATCCAGAGGGATCAATGTGTCCTTCATCCAGAATAATCTTTGCTGTTCATCCTCAAATATAAAAAGCATACCTCCTGTAATATTTGTCCTTCCCATCAATCCAATTCCTCTTTGTTCAGGAGTTGTTGCAAGCTCTACAGGAATTTTTATATTATTTATCTGCACTTCTTTTATTTGAGGTGTGCATGAAACAAGAAGTATTAAGCTAATTAACAATAACTTTTTTTGCATTGTCAAACTCCATTATATCCAGATAATCAACGATTGGTTTCGGTATCTTGTGAGCGTCATCATATGATATTCTCGGGCACATTGTATTTACAAAGCATTGGACGAACTGATAATTTTCCAAAGTATTGAAATCAAGATCATCGAATAGCAAAATGTAAAAGTTTTTGTCCTTGAATTTTTCTTTCAGGCTTAATGCAGCTTTTATCTGCTCCTGTCCTGATTTTAATGTGACTAAAACACCAATATTATCTGAAGAGAAGAAAGTATTCAATCCTCTGTATCTTATTTTCTCGAATTTTTTAATTTCTTCATCTTCAAGCACTCTTGCTTTATTTGAAACAGGGTCTGCCATCACAACGTAAGGATCTTGCTTCAAAATCATCCCTTTGGGATGGAATAATCCGTCTCCGAAGAATAAATATGTCTCAGCATCTGATTTTTTTGTCACTTCAATATTGCATCCCAAGACCTGTCCTAATATTTCATTTTTTATATTGTTTTCATCAAGATACTTCTTTACATCTTTCATCAAGTGTAAAAATTGTATAGTTGTGATTATTCCTACTTTGCCTTTCAGCATAGGGATGGCTTTATCTAAAACAGGTTTTACATCCAGATATTTTTTCGCAAAGATATATCTTACTTTCATTGTTTTGCATCTCCCGGATCAGGGTCGGGTGGAGGTGGCGGAGGAGTTGTCGTATTATTATTGTTATTAGTCGGTGGCGGAGTTGCAGCCGGAGTTGGTGCAGGAGCAGGTGTTTTTTTAGCTGTTACTGCATAAACTCCATATCCTATACCTCCAAGTATTCCTGCGCTTACAATCCTTCCTGTCCAATTATCATAGAACCAGCACCACCAATGATTTCTTTTTTTTGGAGCGATACCTAAGTCTGCTTTTGGTGTTTCTGAATATGTCTCTGCGCTTGCAAGTAAATTATTTGGAGGCAATCTGTCATCTATTGATTGAGAATCAGAACTTAATCTTGATGGAGGGATATTTGAATCTGCTCTTGCATAAGGCACAGCAGTTGCTAAGTAAGCAGATGCCACTAAACATGTCAGAGGTTTTTTCATTTTAGTAAGTAATTAAACCTCCTTATTATGTGTTCTGGTGTTTGTGCGTATCTGAACCAAGTCTTCTTTTCCAACGTTCCGCCTTCTATTGAACAGTACCATGAATTCGGCAATGAAAATCCATTCACTGAGCTTGTTGCCTGCCATTGGCATGTTGTCGTATGTCCTGTTGTGCTTAAAGTGCAATCCTGTCCTTGTGTGCAGCTTGTTAATTTTGAATCGAAGTATAAATAGTCAGTATCTGTTGTGTAACCAGTAGATGAGTGTGTTATTGCATATTCAGTATTGCTGCTCATTGTGAAGTTAACTAATTTTGCAGTAGAATCGGTGTTTTGTGTCTGTGAATTTGCAGTAATTGTTGAAGATATGAACGTATTTGCAGTATAATCTAAAGTTGCAGTCTCAAGTATGTAAGTGTTTTCTAAAAGAGATATTGTTACGCTTTGATTAACGGTTGCGATTCCGTCTGTAACACTGAATGTAACCTGTTTCTTTCCGAAGTTTGTTGCATTTGGAGTCCATGTGAAGTTATTTCCTGATTGTACGAATGAAGAGTCATTTACTGAGTATGATAATATATTTCCATCTGCATCAGTTGCTGTTAAAGTGTAATTGTATTGGGAATTTCTAAATGCTGTAGTTAATGGTGTTGATGTTATTACTGGAGCAGAATTGTTTATAGGAGCTGCAGGCATTATTGAAGCGATATTGTTGCTTTCATTTGATTCTTCTATTTGATTATTGAAATCAACTACGACGAATCCGTTTGTTAAGCTTGCATTACTGAATCTGTAGAAGTAACTGCTTCCTGCTGGTATGTTATCTGCAATTATTTCTTTTATCTTATTATCTGAATTGTCGAATACTGATATTGTCGCACCTTCTGCGTCTCCTGTTCCTTGATTGTAAACTGTGACATTTAAGTTATTTCCATCTATCTGCACGTCTGAATCATTTACTTTCAAGTCAGGCATTGATGGCGCAGTGAAGTTTGTATAAGCTAAATCAGGACTCACTGCAACGTCATCTTTATAATATACTTCCTGATTATTCTTTGTAATCCTTACATGTCCTATCTTATATGGTCCGCTTACTTTGCTGTTGTAAATGTTTGTTCCATTGAACCATATTGTTGTCATGTTATTTGTGATTGATATATTTTGTTCGTCAATACTTTCTCCTGCTTGGTTTTCTAATGAAATATCTGCATCGTATGCGCCATTTACACTTACTGAATTTAGTTGAAGTCCCAATTCTGAGATTTTTCCATTTAATGTGTGACTTGTATTGAATGCATAGTTATTTACGTAAATATCACTGAATTCGAATTGTGATGCTGAATATGGAGGAGAATGTTTTGAAGGCGTTGCACATGGTACGCAATCACCAATATTATTGTAACTATACTCTATATAAAAATCAACAGGATATTTTAATATATTTCCGTCCACAACAATTGATTTCAGGAATATTCCCTTGGTTAAGTTGAAATCTTTTACTTGATCTGAAGTGAATATAAAATCAATATTTCTTTGTTCTCCGAATGTTGATGTTGTAATTGTATATTCTTTGTAAGCACTTGCTGATTGATTATCCCATATATATGCGCCAATCCTGTATGTTCTTGCCTCGGTGAACAAAATACTTAATGAAGCATTTATATAATCAAATCCTGATCCTCCTGCTGAATTAACAGCAGTAATCTGCTTTGATCCTGTATAATCAAACTGAACTGGATATACATTACATACTGAGTTATAATCGAACTCATTTTGATATCTTAAAATTCCATTTTGATATATTCCAAGATCTATTTTGTATGTTACAGGATATCCGCTTGTGCAACCATAGTATAATCCGTCAAAGTCAATAGGTATTGTTCCTGATCCTGTGTTATTCATTTCAACAACTAATCCTGTATCTTCCTTAAGTCCATTCTCAAATATAGTGAGTTTCGATATTATTGTATATGTGCCTGAACCACTTATGTTGAAATTAAATGTATTACTTCCTGAATTAGTGGCAAAATCAGTATCAACTTTACTTGCTCCTGACA
>CAZNFC010000013.1:0-18175 GCA_964572885.1 uncultured Methanosarcinales archaeon
ATCCTGTCTCCGTTCCTCTTGTTTTTGGAAGCATGAATCTTCTGAATACTTTGGCGAACTGAAGTTCCATGAATGACTCTCTATCGTATTCCTTCTTTATGTAATCCTTAAGAAAAATAGTAATTTCTCCTGATATTTCCTTTCCTATTTTCTCTCCTTCTTCGTTTGACTTAGCATTAGATATAACAAATAAGGAATCAGTATCACCATAAATGACCTTGTATCCTTTTTCTTCCACTTTTTTAGAACAAAGCTTGATCATGTACTGGCCGGTATGAGTTATTGCATTCGCTACTTCCAATGAATAATATCTTGAAGAAGCGTTTGCCAATGCGCCGAACATTGAATTCATCAATATTTTCAGCGCATTGCTCGCAGTATCGTCCTTTCTTTTTTTGGCCATATCCCTTTGATGCCATACCCTTCTCAATATGTGAGGGAGGAAACCTTCTATGTTTTTGAAGACTGCACCGTTTGCACATCTGACATACTTGCTTTTATCCGGTTCCTTAGGAGGATTTTCAACAAATGAATAAGGATCGATATTAAACGTCATCATGATTGAAGGATACAGGCTCTTGAAATCAAGCACAAGCACATATTCATATATTCCAGGGAGAGATTCCATCACGAATCCTCCTTTTATCCTTTCCTCAGACTCAGGAGCTTCTCCGACGTAATTTGCAACAATCTTGTTTTTCTTCAGCTCTCTCAAGTACAGAGAATCCAATGATGCCACCGATGCTCTGACCCTGTCCATAGGCATCCCTGTGAGAGAAGAACGGAGCATAGTAAGATTTATCAGATCTTTTTTATTGATGATATCATATACCAGTTTTGTATCCAGAAGATTGTAATCAACAAGTTTCTGCTGATTGTGCTTATACGCCTGCTCAATCTCTTCTCCCTTATTTGTATGACCGATCAGTTTATTTTCACCGAGTATCTCCTTCGCTGCGGTGTCCAGTTTGTAGTCCTGAAGTTTTACAAATGAAGATTTAAGAAGATGTATTCCATCCAAGACCTGTCTTCCAGGGAAATCTGCTTTGGAATCTATGAAAAATGATTCCTCTATCCTTAATTTGCACGGCCAGTCCGCCCTTCCGAGCTTAAATTCTATCTTATTCCTGTCGAATGCTTTCTTAAGGAAATCAAGATCAAAATCTATTACATTCCATCCGACGATGATATCAGGGTCCAATTCAATGATTTTCTGCCTCAACCCCTGCAGAAGAGATTTCTCGTCTCCAAAAGAAAGCGCATTGTCAAGTTTTGATTCAGATACGATGAGTACATTCTTGTAATCTTCCGAATACAATCCTACACAATACAGCTCTCCCTTCATGCTTGTCTCGACATCGATGGATAAGACTTTAAGTTTAGGAAGGAACTCCACTGGCTTGATTTCAGGATTCTCATATATCCTGTCAACTAAAGTCCCTTTCTTGAATTCCCCCTCGATATCAAGAGAAGTTGTTATGCTTTTGTCTATGATGAATCTGTTTACGAACGGAACGTCTGATTCATATGTCTTTATTTTTTTACCTTCGAGAAAATCCCTTTTATCTTTCAGTTCAGGAGGAATTGTGAAAATCACTTTCGTAAGTTTCTCTCCTTTAAAATTGACAGAGTCGGAATCTTCGAATTCAGCTTTTATTGAGTCTTCTGCCTGTTTTTTGTCTGAGGTTTTTATGAAGAAATAAGGTTTGTAGTCATTTATCGCAAGAAAACTCTCTCCATTTTCAAGCCTTCCGAATAAATAAATCATGGATTTGCTCTTATCGTCAGAAATCCTATACGTCGAATAAACTATGAACCCCCTCATAAGAAAAAAGCAGATGATTGAATTAATAAACCTTAGCCTTGGTCGTCTTGTGAGAACAGGGGTTTCAGGCCTTGTAGAGGCATTTTGAAGGATAAAGTTTAAATAAGTGGCTGAACCTCAAAATTTCATGGCAGATAATGTCTATAATTTCAAGGAATCTGAACAGAAATGGAGAGAATTCTGGCAAAAAGAGAATATATTCTCATTTAATCCAAAGAACAAAGGAGAGATATACTCAATAGACACACCTCCTCCTACAGTTTCAGGAAAGATGCATATAGGGCATGCATTCTCGTACACACAGCAGGACATAATTGCAAGATACAGAAGAATGGCAGGATTCAATGTTTTCTATCCATTTGGAACTGATGACAACGGATTGCCTACAGAGAGATTGGTTGAAAAATTAAAAAATGTAAAATCCACTAAGATGTCAAGGAATGATTTTGTGAAACTATGTGTAAAGACTGTTTCAGAGATAAAGCCTGATTTCGTGAATGACTGGAAGATTATAGGTATGAGCTGCGATTTCTCAGAAGCATATTCGACCATTGATCCTCACTGCGTGAAGACTTCACAGAAATCATTCATTGATCTTTATAATAAGAATCTCGTTTACAAACATGAAGCTCCTTCAATGTGGTGTGTCCACTGCCAGACTGCAATTGCGCAGGCAGAACTTGAAGACAAAGAAATGGATTCGACTTTCAACGATATATACTTTGATTTAGAGAAACCTGAAAAAGGAGAAAGGATTTTAATCGCGACTACAAGACCTGAACTTCTCGGAGCATGTGTCTGCATTTATGTTCATCCTGACGATGCAAGATACAGAAAATTAGTCGGAAGAAAAGCGATTGTTCCTTTATTCAACCAGAAAGTCCCTATCTTTGCTGATGAATCTGCAAATCCAGAGAAAGGAACAGGAATATTGATGATCTGCTCTTATGGAGACAAATATGACGTAGAAGCAATCAAAAAGAGAAAGTTAGAGCCAAGATTAATCTTGACAAAAGACGGGAGACTGAATAAGCTTGCAGGAAAATATGAAAATCTCACGATAAAAGAAGCGAGAAAAGAGATAATATCTGATTTAGAGAAAGAAAGTTTGTTAGTCAATAAAAAACATATCAAACATTCCGTTAATGTCCATGAAAGATGCGGAACTGAGATCGAATTCCTGACATCGAGCCAGTGGTTCGTAAAAGTTCTTGAGAATAAGGATAAATTACTTGCTGCAGGAAGAAAAATAAATTGGTATCCTGAATACATGAAGCAGAGATATGAACATTGGATTGAAGGGCTTGGATGGGACTGGTGCATCTCAAGGCAAAGGCATTTTGGAGTTCCTTTTCCTGTGTGGTACTGCAAGAAATGCAGGGAAGTCGTGGTTGCTGATGAGAAAGACATTCCTGTCGATCCTTTGGACAAAAGCCCTTCAAAGAAGTGCAAATGCGGCTCTTCTGAATTTGAAGGAGAGTCAGATGTCATGGACACCTGGGCGACATCAAGCGTCACTCCGCAGATAATATTGAATTGGGTAAAAGACAAAGGATATGATGTTGATTTCGAAAAGATGTATCCTTTGTCACTGAGACCTCAGGCGCATGACATAATAAGGACATGGGCGTTCGATACCATAGTTAAAGGAATATACCATCATAATAAAGCACCCTGGAAGGATATTTTCATTTCAGGACATGTCCTTGATCCCAAAGGAGAAGCGATGCATAAATCAAAAGGAAATGTGATTGAGCCTTCTCAGGTATTGAATAAATATCCGGCAGATGCATTGAGATTTCTTGCAGGAGGATCAAAACTTGGAGATGATGTAAGATATCAGGAGAAAGACTTGATTACAGGAGCCAAAACAATAACGAAATTATGGAACGCTTCTAAATTCGGATTTTTACAGCTTGAAGATTATAAAGGAGGGAGTAAAGGATTGACTGCAATAGATTATTGGATGCTCACCAAACTGAATAAATTAATTAGAAATGCAACCGAATCATTCGATAACTATGAATATGCAAAAGCCAAATCAGACATAGAGAATTTCTTCTGGCATGATCTGTGCGACAATTATGTCGAGATAATAAAAGACAGGACTTACAATCCTCAGAATTACAAAGAAGGTAAAAATGGAGCACAATATACTTTGCAAAAATCAATATTATCGATACTTAAGATGTTCGCTCCAATCATGCCGTTTGTTACTGAGGAAATATACCAAATGAAGTTTGCTTCAGAAGAGAAAAAGAAATCTATTCATGTTTCTTCATGGCCCGAAGTAAATGAGAAAGAAATAGATGATAATGTTGAGAAAGCAGGAGATTTAGCTGTTGAAATAATAGGAGCAGTCAGGAAGTTCAAATCAGAGAAGAACATCTCATTGAAGACTGATGTAAAGAAATTAACCATAGATTTGTCCAAAGAGATATCAAACAACATAGATATTTTGAAGCCATTAGAGAAAATGTTCCAGGACATAAAAGCGGTTACAAGAGCATTTGAAGTTTCATTCGGAAAAGGAGATATAGAAGTTAGTAAAGATATTAAGATCAAGATAGAACTATAACTTTTTTACTTTCATCCCTTCCTTGGAATCTTCAATTATGTAGCCTTTCCTCTTTATTTCGTCCCTTATCTTATCAGATGATGCAAAGTCTTTGTTCTTTCTTGCTTCTTCTCTTTTCCTGACTAAGTCTTGTATTTCTTTAGGTATTTTTTCAACTTCAAAACTCATGAAATCAAATAATTCATTGAGTTCTATCATGAATTTAAGGACATGCTTTCCTGCCTTTCCTTCTTTATTTACTTCTTTTATGAATTTGAACATTGAAGCAAGAGCAATAGGAGTATTGATATCCTCATTTAATGAATTCATTATTGATTCACGTGTATCATCGATAAGTTTGACGTATTTCTTATCGTCATGTTTCGTATCGATACCTGATATGAAATCATCAATCCTCTGAAGAGAGTTCTTTGACTGATCAAGAAGATCCTGAGTATAGTTCAAAGGCATCCTATAATGATTAGATAAGAAGAAATACCTTAATGTCCTGTAGTTGTAAGTCTTCAAAGCTTCACGAACAGTGAAGAAGTTCCCTTTGCTCTTGCTCATCTTTTCTGAATTGATATTCAGGAATCCTGTGTGCATCCAATATCTTACTAATGGTTTTTTCCCTGATGCCGCCTCGATCTGAGCGATTTCCGCCTCATGATGAGGGAAAATAAGATCGACAGCTCCTCCGTGCACATCATACTGAGGTCCGAAGAATGATTCTGTTATTGCAGTGTCTTCGATATGCCATCCTGGTCTTCCTTTCCCTAATTCAGTATCCCAGAATGGTTCTCCTTCCTTGTAGAACTTCCATAGACAGAAATCTCCTCTATTGTGCTTATCTTCATTCTCATCAATTCTTGAGACGGCATCTTCATCTTGCAAAGCTGTTCTTCCTGATAATTTTCCATAATCAGAGAACTTCTTAAGATCAAAGTAATAACCATCATTTATTTTGTAAGCATATCCTTTGTCGACTAATTGTTTCACTTGTTTTACTATCTGAGGGATGTAATCTGTCGCTCTTGCATATTTTGTTACTGAAGTATTATGAAGCGCCTTCATGTCTTCTAGATATATTTTTTCGAACTCCAATGCGAGCTGTTTCGGCGTTATTTTCTTATCTTTTGAACGGTTGATTATCTTGTCATCCATATCTGTTATGTTCTGAAGATAAAATACGTCAAAGCCTGATTTTCTTAAGAAACGGACTATGAAATCAAACTGAGTGTATGTCTTTGCATGTCCTAGATGAGGATAATCGTATACTGTCGGCCCGCAGACGAAGAAATTCACTTTTTTATCTTTTATAGGCTTGAATACTTCTATTTTTCTTCCTAATGTATTGAATAATTTTAATGTCATTTTATTCTTATTTCTTTTTGACTACAAACAAACAGTGGTCCTTTTCGAAATGTTCTAATGATCTGTAATCGACTATTGTGACATTTTTTTCCAATTCCATCTTCACTTGTCTGAAAACATCGTCAGGTCTCTTAGTAACATCTATTGATCTTGCTTTTACGCTAAGTAATCCAAATCCGCCTTGTTTAAGATATAACTTTATGTTCTTGAGGAATATCTCAACCTGGTTCTTCTGAGCTACATCTTGGAATATGACATCGACATCACCTACATATTCTTTGTATGTTTCTGGTTTATTCGCATCTGCAAATATAGGAAGCATGTTCTTTCTTTTTTCAACGACAAACATGAAATCCCTCATGACTCTTGGAGCGAAATCCAATCCATAGACAAATCCTTCATTTCCCACAATATCTGATACGTGACTTGCAGTAGTTCCTGAAGCGCATCCGAGGTATAAGACTTTAGAACCGGGCTTTATCCCTATCTGTGAAATCCCTTTCATTATCGCTGCGCCTAATTTTGATTTCTTCGGTTCCCAAATCCTGTATAGATCTTTTCCTTCTCTTACGAATTTCTCATTATAGACAGGATCTGGAACTAATGCTTTCGTAGCTATAATCATCCTGCTTCTTCCTCCTTCTACAAATACTCCTTTAAGCTGGTTGTGAGGCATCATTTTGAAAGTTCTTTGCACCTCTTGTCCAATTGTTCTGCAAGTTTGTTTCCTACAAATTTGCCTTTGAAATAATCGACTTTAGCTGCGATTGATATTTTATCGCCTAATGCCCTTGCCATCTTTCCTTTATTTTTAGATTTTACTTTTGAAATCAACGGACTTTCATGAAGTATTCCGTATTTAGGTGGAAGATTATTTCTGTTTTTTAAATGCCTGAACAATGCAGTCTCTGCGCCCAATAGTTGTATTGTTGAGGCTGGAAGTCTTGAAAGCCTTTCCAATGAGCCTGCAAGGCCTATAAGTTTGGCCCCTATAAGAACTCCAGTTGTTGCTGTGACATTAGGCGCCACTTTTTTCATCATTGATTCCAAGTACGACTCTTGTTCTTTGCTTAATTCGTAAAGTAATTTTATTTTCTTGGCTAAATTGAATATTGCATCAAGATCTGATTTAGGCAGATCAGCACCCATAGTCTCTTTTGCTTTTATCTCTTTCAGTAAATCTTCTTTTTTTCTTGTCAAGATCAAGTTGATGAATGTTTCATGTTCTGCTATTGCCTTTGAAGTCTCAGGATTGTAAAGCTCGTACCATTCCCTTAGTCTCTTTGCCATTAAATTTATGACTTTGTCTAATTCATCCAATCCTGCGCTGGCCTGCAATATAAGCCAGTCTTCTGTTACGGCAAGCTTTAGTTTAGCTTTGACGTCAGCTATAGCCTTCTCCCTTAATGCCTGCAAATCCATAGAATATCACGGGTTTAAAGTGATTTATAAAGGTATTGGGTTAATTTATGACTGTTCCTTTGAATTTCCTGCCTTGGATTGCTTTTTCAAGGTTGTTCATTCCTTTAAGGATTATAGTCTTAATTTTGTATTTTCTTATTATCTTTGCAGCTGCCTGGTCAAGTACAAAGTGCTGTCCTGCTTTGTATTTAATCTTTGAAGCTATCTTCCAGAAATCATCAAAACTTATTTTTGGTATGAATTTGGCATCCGTGTGTTCTTTTGGATTTTTATTGAACAATCCATCAACATCTGTAACATTGATGAACATATTTGCTTTTAGATAAGCTGTAACTTGTGCTGCATCTCCATCGCTTGTCATTCCTGGCTGGAATCCTAATGCTCCTACGACAACAACATTTCTTTTCTTTAATTCGTTCTTTACTTCTTTCAATGAATCAGGCATTGATACGTTGCCATGTAAAATTAATGAAACTAATGTTGCATTTAATTTAGTTGCCTTTATCCCTGCAAGTGAAGACATCCTGTCATGTACTCCGAAATGCTTCGCTGCTTTGATGTAATCTCTCGCAACTTTGCCGCCGCCACAGACAATGACTAATTTGTTTCTTTTAGATAATTTAACAACTGTTTTCTTCAATTGCTTAAGAAACTTGACATCTATCTCATCCGGAACAATAGCTGAACCGCCGACTGAGATGACATATGTTTTCATAATTAAAGTTTAGAAACTAAGCTTTATAAAACTTTAGTCATTTGCACGAAATAAACAAAAGCACACAAGCCAAATCTTGGGAGTAATAATTACGGAGTAAAATACTAATTCTTAGAAATAAACTCATTCCCTTTTATATAGAATCTATGCGGAAGATGTTTTCCTTTTGTAATTCCAATCCTTTTTGTAGTTACAATCTTAAACTTCTCCATTTTACTTGGAACTTCTATTCTTAATTTCGAAGTTATCAAATCCGTACCATTATCTTTCCTTGTTATTCCCATCGCAGAAGTCAATTTTCCTGGGCCTGAACATAAGTTTCTAACATCTGAAGTCTTTCTATTCTTCTTCATTAATTCTATTCCAGAAACAGGTTCTAAAGCGCGTATCAATACAGCTTCACCCACTCCTTTTTTATTCGTAGTACAATTAAAGCATTCATACATTCCATATATTAAATAAACATAAGCATGTCCTGCATCACCGAACATTGCCTTATTTCTCTCAGATAATCCTTTAAATGAATGAGAAGCCGGATCATCAAACAAATAAGCTTCTGTCTCTACAATTTTCCCTATTATTTTTCCTTTAGAAGTATTATGGACCAAATACATTCCAAGAAGACCTTTTGCTATTTCTATCGTTGATTTCCTGAAGAAAGATCCGTAAATTTTTCTTGATTGCATTTACTCTTCCTTGTATAATTGCTCAGCTATAGCTGCGAATGCAGGTCTTGTCACGAATACTCCGATCGTTATCCCTATTATTGATGTTATCGCGAATCCTTTCAACAATCCTGCTCCTGCGAACAATAAAGGAACCATTGAAGCGACTCCTGTGAAGTATGCCGCGAATATTATGAAGAATGCGTTCTTCATCCTCTTCAGCCATCCTGAATCTGAGGATTTTCTTGTTGATTCGTCCATGATTACGATCTGGTCATCCACTCCTGTACCTACTGCAACTAAAATTCCTGCGATCGCTGCGGTATCGATGTTCCATCCTATCAAAGCTGCTATTCCTAAAATAATTATGACTTCAGATAATGCTGTTATCATTATAGGGAATACTACAGATGCTTTTCTGTATCTTGCGAATATTATTACTGTAACTGCAAGAATCGCAAATAACATCATCTTTATCGCATCTTTGGTGAATGTGCTTCCTAATGCAGGAGAGATGGAATCAACTTTTACTATGTTCAATTTTACAGGAAGACTTCCTGTGATCAAAATTGTCTGAAGCCTCTTCATTGACTGTAAAGCAGTCAACTGAGATTCCTGCCTTGTCCTTCCTGCTCCTGGTCCTGAAATTGCGATGTCTGTAACAACCTGCCCTTTAAGACTTGATGAGATCTGCAATTGATCGACTAACTGATCGTCAAGATAAAGTGATATCGGCTGGGATAAATATCCTCCTACAACCTGCAGTGTTCTTGTCACATCTGCCATCCTTTTTGCGGCATCTGGACTTAACGCTATACTGAATTGGAATGTCGAGCTCCATTGGTCTGCAGAAGATTGTGTCGGCGCTCTGTAAGGAGATAATCCTGAACAATCTGCTGACCTGCATACATAAGTGACATCTTTTCCACCTACGAATACTGTTGAATTTCCTACTTTTGCTTCAAACTTTCCCTGTTTTGCAACCAAATCGATTATTTCCTGATCATTTCCTCCTGCTACTTCTATCAATATGAAAGTCTTCCCTTCCAGATCATTAGTAGGTCTTATCGAGACGTCGCTTAATCCGAAAACGTTAAGTCTTTCGTTCATATTTGACAGAAGAATGTCAAGATCATCAGCAGAAAGCTTTTGCTGAGGCTCAAGAATTATTCTTGTTCCTCCCTGAAGATCAAGTCCTTTTCTTATATTTGAGGTCGGAGCATCAAAAACTGATAATCCGAGATCAATGGTACCATTTTTACTTTTAGGGATAAGTTTGTACAGTCCGTTGTTTGTTGTTAATTGTACAGGCTCTCCTGCCGTTAATTTATCGACATGAGAATAATAATCCGCTTCATCTTTTATATTTACATTATCTACTGCGATTATCCTTTCCCTGCTCAATGGAGGACTGTTTGGCTTCGGAGCCTGAATTCCTGCGAGTGAAGCTGAACTGTTAAGCTCGACTGATCTTATTGAAACTCCATGATTGAAAGGCCTCGGATTTATTGCAAATATCGATAAGACTAAGAAAACCATCAGGATTACAACTCTCCAATTCGTAAGTGTTTTCTTAAGGTTCATCTTTTCTCTCTTGGATATTTTCTATCTTTTCCACATACATCCTCAATAAAGCCGCATTGAAAAGCCATGTGAAAATCATGTCTGCGATAAGGCCCCATCCTAAAATGAACATTATCTGCTTAAGAAGCTCAGACTCTGTAGAGTAAAAGGCAACTATGACAGCAGCTAACGCAGCCAACGTCATTGTCAATCCGGTAGGAAGCGCTGTTGCCATCCTCTCTGAAACTGTTCCTTCTTTCCTTTTCAGGACTCTTGTAGTAAGAAGGATATCTGTATCAATCGAGTAACCTATCAGCATAAGGAATGCAGCGACTCCTGCTGTAGTCAATTTCAGATTGAACAGATCAAATATCGCAAGAGAGAACATCGCATCCGCAAATACTGAAAATACTGCATAAAAACTTGGCAATGCAGTCCTGAAATAAATATAGACGACCAACGACATCAAGACAAATGCGACAAGAACAGATATTATCGCCTGTTTGAAGAATGAGGCTCCCAAGCTTGCTCCTGTCGTATCGAGAGTATATTGGCTTTTATCCAATTTTCCTGTCTTTACTTCTATTGCTTGAATCAATTTATTAGAATCGACATCAGATGCTTCTACTATTACTCCGCTTTCCTGACCTGCTTTGCTCAAGCTCCTTACATTAATATCTGAATTTGGAAGCGATTGCGAAAGAAACAAGCTTAATTGACTCACATCAACTGTCTGGCCTATTGAAACAGTGGTTCCTCCCTTCAAAGAAACACCTTTCGAGACAAATTCTCCATTTTTAAGATAATGATTTCCCACGACAAACAAACTGAAAAGAAGGATTAGAACAGGTATTGCGAGCAATTCCTTATATCTTTTCTCGTAAAGACCAGCGATACTTCCTAAAACACCTTTTGACATTATGAAATGAGAAGTTGATGTTCTTATAAAGATTATGGGAATTATTTTCTATATAGAAAGTATATAAACTTTTAGAATAGAATGCTGAACAGTCCTCTAAATACTGTAAAGCCATCAAGGCCTGGCAGAGGGATCATGTTAAAAAAAAATAATATCATGTTTATCCTGCTCGTAAGAACTGCAAGAGGTATGTATTTTTTAGGGATTTTTTCATATTTAATCAGATATTTTGATGCAAGCCATAGGATAAGGTTTACTCCAGGACCTGCGAAAGCGATGAACATCTGCTGAACAGGAGTCGCCATGGAACTGAATGAAACATAAGCGGGAACAAAAAAAAGGAACGTTGATACGAAATAAGTAGCTATCAATGCTATTATCATCAATATCGCAGGAAAATCCAAAAATGGCATTCCGTGAATTATCTTGTTTATAGATATTGCCGAAAAAAATGTAGCATCATATCCGAAAGCCATTGCGACAAATTTATGGCCAAGCTCATGAAGTATTATTGCTGGAGCAAACAATGAAACTGAAAACCAAAAATCAGACCAGCTGAATCTTCTTCCGAAATTATATAGGTTGCTGTAATCTCTCGGTTTCCTGAAATTATTATATCTTGAGAAATAACTTGAAAATAAGTAACCAAGAAGAGCGGACATCATCACTGCATCGAGAATCTCCGGTATCGTGAAAATCGCCATGTTCATATTATGTTTTATTCATTTATATAACTTTACAAAATAGTTAATATATTATGTTGTGCCATCAATCACGAGACATTGATATTTGCTTCAGAAACAGAGCCAGAGGGGTAGCTCCATACGGGACTCTGGCGAATTATGATTTTTGCGATTTTGCATGCTGAGTCGATGGCACAATTAACTTTATACTATGCAAAAGCAAATCTATTTAAATAATTGCTATGTGATTTATGGAATGACAGCTAAGAAAGGCGACATAGTCGCAGTAGAATATACAGGAAAGCTGGAAACAGGAGAGACATTTGATACTTCTAAAGGCAAAGAGCCTCTTGAATTTGAAATAGGGACAGGAGCTGTAATAAAAGGATTTGACGAAGGAATAGTAGGAATGAAACCAGGACAGGAAAAAGAAATCACGATAAAGCCGTCCGAAGCATACGGAGAAAGAAATGAGAATTACGTCAAGGAACTTCCGAGGGAATCTATACCTAAAGATCTTGAGTTGAAAGAAGGGATGATATTAATCTTCAAGAGAGAAGATGGGATGAGAATACCTGCAACAGTAAAGGAAATTGGGACAAAATTCGTGAAAGCTGATTTCAATCATCCTCTTGCAGGAAAAACTCTTAAGTTCACGATAAAATTAGTAGAAATAAAATGAGGAGATTATTAACAGGCGGCGTAAAGAAATTAATAATTGCGATAGTGATACTTGTTGCAATAAGTTCTGTGTTCTATGGAAAAGTCGAGGGATGGAATCCTGTTGATTCGTTCTATTTCACGATAATGACGATAACGACAGTAGGACATGCTGATCTTGTCCCTACAACCGCAGTCTCCAAGATATTTACTTCCATTGTAGCTTTTGTAGGAATAGCTATGATGCTTACTTTGTTTGGAATAATATCTTCTCATTATGTAAAATTATTCAATGAGAAGTGATTAAATTTATTTAAAAAAGTTTTTGTCTGCTTTCATAGCAATTCTTCTTTTCAAAAGCATTCTTTGCTTAAGATTCATCCTTAGTCGTTTTTCAATGAGTTCAGGATATACTCTACATTTCACTTTGCTATCTATTCGTTTAATTAATTTAAAATCCCTGAACCAATCTCTAAATCCATCTCTGTAATTTAACCAGTCATCATAGAAGCAGTCTATCACTAAATCGTATTCTTCTAAATCCTTTTTAGAAACTGTAGCCCTTGGTGTAACATAACCACTATGTCTTCTATCTTTCTTGGTAACCATCTAAATGTCTCCAAGCATCCATACATGAGCAACGTGCCACGCAACTCATACATCGTCTCCATTTCAGAGACAAGATGCTCTTACGACATTTGATGATTTATCATTAGTTCTCTCATTTTACATAAACATGCTCTGGATAGTTGGGGGGTGTGAACTTATCCAGCAAAGAGCCTACTAGTCCCCTTAGTACTGAGCATTTCTGCTATTTCCTCCTTGCTCAAGCTAAATATTAAAAAAATTACGACTTTAAAAATTTTATGTCGAGATGATTCAAGAATGACTGTCTAAACCAGTCGCTGACATCACTTAAACCGAAAGATTTATATATAATGTATTCTAAAAACATACATATGGATGTTGAAAACATACAGTTCACAAAGATCGAAATTCAGATAGCCAAGCATCTGTTCAAGCATTTTAAAGACAGATATAATTCCAGACAGCTTGCCAAAGTCCTGAGCATCAATCATGCACACGCAAACAAATTATGCAATTCATTAGTTAAGAAAGCAGTCTTAACCAAGGAAGAAATCGGAAATTCTGTTTATTTCTCATTTAATTATGATAGCAAAATAGCGATAAAATTTATTGAATATCTGCTTACTTTGGAAGAATTGGTTGCTCCAAAATGGCTGAGTGTGGTTTTGCATAGCTTAAAAAAATTTGATGGATATCTAACTTTCAGTCTTATCTTTGGTTCATCTGTCCAAAACAGCAATTTTAATGATATTGATGTTCTGCTGGTTTATGATATGAAGAATTCAAGAAAAATGAGCAAAATCAAATCGGAAATAAGAAACTCCCAATTGATTGAACAACCAATACGATATGTGGATGTTACAGAAAAAGATATTTATTTAAATAAAGATGATAAATTATTCTACAATATGATCTCAGATTGCCTTGTCTCATATAATGCTGAAAAATATGTGGAGGTAATCAAAAGATGTCACAAGTTGAAAAACATTTAAAATGGTGCCTAAGCGATAAGAATAGGCTCTCGAAAGTAAAGCCTAATATGGAACTTGCTAATAAGCACCTCAAGAAATCTGAATATAATTACGAGGTTGTGCAAGATTTAGAAAAGATGGGCAAACGCGACTGGGCATTGAATGTTGGATTTTACTCCATCTATCATTGTTTTCTGGCAATTTTATCTAAATTTGGATATGAATCAAGAAACCAGTCATGCACGATGAGCGTAATTCTCAGTCTAATCGATGAGAAGAAGATCGATCTCGATAAGGATTTTGTCATCAAGTTCGATACATTTGATGCTGATAAAAATGTAACAAGTCCTACAATACGAATGGACAGAGAACTTGCGACATATGGTGTTGAGACGAGCATTGATTTAAAAGAATTACAAAAAGTAAAAGAGATGATTGTGAAAGTTCAAAGAGAGACTATAAGGATTTTGGCTGAATAATGCCTATTATAGTAAAAAAGATTTATAAAGTCAGTAGCAAATTCTATAGATATGTTTAAAGTGATAGGAACAGAAACGTACTCAGAGGAAATAAGCGACCTGCCAAAAGATTACAGAGATGCGGTTGAAGACCTTCCGAAGAGACTTGCAGAAAATCCTCACCAAGGAAAGCCATTGAATTACCCCTTTCTAAGAGAAAAGAAAATAAAAGATAGAAGATTTTATTATTTAATTTATGAAGATTTAGAATTAGTTCTGCTCGTTGCAGTTAGTGGAAAGAAAGATCAACAGAGCACAATTGACCACATCAAAGAGCAATTAGATGAATACAGAATAATTGCAGAACAAGTATCTAAGCAAGTCTCTTGAATCTTCCGTTCTTTAGATCTTCTAAGCTTTTAGCGAATTGTCTCATTAGGTCGAAATCTAACTTCTCTAATCTCTTCAGTTTTGTGTACTCTTCTTTCGGTATTGTTATTGTTTCTGTCATAGTATTTATGTATGTATTTATGTTTATATATTTGTCTATATTGACTTTATAAAGGTTCTGTGTAGGCCTGAGCAATTGTAACTAATCTATATCCCTTGATTCATCCTTCTTCTTATATAGAATATCAGGATTATATTCGCTATAATCACTATTATGAATGCAAGAATCAATACTGAAGTGAACGAACCTTTAGTGTTTTGATTCCCTATCACTGCATTTCCGCTCAGATCTTTTCCTGCGATTATTATCTTGTCCTTAAGTATGGTCATCCCAAATTCTGAATTTATGAATCCTTTGTCATAGATTAATTTTATTTTTATGTCATATGATCCTTCAATTATGTCTTTAGTGTCCCAGTATGCATTAAGTGTTTCAGTTGATGAAGATCCTATGTCTTTTGGCTGTGTCTTTATTTCATCTATTGTTTTTCCATTGTCGTCTAATATCGAGATATCTGCATAGGCATTTGAATTTGAATTCTGGTTATTCTTTACTGCTATATCTATCCTGTTTATTTCTCCTAATTTGAAATTAGGAGAGCCTACACTTATTATGTCAAAAGGCTTTTTCTTTATAGAGAAGGTTGTCTCTTTTACGATTATATTCGAGTCATAATTAAGGGTGGTGATTGCGCTGTAATCTCCTGGAGGAAGTGGACTGTCCAATACTATTGTTTCTTTTCTTCCGTCTCCTGATGATAATGGTCTGAATGTGTAGCTCTTTGAGACGACAGGATTGTTATCTGAATCATAAATATTCAGATTTGCGTTAAGATTGATTATATTCTCTGCGCCATCGTTTGATATGTAATAAGCGAATGAGAGATCCTTGTCGTAGTCCGGATCATTAGATGTAAATATCAGATCAGCATGCTTCCCTTCAAAAGGAGATTTCAATATCAATTGATGGACTACTGCGACTCCTCCGCTTATTGAAGTTTGTGCGCTTGAATTCCCTGAAGATTCCTGAGCGACTATTTCCAATAAATTATTTCCTGGATGTCTTGCAAAGTAAGGCATCCTTACTCTGTATCTGATCGTCGCTTCTCCGTTTGGAAGTATATCGACTGATGGATTCTCTATATTTACATACTCAGTGAACATCCCTCTCGGATTCAGATTGACATGTATATTGTTATTTTCGCTGTTTATTATCCTGAATGAAAATTCCTGATTTATGTCTTCTTTTGAATCTACGACTATTCTTGATGGAGAGACACCAAGAGAGAACACAGAGATCATAGCTAATTGTAGGACGATTAATATCAACAGTACTTTTATAATTTTCATGACTGCGATCCCTCCACCACCACTGTCGAGGATTTCTGTCCTGGATTCTCCTCAGCTGGGACTGTGACGTTGAAATCAATGGCTGCGCTGTTGTTCTTGTACTGATAATTGAGATTTCTTATTCCGAACTGTGTGCTTCCATTTACAGGAAAGAACGTATTCTGGGATCCTGAGTAGTTGAATGCGTTTGTGAAATTAATCGTCGTATTCGCTTTGAATGTGAATGTAGTATTTCCTAATCCGCTCATGTTCCATAACGGCGTTGTTGCATTGATTTTTAGATTGATCAGCACGTTTGAAAGGCTGTCTATGATGAATGGCCTTGGATTGTTGTCAACCGTATCATTTGATTCGAATATCTGCATATTTCCGAAATCTGTCACATTATTTGTAAGGTTTATCATCACCAGTGGCTGTATCGTGAAATTGAATATTCCTGAATAGTTGCTGTAATCTGTTCCATCGAAAGCTCTTACGGTCCAGTTGTAATATCCGCAAGTTGTAGTCACACTTAATTCGGGAGATGTGTAATTAGTGCTGTTTATCGTACGGAAGTATCTGTTTGCACATAACTGGCTTGTCAAGTTGATATCGTAAGATAAACTGTCATTCTCAGCGTCTGTTGATGCGTTCCATTGGAATGTGACATTAATAGTCGTTAAAGTGTCATTTCCGTTGTTCGGGAATGTAAGATTAGGAGCTGTAGGAGGTGTATTTGATGAATTGAGGTTGAATGTGAATGATGCATTGACATCTGCATTCGTGCTGTTCACTGTTACGCTTACATTGAATGTTCCTGTCGTGTTGAATAAGTAGCTGAATGTGCTTGTTACGAATGTGTTCACTGCTCCTGTTATTACTTGTATGAATTTTAACACTCCGTTAACAAACCAGTTGAATGAAAATGTTGTGTATGATGGAGACTGGATAGTTGTGTTGAATGTCAAGTTTGTAGTCAATGAATGATTCCTGTTTATAGAGAAATTAGTTTCTCCTGTTAAGTTCTGCACTAAACCTGTATCATTAGGATATACACTTGTAATTCCTATTGATGCATTGATTATTGTTGCGTTGTTGGAGCATAATGTATTTCCGTTTGAGTTTCCATCATTAGGAGTTACACATGCAGACCAATTCTCTCCTGGTTTTAATTCTTGATTTACTATCAAGTCTGTTCTGTTGTTATATAATGCAAGGATTTGCTGTGAAGATAACGAACGATTGAATACTTGAACATCATCTATTGTTCCATTGAAAAACCCTGAGCCTGCTGACTTTGCCTTACCTATGAATACGCCATCAAAGACTTGAGCTTTTCCATCTCCAGAGGCATTGGCAATCAAAAATGGCTGGTCTGCTGGCAATAATGAATTTGCCTTCCAAACACCATTTATATAAAGAGTTAGATTTCTATTGTTTAATACACAGAAAGCAAAATTCCAAGTATTTAATGTAATATTATTTTGTCCGCTTGTTGCACTTGTGCTATATTGACCTGCACCAGTCGCATTTTGTGTTGCCACAGCACAACTTGCTGTTCTGTTTTGTGTTATTACTCCCGTACCTAAACTTAACCTAAACCATGGATTCGTGACATAGAAATCACTTTGACTCTGTGATATTATTGTAGGTGGAAATCCGACTGTACTTACCACGTTTATTGGATTAAACCACGCACCCCAACTGAGATTGTTAGCATAGTTCGGATAACTTGTCAAATTTGATTTTGCAACTGTTATATTGCTCGATACACCATCAAATATATATGCTCCGTGACCATCAAATCCTCCTGTTGCATTCCAAGTTGTACCCTTTACTGTTCCATTATTTCCATAAGTGGAATAATCAGTTACATTTAAGGAAGTATTTCCTCCGGCTTCGAACGGCATATTAAGAAACTCTATTGAATTGTTATTATCCCTCCAATCTGTTATATTGTATATCGGTTCTGCATTTGGATCTGTATTGTTCCAAT
>CAZNFC010000014.1:0-17052 GCA_964572885.1 uncultured Methanosarcinales archaeon
TTTGGGAGATTTAGTTCTAAATCAGTATCATTTGAAGGCTTTATTCCTATTGATTCTAATAATGAGAGATAATACTTGACTTCATGCATCTCCTGCTGATACATATACTTGTGAGTGTGATATTTTCCCTCTCCATTCCTGTCGAATCCTACTCTTACAGGAATATTGCATGACTTGATGAACGCTCCGAATGCCCAGTGCTTATCTAAAACAAAAGCCATATCGAAATTTTCTTTTTTTATCTGATTCCTTAGGCTTAACATCTTAAGCAGATTCTTGTGATAGAATGTCTTTTGATTGAACGTCACTACTTTGTCTATGTTTTTATTTTCTTTCAATACTTCAGAAGCATATTCTCCAACATAATAAACTATCTTTGCTTTCGGAAATTCCTTTCTTAACTGCTTTACTAAAGGAGTCGTCATCAATACATCTCCTATAGCTCCGATCTTGAATAACAAAATCTTTTTTGGATTTAATTTTTCATTCATCTTAGCCTTTTCACCGCATTCATCACATCTTCGACGCTTATCGCATCCATGCATGTCATCTGGTCTATTGTAAGGTTCTTTGGAGTTAGATCAGGATTTGTATTGTCTATGAAAGGACATCCTTTTTTAGGCTTCCATATAGAAATATTGCCTTTTCCATAAGGCCCCCATAAAACAGGTGTATTTGGGCCGAATAAGCCTATTGTCTTGGTTCCCATTGAAGCAGATATGTGCATAGGACCTGAATCATTGCTTATTATTATATCACAATGCTTCATCAATTCAGCTGTCTTTTTTATGCTGCTGTATGAACCGAACTTATCTAATGAAGAGATGCTTTTATTCTTCATCAAGTCTTGTATTTTCCTGACTACATTCTCGTTGCTTTTTGAATCTATGAATATTATCTTTGCATTGTATTTCTCAATTAATTCATCACCCAATGCAGCGAAATTTTCTATAGGCCACATCCTGAATTTGACTGACTCAGCAACTCCTGGAGAAATACCGACGATAAAGTTATTATTGCTTATCCTATGTTCGATTAAGTACTCAGTGACATCTTTCTGATCATCTTCAGAAACTGCTAAAGGGACTAATTTATCCGCATCATATTTTATTCCTATGCTTCTTGCAAAATCAAGATAATTCTGGACCATATGCTGTTTCTTGTCGAATAAGATAGTCTTATTATATAATCTGCTTCTTATTCCATGATTGAATCCGATATTATACTTAGATAATAGAAATCCTACGACTGCAGAGACATTCAATGCTGGCTCTGCATCGATGCACAGATCATATCTTCCTATGTTCTTCAATATGTTTGAAGCTGAAAATTCGATTATATTGTCAATATTCTTCTGTCCTTCAAATATTATCTTGTTTCTCTTATGCGCAAGTACATCAATCTGAGCATCAGGATATTTTTTTCTTAACGCATCAAACAAAGGAAGCAGAACGATAGAGTCGCCTAACGCCCAGAACTTTATTATAAGTATTTTATTTACGCTATCAAGCTTTTTATCCCTTGAAGCCTTGAATAAATAACATGGAACTCCGAATATCGTCTTGCTGATAAACCTCTGGAATGATATGCTTAAAGACATATAATCCACCTATAGAATGCGTTTTATAAAGTTAATGGATAACTATTCTTTATTTTCCCTTAATATGGATTCCAATTCATTTATAGAAACAGTTGCAGTTCCGTGCTTTCCTACTTTTATTCCTGCTGCATAATTAGCGATTCTTGCAGCATCAGGCAGTGAAGCTCCTGAAGTTATAGCCAATGCGAGAGCTGCGATGACTGTGTCTCCCGCTCCTGAGACATCAGATACCTCTTTTTTGATTGCTGATATTGTCAAAGGCTCATTTCCTTTCTCAAACAATGTCATACCTTCTTCTCCTCTTGTGATAAGCACATGCGAGTCCAATCTATCTGATAATTGATTTCCTGCATAAACTACATCCTCTTCCGATTCAAATTTCCTGTGAGCCATCTCCTGCGCTTCTTTTGAGTTTGGAGTTATCAGGAAAGCTCCTCTGTAAAAATCTTTATGCCTTGGTTTAGGATCGACGATTACAGGAATCTTGTGATTATGCGCATAATCCATGACAGCATTCATCAAACTTCTTGTGACGACGCCTTTTGCATAATCTGATACTGCAATTGCAGATAATCCTTCTAATCCATTCAATGAAGATATTAATTTTACAGTAGTCTCTTTTTCTATCTCTTCCCTTTCTTCATAATCAAGACGAAGAAGCTGCTGATGAGGGCCCACTATCCTTATCTTTTCAGTAGTTTTTCTTGATTTATCGTGAGCCAATCCAAATACATCTATTTCTCTTTTCCTGCATTCATTCTCCAAGATAGTTTGAGCAGTATCAACTCCAACGACGCCTAATAGATAAGGAAGTCCTCCTAATGCTGCAACATTGCTTGCCGCATTTGCAGCTCCGCCTGGAACACATCTCTCTTTTGTAACAGTGAGGATAGGGACATCAGCTTCAGGAGAAATTCTCTCTACTTTGCCTGATACATATTTATCAAGCATTACGTCTCCTATTACGGCTATCTTTATGCCTAAGAATTTTCCTGTGATGTCTAACATTGTTTCTGCAACCAAGAATTAACTTATAAACCTTACGCATATACTGCAGCAAGAAGTATGGCTATGTTTATTATCGTGCTTATGACACAGTAATCACATTTTTCTTTGAGAACAAATAATTGTATACATGTAAGATATATAGATACTAATGAAGCCAATAGTGATGATATTATCAACAGATTATGCCATATAAATCCCGGAAGTATGAATCCATTAGATGTGATTGAAGAAACAATCAGAACAAATATATAATAAGAAATTCCAAAGAGTTCGTTATCAATTCCAAACATCTGGCTGTATTTGCTTGTGACGACATAATCACATGAGCCGTCTCCTGTGATGCACATGAGTCTTTCATTATTATTTTTCTTGTAATATATGTAGCCTGCATTGATTAATCCGAGAACCGCTAAAATAAGTATCCAATATGACATCATGATATTTTACAATTCAGCTTTTATAAACTTTACTCAGACTTTATTCCGATATTTGCATTCTTATTGTACCAATCAGGATGGACCTTAATAGTATTCCTGCAGCTCTTCGAGCAGCATTCATTCAATATCCTGAAGCATTTATCGCATGATATGAATCTTTTGTCACATCTTGCATTTGCGCAGTTGTAATAGCTATCTTCAGGTATGTTGCACAATTCACATTGGGTTATAGGCTTTGACTGATTCTTAGGATCAATATCAACAGCTCCTCTTGTGTCAAATACAAAACATTTACCTTCCCAATGCCTGTTTCCTGCTTCTTTTCCGTATCTTATTATCCCACCGTGAAGCTGATACACATCATTGAAGCCATGCTGTTTGAGATAAGCAGAAGCCTTTTCGCATCTTACTCCTCCTGTGCAGTAAGTCACTATTTTTTTGTTCTTGAACTTAGATAATTGTTTTACAGCTTTAGGAAAATCCCTGAAAGTATCTAATTTTAGATTGATTGCATTCCTGAATTTCCCGATCTTATATTCATAGTCGTTTCTTGCATCGACAATCACGAAATCATCCTTTTTGTCGTACCATTTCTTCAATTCTTTAGGTTCGACGTATTTTCCTTTATTTTTAGTGTCTATATTGAATCCAGATGTGACTATCTCTTTTCTTATCCTGACGAACATCTTCCTGAAGTTATGATTTTTTGTTGAACCTTCCTTGAATTCAACATCTGAGAATCTCTTGTCTTTCTTCAATTCCTTTTTGTAGGTCTCTATATTCTTGTTCTCTCCTGTAAGATTGCCATTTATTCCTTCTTCAGCTATAAGAACTCTTCCATTAAGATTAAGTCTTTTGCATAATGCTAAATGCTTGATTTGGAATCTATTAAGAGCTTCCTTATTGCCCATATCAACATACTTGTAAAAGAGGATATTTTTCATCATTGAATTCAAAGAGAAAACGAAGTTATTTAAATATTACGCTTGAGATTTTTTAACTGAAACTTTGTCCGCAGCCGCATGTATGAGAAGCATTCGGATTAGAAACTTTGAAACCAGCTCCAGTAAGTGAATCCAAATAATCAATCTTTGAGCCTTTCAATTTTGAGAAGCTTTCATTGTCAATCACAAATTTAACGCCAGAAACATCAAATACTTTGTCATTATCATTGACTTCATCGTCAAAAGCGAATTCATATTGATAGCCTGAACAGCCTCCTTTCAATACGGATATTCTCAACCCAAAGTCTCCTTTCTGCTGCTTCAAAAGCTCTTTAAGCTTGTTTGAAGCCGTTTCTGTTACAATAAGACCTTCAGAACTTCCTAATTCGGCAGGAATAGCCTCATTAAGCCTTTTTACGACGTCATTTATCTCCTCATCTGATTTGCCATGACCTGCCAAGCCTTGCTCTATAGTCTCGAAATATGAAGCTCCACAGCCTACGCAATGGACTCCTTCATCCAATAGTACTTCAACTACTGAAGGATATTGTGCTACAAGGTCTCCGATGGTCATCTGCCTTGTTATAAGCTGTTTTGGCTCTTGTATTGTTTCTGACATGGTATTATGATCCATTTGATGCTATTTAAAGATTGCGACTCAGAAATTGAATGAAACACCGAATAAATAGTCAGCAGAAAACCCTGGTTTAAGTTCATACCTTCTGTTTCTCATCTTATAAAACTGTTCCTGACTGACAACTTCTGGAGACTTAGCAAATCCCTTGTTGAACCCATCTAACGTGGATCTTATATCAAACATCATTTCTGACATATCGAAATTAAGTCTTGTAGATGCTATTGCAGATGCCAAAACTATGCCTTTTAGTGTTTTCATAGAAATTTCTGAAAATAGTCAATATTTAAAGGTTGCTGTTATTTTTATAAATAAGTTAACGATTGCAAGAAGCATGAGACTTTCAGATATCGTACTTGCACAGACAACATGTGAGAGCTCCATAGAGTTAGATGCATTTTGGCATGGTAAAAGCAAAGAATCTTTGGGATTCAGAGAGCATGTGGACATAGTCCATCCCTTGGCAGGCGATGATAACTACTATAACCTGTTTTGTGATTTCATAGAAAATTTATACGCAGATTCGATATCATTCAGCGATGGAAAGAGATACCATAAGGCTTACGCAAGAAAATTGAAGAAAAGACATTTAGGCGAGATAGTTGATGTATTGAAGAAAAATCCCAATAAATTAGGGAATCTGGAACTATACTTCAGAACCATTGAAAGACATGAAAGAGAAGGATACCTAAAAAAGGTACTTGAGACAGGAATAGATGAGCCAAGAATAAAGTTAAGGTTTGCCGAGATCGAGAGAAGGATAGTAAGCTACCAGGTGACTTTTGATATACGTCATCAGAATTTTTTCAGCTGGACGGAAGAACCAATCTTATGCTCAGAAAATATCTATGGATTATGGATGCCGACATCAAAAATAACTGTTCAAACGACAAAATAACTCATTTTCCCCTAAAAATAAATAAATTTTTAAATAGAGTTCTAAATAATACATAAAAAATGATCATTAAAAGTGAAAAAAGGAAATGACCGATTATAACTCTCCTTCTAAAGGAAATCAGGTCATCTGCAGGATGCATCCGGATACATCAAGATTTTCTCCAAGACATCTGCATAACTTCATGGAAGACGCCGCAGAGCTCGGTCTTATTGAAATAAGTGATCCTTTCAAAATAGTTGGGAAAGTAAAACCAACTATAAGGGAAGGAACTTTTCTTGGATATATTCTTTCAGAATCCCATCTTGTATTGATAGTCAATCCTGACGGGACTATCAATTATGACCTATACACATGCAGAGGGACTGAAGATGGAACAGAAACTCTTGAGTACATAAGAAGAAATTTCGATGCGAGAATAGAAGATAAAGTCAATATGCATGTGATTCCTGATGCAGAACACATCAAAAAAGATGATTTCGCAAGAAGCAACGGATTGTTTGTGCCTAAACATTACCTTTCATCCACATTCCTTGGCATCGATCCTTCATCGCTTCCTAAAGGAAGAAATGAAGAAGAGAGAAATGCTGATCTGACATCCAAATTAAGGCCGTTATTCGGAGAGCCTGTTTCAGCGATAGTATCTGATTACAATGAATTCTACAGAGCAAAAAGCGATGTTCCTGCAGTCACATTCCTTTATGTCCTTCCAAACGGAGATTATGTGTGGGGGCATACTTATCTTAAGGAATTCGGAAGCGCATGCATCGGAACTTTCAGGAGAGACGGAAGAAGCACAAAAGAAGATCTTGATGCATTGAAAAAAGTCTTTCCTTCAGAAAAGATAGCTGTGATGCAGACATTGGAAGAAAAAGTATTAGTTGAGACTCATTCCTCTCGATGAATATGCAAGTCTCGGAGGCACTCTATTGATGAAGCCTTTGCTCATTCCATTAATTTGTGCAGGCTCTCTTCTTAGACGTCTTAATGCTTCTTCATAATCCCTTATGTTCGGTTTAAGCTCAAATCTTGATGGATTGTAACCTTTTCTTCCACTCTTATAGTATTTGAGAAGCGAATTTGCGAGACTATCTGCAACATTTACAATAGGGAATCTTATATCAGCTTCAGACTCTCCCGTAAGTGTCGGAGTTGAATACCTTGCTGCTCTTTTAGCTTCTTCTATAACTTTCTGATCAAGTTCTCCATTTACAACGACATGTGCAAGACCTTTTGAGTTTTTCTCAAAATGTCTTATAAACGCAGCAGTGGTTATCATCTGTATTCCAAATTCTCCTACAAATAATTTTACATCCTGCGGAATACGAATATATCTGAATTCTCTTCCTCCAAGTAATTCTATAAGTGGAGTCTTTGACCTGTCTTTCCTGAGAGACAGGTGTTCACAAATATCTTTATCATCATCAGAATATAATGCAGTAAATATCTCAAATGGCTTTCCGCCATGATTCGACCTGTCAATGCCTAAATAAGCAGTCATTTCGAAATTTTCTGATTTCATCTAATATATAAATAATCTCTGAGCCAAGTGAGTAGTGACATAGAAAAGTATTAAAATACCTGATTAAACAAGATATTAGGTGATATTATGTTAATAGGTACAAACGGACTTGAAAGTTATGGTTTGCTGATTCTAAGATTGGCGCTTGCTGCAGTATTTTTCTATCATGGGACAAAGAAGCTTACAAACAAGCAGATTCCAGGATTCATGAAATTCATTGGAACATGTGAAACATTAGGTTCAATAGCAATGATTACAGGATTTCTTACTCAGATTGCAGGAATCGGTCTCTCAATAATAATGCTTGGAGCTTTATACAAGAAGAAGACAGAATGGAAAATACCATTCTCTTCTGACAGCACGACAGGATGGGAGCTTGACATGACGCTTTTGGCTGTCGCAGTTGCATTAGCTTTATTAGGAGCAGGAGCTATCTCAATCGATGCTATGGCCGGATTCTGGCCTTAATCAATAATGGCAGCTAAAATTACTGAAGCTAAAGATTTAGAATACCATATAGAAGCAGAAAGAAAAGCAGATGATGAATTAGACAGAAAAGGAAAAAAGATAGAAAATATTTTTGGAGAACAATTAACTGGTTATTTGTTTTTGCTTAATCAAGTTGTTCCGCCTTTTACTACTTTTGACAGGAAAGCAGCTCACCATATTGCTGGGAGTTCTAACGGCAGATACATGGAAGACAGTGTGAAATTTGCTTTGGCATATTTAGCTGTAAAATACATAGGATATATTGGTTTAGCTTCTACAATTGCAGCATTTGCATTAAAAAAATAGAAATTCTAAGTAATTACATCAGAGATTTAAATGCGGCAGAAGATATTCTTCTACTTTTTCTTCCACTGCTTTTATTCTCTCCCTATTCATTTCTAAAGCTTTTTTATATTCTGTTGCATTGCTATTGTATCCTAATCTCTTCAGTGTCTCAGAAACAGTTTCAGAACCTAAATACCCGCTTCTAAATTGAAGAACCAATCTTGTTGGCATCATAATATCAGACGGAAGGATAAATAAGTGTCCACAATATAATATTTCATTATCCGTCAGTCCATTTTCATGAATTACTATCTTGTGACTTTTGTCAGCATCACTGGATAAAATCAATTCCAAATCATCAGTTACAATAAACTCTGCTAGTCCATAACTGCTTAATTTACTGACTAGATCAGATAGAGAAGAACTACTCCCAAACTTAATATGGAGTCTCCTTTTCCAGAATTCGACAGGATCAATCTTCTTATGTCTAGTAGTCATAAAAAATTAAAATAAAAGAAATATAAAAAGATATGTTTTACATCCAGACTGCTAATATCGCTGCAATTATGCTTAACGATACCAATACATGTCCTGTATGCACCAAGTAAAGCTTTACCGGTTGTTTCTCCCAGAAAACCGCACTCAATTGCAAAGGAGCAGCCACACCAAGCCATAGCCAGAATCCTAATTGAATTCCTGCTGAAATAGTCGTCGCTCCGACGTATTGTACGAAATGTGCAACGACATATGACATCACAAGCGTCCCTATGAACATCCCAAGGTATGATTTCCACATCCCTGCCATTCCACCTTTCTTTTTCATATCATTTATCTGCTTCTGAGTTACCCCAGCAAGTTTCATATACAAGTTGCCAAATAACATTGGAGAATACCATAGTCCTCCAATTACAAAAGCAACTATTGCAGCTACAAGAACTGCAGCCAAATTTACTGTTACCATCGGTAATACCATACTAAACCACCTCTTCTGAAAGATTCATATTTATGTTATTTAAATCTTTCTTTACTCTGCACATGGAAGCATGGTTGCATCGAATTTAGGCAGTTTATTTTCCTCTTCATCAATTATAACTTCTATTCCATTTGCCTGAGCAACATGCTCTGTCATCATCTTTGCAAGGCTTGATGTCAGTGTTCCGCTCATATATGCCTCGCCAAGACTTCTGTCTAATTCTGCTGCTGCAACAGGATGCCCACTAAACCTTGGCAGATATTCCCTTTTTGCTTCTCTATATATTTCTTCTACACTTGTCATTTTTGTTTTCCTCCTGTTGATATTACTCTCTCTAATTGTTTATTTTGCAGCAACTCTGTTAAAGACCAGAATATGCTGCTTATACCACAATAAGCAGAGAACTGACTAGCAAAATCAACGATGTTGACGTTTGCCTATGTGTCATAGAATAACTTTATATCCTGATGTTTAAATATGTTTCTGTTTGGATTTTAAACTGTTAGCTTCGAGCACTGCCTTCTCTAATCTGCTGTTTACTTGAGAGTCATGATTTTCCTGAGCCAATATGCCGCATATTTTTGCAGGATTAATTTCACGAGTCCTTAAAGCTTCATGCCCGTAAAATATCATTCCTGCAGTAAGTAAAAGTGAATACCAGAAATTTGACTGTACTTTCTCGTAATTATCCTCTTTCTTCACTACATAACCATATACTTCAATCCATGGGATTAATGATCTCATAAGCAGAAATAAAAATCATTTGATATTTAAACTTTACTTTAATTTTCCAAGACTGATCCCAATCAGTCTTATCTTCTTTTTATTTCTCAAAAACTCCTTCAATAAGTCTTTGGCCACATTTTTTGCCGGTTCAGAAGAATCAGCGGATGCAATTAAAGTATAAGCTTTTGTAAATGTCTCGAAATCAGAATAACGCACCTTGATTGTAACTGTTTTGTATTCCCTGAACCCTTGCTCTTTCAACTGCCTGAAAGAATCATCTATTAATTCATCCATCGTCTGCTTTATGAGGATCTCATCTGAAGTGTCTTTCTCGAATGTATAGTGCCTTCCTATTGTTTTCTGGGTCCATTCTTCAGTGACAGGAGAATCATCGTTTCCTCTTGCAGCTTCATAAAGATATTTAGCGAAATTATTTCCGAAAATTTCCTTTAACTTCTCCGATGAAGTATCCTTTAATTGCTTCACTGTCTTTATTCCAAGATCATGAAGCACGTCTCTGGTCTTCGGGCCTATGCCGACTATATCGTCCACATCATGAGGATCAAGAAACTTCTGGACTCCTGAAGGCATGACTATCGTAAGTCCGTTCGGCTTATTCTTTGATGCGGCCATCTTTGCGATCAATTTATTATTTCCTATTCCTACAGAACATGTCAATTTTTCTTTCTTTAATATCTCAGATTTTATTTGCCTTGCGATGTCTCTTGCTTTTTCAAAAGAAGGATTAGAGCTTAAATCAAGAAATGCCTCGTCAACAGAGACTATCTCCATCTTGTCTGCAAATTTTTTCAATATGCTCATTATCCTTGAAGAGACTTCAACATAATAATCCATATCGACAGGAAGGAATATGCAATTTGGACATTTCCTGTAAGCGATTGAAATAGGCATTGCAGAATGCAGTCCGTATTTACGAGCTGAATAATTTGCAGTTGCAACCACTCCTCTTCCTGATTTAGGATCAGCTCCTACGACTAAAGGCTTTCCTTTAAGATTTGGATTTCTTACTTCTTCACATGAAGTATAGAATGCATCCATATCCACTAAAAGTATTATTCTTGGCATAATAATATGGAACATAATATGATTATAAAGATTTCCTAAAGGAATATAAGTTAAATTCCAAGACTTAACTGCTTTTCTAAGTCTCCTTCTTCAACATTCTTTACTTCCAGTATCCTTCCTAAGTCAATCGCATATTTCCTTTCTGATTCTCTTACGCCAAGGAATTCAATCCTCATCACAGGAGCATCTTTTCTATAGCCGTTCCTGAATGATATCTCATCGTAATGTATTGCTGTTCCATCAGGAGAAAAAAGTTTTCTAGTCCAATATGGCGTGATACTTCTGAATTCTGTCCTCTTGACACCTGCAAGAATCTCCATGAACCATTTTCTATAAAGAATTAGATGTAATATTCTACTCATAATCTGTATTCTTCAAGCTCTCCTGTATTCTTTCTTTTCTCAGGAGGGATGTATCTTAATCCTAATGCTCTGTAGACATCCTCTTCTGTCTCTCCTGCAATCATTTTTTTAGTCTTTCTGTCAAATACTCCGTATTCATTAAGCATGTATCCTTTATTTATCGCAATCTTTCTTAATTCTATGTTATGCGCCTTATTCCCTGTGAAATACTGCATCGCAGCTCCGAAAGATCTCTTGTCAAACACTCTTAAGTCGCATTGCATCCCATTTTTCAGTATAATGACTGATTTCTTGGAACCTTTCGCAATTATCTTCTTTACGAGAGACAATTCAGTAAAAGCATACATGACTTTATCAGGTTTCTTAGAGACAGCAATAAGATCTATATCTCCTATCGTATCTTCTTTTCTCCTCAAAGAACCTCCGATCTCGATTCTTTCGACTTCCTTTAATTTTTTCAATTCATCAACGATCTTTTTTGCAAATGTATAGACAGTTTTGTAAGGATGTCTTTCTTTGTGGGTCTTTGTCAATCCTAATGTTTCCTGTATTTTTGCTTCGCTTGCTTCTCCAAATCCAGATATCTTTCTTACTTTATGCTCATTGACAGCCTTTTTTAAGTCATTTAATGACTTTATTTTCAATTTTTTATACAATATATAAGATTTTTTAGGTCCCATTCCAGGAATGTTCATTATCGCATTAAGTCCTTCTGGTATGGATTTCTTTAATTTTTCATATTCTTTTATCTTTCCTGTCTTTACATATTCCTCTATCTTTGAGGCCATATGCTCACCTATGCCAGATATCTCTTTCAAAGATTCTATTCCGCCTTTATTGTAAAGAACTCTTACATCAGAATGCATATCTTTAATCTGCCTTGCCGCTGTCCTGTATGCTCTTGGCTTCCATTGAACATTTTTAATTTCCAGAATATCAGCCATAGCTTCAAATATTGATGCTATCTCATCATTTGTTGACATAAATATGTAAAAGAATTAGGAGTTTTTAAAGGTTATTTTATTCATTCCCATTTCAGCGACCCACCAGTTCTATACTCAGTGACTCTTGTCTCGAAGAAGTTCTTCTCTTTGCTCAGATCGACAGACTGAGACATCCATGGGAAAGGATTTTCAGTCGCAAACAATTTAGGCAATCCAATCCTTTCCAATCTTCTATCTGCAATATACTCGACATAATCGCAGAACTGTTCAGCATTTATTCCTAACAACCCATTAGGGCATGCATCATGAGCATATTTCTTCTCGAATTCAACTGATTTTCCAATCAATTTTACAATCTCATCCTGGAATTCTTTTGTCCATACTTCAGGGATCTCTGACTTGATTGTATTTATCAAATCACAGCCGAATGCTAAATGAAGACTTTCATCTCTCATGATATATTCAAACTGCTCTCCTATGCCTATCATCTTTCCCTGTCTTTTCAATGCGAGCATCATCGCAAATCCTGCATAGAAAAATATCCCTTCCATTATGACATAATAGCCGATCAAATCATGAAGGAACTTCTGCATATCTTCAACAGTCTTTGTCTCGAAAGTAGGATCAAATATTGATTTAGTAAGTTCAACGACAAAATCATCTTTATCTTTTATCGAAGGGATTGTATTGTACATATTATAAATTTCTTCAGGATCAAGACCTAATGTGTCGCAGCAATATATGAAGGTGTCTGTGTGTATAGCTTCTTCGTACGCTTGTCTCAATAAATATTGTCTGCATTCGGGATTAGTTACATGCCTGTAAACAGCAAGAACGATATTATTTGCCGTCAATGATTCTGCTGTTGAAAAGAATCCAAGATTCCACATTATAAGTCTTTTTTCTTCTGCGTTTATATGATTTGAAGATTTCCACTGCTCGACATCTTTCTGCATCCCTACTTCTTCAGGAGTCCAGTTGTTAGCTACACCATCTTTATAGTGTCTTCTGGCCCACATGTACTTCATCGGCAGAATCTTGTTAGGATCTGTTTTAGAATTGTTTATTATTGACATGATTCACATATATTAGGTTCTTTTGAACTGATAATCTCCACTTTATCTTCTTTAGGGACAATGACAGGTTTTGGACTTTCAGCATATTCTCTTTTCTGAGTAAATCCAAATTTGCCTGCATCAAGAGTTGATTTCTCGATCTGTGTCGCAGCTAATGTCCTTAAATAATAAGTCGTCTTCAATCCCATTTTCCATGCGTACATGTAAACATCGCTCAACGTGCTTCCTGATACTCCTTTCATGAATATATTATGGCTTTGGCTCTGGTCTATCCATTTTCCCCTTACAGCAGTAAGATTGATGAGCCAGAACGGATCGATCTCAAATGCTTCTTTGTATTTATCTTTCAGATGTTTTGGAACTCCTGCTATCAATTGGATGTTTCCATCATAATATTTCAGCTGCTCGAGCATTTCCTGATTCCACAATCCCAATCTCTTCAGATCATTTACAAGATAAGTATTTACGACGGTGAATTCTCCGCTTGTGTTTGCTTTTACATATATATTCTTGTATATCGGCTCTATGCAAGGGAATGATCCTACAATTGTCGAGATAGTCGCTGTAGGAGCGATCGCCATGCAGTTTGAATTTCTCATTCCATATTGTTTTACATGTTCTCTTACAGGAGTCCAGTCAAGTATTCCTCCTTTAGGAATATCTATCTTCATCCCCCTGTCCTGTTCTAATAATGCAATTGTGTCCTGAGGGAATATTCCTCTGTCCCATTTAGAACCTTTGTATGATTCGTATGTTCCTCTTTCTTTCGCCAATTCAGAAGATGCTAATATCGCATTGTAAGCGATTATCTCCATTGAATTATCAGAGAAATTCAAAGCTCCCAATGAATTAAAAGGAAGATCCAGCTTGAATAATGCGTCCTGGAATCCCATTATTCCAAGTCCTACAGGTCTGTGCCTTATATTTGATGTCTGCCCTTCTTTTGTAGGGTAGAAATTAACATTAATTGTATTATCAAGCATCCTCATCGCTGTCTTGACTGTCTTTGCGAGCATCTCCTGGTCTAATTTTCCGTCTATGACATGTTTCTCGAGATTTACAGAGCCTAAATTGCATACAGCTGTCTCTTCCTGTGAAGTGTTAAGAGTTATTTCAGTGCAAAGATTTGATGAATGGATCACTCCGCAATGATCCTGAGGAGATCTTATATTGCATGAATCCTTGAATGTGACCCATGGATGTCCTGTCTCAAACAGCATCCCAAGCATCTTTCTCCATAATTTTACAGCTTCGACAGTCTTGAATAATTTTATCTCTCCTCTTTTTGCCTTGTCTTCATATTCCTGATATTTCTTGTCGAAATCTCTTCCGTAAAGATGATGCAGTTCAGGGACTTCACTCGGGCTGAATAAAGTCCACTGTTCATCATTTATTACTCTCTTCATGAACAAGTCAGGTATCCAGTTAGCTGTATTCATATCGTGAGTCCTTCTTCTTTCATCTCCTGTATTTTTTCTTAAATCAAGGAAGTCTTCAATGTCAAGATGCCATGTCTCTAAATAACCGCATGTCGCTCCTCTTTTTCCTACTCTGTTTATGGCTGCAGAGATATCGCTTGCGATCTTCATGAATGGAACGACACCCTGGCTTTCTACGCTTGTATTTCTTATCCCTTTGATTATAGAACCTGTTGCTCTGATATTTGTCCAGTCATTTGCTATTCCTCCAGACCATCTTGCTAACTGCGCATTGTCTCCTACGCATTTGAAGATGTGATGAAGATCATCTTCTATCGTGGTTAAATAACAGGAGCTTAATTGAGGATGAGTGGTCCCTGCATGGAACAATGTAGGAGTTGAAGGTATGTATCTCATAGTCGATAACGTATCATAAAATTCAACTGCAGAATCTTCTTTTCTCGAATCATCTATCGAAAGTCCTAAAGCGACTCTCATCCAGAATGACTGAGGAAGCTCGATCCTCCTTCCGATATCTTTAAGGAAATATCTGTCATATAATGTCTTTAACCCCATGTACTCTATTTGCCCGTCTCTTTCTATCTTAATGTGCTTTGAAATCTTTTCCAAATCAAAATCCAATAATCTTTTATCCAATACTTTATTCTGCACTCCCTGCCTTATGCCGTTTATGAAAGCCTGCCTGTATTCTTTTTCTAATGTATCTACATTCGTCGAAGTCTGCAGTACTTCCTTGTAAATCCTCTGAAGCATCAGATTCGTAGCTATGTAAGTGTAAGAAGGATCTTTTTCTATGAATGATGTCGCTGCCAATATAAGCGCCTTGTCAACTTCTTCAGATGAAATCCCGTCATATATGTTTTTTACTGCTTCTTTCGCTATCAGTTCTGTATCTGCGTCTTTGAAGTCTTTTGCCGCTCTTTTGATAGATTCTTTTAATTTTTCATAATTAAAATTAGTTATCGTGCCGTCTTTTTTCTTTATCCTTAACTGCCCATGGACAGCTTTCTGCACGACTTCCTGATTCTTCTGCTCTCTTAGTTTTGCCCTATCGCTTCTGTAAAGAATGTATCCTTTTGCAACTCCTGCGTATTTGTTAAGGATCAGAACAGTCTCGACAATATCCTGGACTTCTTCAACAGTAGGAAGTTTGTCCTGGAATTTCTCATCAAGATACTCTATTGCCTGATTTGTCAATTTCACATAAGAATCTTCATCTATAATTCCCTGGGCGACGAATGCTTTCTTTATTGCGCTTCTTATTTTTTCAGGATCAAACTGAAGCGTCCTTCCATCTCTTTTCTTTATTGATTTTACCTTAGAAGGCAGTATAAGTTCCAGGTTTGATTTAGATGGCGTCATCTTTTATCCTCTTTTGTGTTACTTATGAATAATAACAATGGGTTGTGTGATTTCCTATTCGGAAACACAACAGGTAGTATATTTCAGAGATAACTACTTTATAAAGATTATTGTAATTTGGAATATATTTCAGTGAAATAGAGAAAATAATTATACTGAAGAAATAGTCTCCAAATTTTTATCATTATCCCTGCCCCTTCTTCTCATTCCTGATATAATTCCAAGAAGTTTCGTCTCTTCTCCCCTATGAAAAGACTTCAAACCTTTTTTATTTGTGATATATTCAGGAATCTTGCATACAGGAAAAGAATATTCAGGAAGAGCGAGGTATAGAAAAGCCCCTGCAAGATCTATGCTGTCAAATCTATGATCTTCTTCGTACTGTCTTGTTACGATTACGCAATATCTTCTCCTTTTTGACTGGTTCTGCAATCTGTGCTTATAGACGTAATAATTCCTTCTTTGCATTTCACAATCTGTCTTGAACTTATTTATAAGCCTTTAGAAAATTTTGCGTATATTTCAATTACTCTTTCTCTTGAATAATAGTGATCCCTGCCGAAAACAAACTCAGGTCTCAGAAGATCTGCATATTTTCCTCCTTTTTTATGAAGAGATAGCATATTACGGGATATTCCAAGAAGATAAGCGAGGTCAGAAGAACTGATGTATCTTTTGCCATCTAACTTATCAAATTTAACATTAGACAATCTTTGCTCCAATACTTTATCCATCAGCAGGATTTACTATCCTATTATTTAATTTTTACCATAAGATAGATTTAAAAGCAGGTAAAGCCATCTTATTTTATGAATATAGAATGGGGTTCTCCGGAAGCTTTGAAGTTCGTGACTAATGTAGGATTGATAACTTCTCATGGCCCTCATTCTGACAACATAATGTCTGCTGAATGGACTCATCAGATATCTTATGCTCCCGGATTGATTGCTATATGCTTGACTGATTCAAGAAAAACTTTAGAGAATATCAAAGAGACTAAAGTTTTTGGAGTTAATCTTGCTTCTGTTGACCAAAATGTTCTTTGTTCGATTGCTGGCGGAAGTCATGGAGATGAAGTTGACAAGATCTCAGTCGCTAAAGAATCAGGATTTAAATTTTATAGAGGGAGTAAAATACCTTGCTTGATGGTATCAGGTTCTTCTCTTAATGTCGAATGCAAAGTTGTCGAAACAAAAGTGCACGGAGACCATGTAATGATAATCGGTGAAGTCCTTGATGTTAAGTTAGGAGAGAAAGGTTCTCTTGTCTA
>CAZNFC010000015.1:0-16794 GCA_964572885.1 uncultured Methanosarcinales archaeon
TTAATCTCGTTTGCACCGCAAACAAGGACTCCTGCATCTGCCTGAGATGCTCCAGTGATCATGTTCTTGACGAAGTCTTTGTGACCTGGTGCGTCGATTATTGTAAAGTAATATTTCGGAGTCTCGAATTTCTTGTGTGATAAGTCGATTGTAACTCCCCTTTCCTGCTCTTCCTTTGTAACGTCCATGACGTATGCGAATTCGAAACCTACTTTTCCTAATTCCTGAGCTCTGTCTTTAAGCTTCTTCATTGTCTGCTCGTCAATAACTCCAGAATCGTAAAGCAATCTACCTACTGTTGTTGATTTTCCGTGGTCTACGTGACCTACAAATACAAGGTTTATGTGTGGTTTTCCTTTAGCCATTTTATATTGATTTCCTCCTAATGAATGAAATTTAGGTCTTTCGTTGTGCTATTTAAAGCTTTCGACGAACCCCCTGATATAGTTAGAAAGCAGGTTGTTTATAAAGCTTTTGATGAACAGGCCTCAGTTCTAACGATCCAGAAAAACTATCGGTCTTCCTTTCATAAGAGACATAGCTTCAATCTTGCCTTTCCTTTCTATCAGTTCATCAACCAAAACTCCTAAATTTATTTGAGGCATAGGTTGAAGTTCATCATCAAGTTCAACCTCTTCTCTTTCAATAAATAATCTTGGATCATAACGGGTCTCAGATTCCATGATCTCACCAGGAGATAAAGGAAGGATCACTCTCATATCTCTTGCAAATCTTTGTATTGCTGTAGAAGCCAAGGCAACATCAAGGCCTTGCAATCTTGCTCCGTCATAACATCCTATGCAGGCATCTAAATCAGGAAGAGGAACAGCTCCTTCTTTTCTAAATTCTTTTTCGAGAGATCTTGTCAGTTTTAATTCTTTAGAAGGATGATATCCTGCGCATAAATTACATACAAATTCTTGTCCGTTTCTTGAATAACTCTTAGAACGCATAAGCCTGTCGAGAACTAATGTCTGCTGGATGTAGTATAAGTCTTCAGGTATTACGAGCATCCCTTCAAATTCTGTCATTGCTTTGTTTTCTCAGACCTATGTCATATATAAATTTTTATAATTGGACATATTTATAAATAAGAAATAATTACTGATTGCTATGAGCTGGTTAGACGAATTCGAGGCGCCTCATTTCAGGCATAGAAAACCTAAAGATTATTCTTCTTTGATATGGATTGTTGTTTTTATTTTGGTTGTTGGCGCTGTTTATTATTTTGTCACAAGGCCAGTTGCACAGGAAGTAGTTCAAAAACAGGAGAGTAATCAACAACCTTCACAGTCTGCAGATAATAATTCAAGTCCTGTCTTTAAATCTGAAGCTCCCACATTCGACACTAAATGTAATGTCGTGGCTGGAGTCATTTCTGGAAGTCTGCAGAGAGTTGGAGATAAAATTAGTTTCACTTTCAAGAATAATGGAAAAGTTACGATTGAAGGTTCATATTTCGAAGCTTCGAATAATGATGTTAAGGCTTATAGGAAGAATACAGATTCATTAGAACCTGGAAAAGATATTACATATTCAATCGACTTAGATGATGTTTCCAAAGAAGTCGGTGTCAAAGTCAATTCATTCGTTGTATTGCCGATACAGAACGGTAAGGCCTGCTTGAATCAGAGAATGATTGTTATCGGTTAAATTAATTTATTCTTCGGTTATTCTTCCTGTCGAGATATATTCATCAACTCTTCTTGTAGAGAGATTATTCTGAATTACTTTTCCTGTAGAAAGATAATCTTCTATCATCTTTGGTTGAAATGTAGTACTTATCCACTTTCCATTATGATCACATATTCTTCCTGAAACAAATTCTCCTTTGTTAAGATAATCTTCTAATATCCTGCGGTTATTTGACGTTACATAAGACTCACTTCCATTGTATTTTCTTACTGTTATAGTGACCATCCCATCAACAAGTTCCTCAGAATCCACTCTCCCGGTAGAGATATATTTCTCTAAGAGCTCATGCAAGTTTGTCCTTGAAATGATCCTCCCTTCACTGTCATATATTGTTGCAGAGACCAGATCTCCTCTGTTCAGGTAGTTTTCTATGAATCCTCTATCACTCGAATTCACAGTATATTCTAATCCATTATAATCTCTTACAATCATATTGACTATCCCGTCTATTGTATCTTGATTATTACTCTGTTGAGGAGGATTTGACTCACCATGCACATATCCTCCATCATTATTTTGTTGATTTGAGAAATAATTCAATGGATTGTTTATTACACCTTGATTTTGTGGATAGTTATTTTGTTGTTGTACTGCCGGCTGACTTTGCTGCTGTACGGGTGGACGAGGATGCAACTTGTTATACAACTCACTTATCGGCCCGATTGAGAGAAGACCTGCGACTAGGGCCGCTCCTCCGACAGTATAGCGGGTAAATTCACTTGGCTTTTTCCCTGTTTTCCATTCTATCGCTTTTCCTGCAATCCATCCTGCTGCAAGAAATGGACCAGTTATTGCCAACTTGGTAAAATAGAAAGGTAAGAGAAAGATTTCTCCTGCTTTTTCATATCTTTCCCAGTCATCTGCCGTCCAGCTGCTTTTATCATCTGAATCTGAAGAACTGCTCGAAGGAGTAACTGACGGGGATTCATCCTCGTCTGAGGAAGACTTACTTGAAGAAGATCCTCCGCCAAACAACAAACCACTTCCTCCGGAATCAGAGCCTTTTTCTGAACCTCTGTTTCCGTTAAAAAATCCATTTGGGCCACCTTGCCAGTCGTAAGCAGTAGTTGTACCATCTTTATGGTGATCTGCGATTTCTACAGGCTCGCCTTTATGATCTCCTACTAAATCAGCGACGTAACTTTTATCATATTTATACTTCGTAGATTCTCTTCCATCATCAGAAGTCACTCTAATATAAAGTGGATTTCCATCATTGTCAAATTCTGTACTTTCTGTTGGCATAGTTCTCCCTCTGTGGAAGATATTATTTATATTTTTGTATATAAGAAAATTAATCTAAATGCAAAGCTTTCATTATCTTGTCTAACTTTCTGTTTATTATCTCGAAATCTGAAGATTTAGGTCTTTCAGTATCTGAGTTCTTGAAACAATCCCTGCAATATACTGGTTTATCTCCTCTTGGTCTGAAAGGTAATTGGCAGTCTCTTCCGCATTTATCGCATATTGCGTCAAACATCTCTAATGGCTTCTTGCTCTCATCAAATCCGTATCTTGGTCTTTTAGGCCTTTCCATAGAGAATTCACGTGGTCTATCGTTGAATTCTCTTGATGGTCTATCGCTATCAGGACTGAATCTGCTAGGGCCGTTGAATTCTCTTGATCCATGAGCCTCAGACCTATTACGGCTTCTTCCCCCAAATGAACGTTCTTTCCCGAATTTCCCCATATTACTACCGATTGATGACTTATTTATATGGTTAACGGTTTAGATGGGAAAATTAGAAAAGTATTATCACAGGACAGAAAAGACAGCTACGCACAAGATATATAAATACGTAATTCGTTATATGACTTAAGAGGATGGATGAACAAAACAAGTCATAAAGTTTTATTTCAAAATGCAAATAATCTTAACAAGATTGCAGATAACTCTATTGCATTAATGATCAGAATTTAACATGAAGGAAATATTTAAATGCAGATGGTGCAAGGGAAAAACTACGATTGATTTGATTAAGGAAGGCGACAAAGCCACCTTGCCCCACATAGAGTATTGTCCAATCTGCGGGATGTCTGAAATGATGATTGAAAGTGCAATGGTAAAAGATACATGAGAGATTAGTTCATTTGAAGATTCTCCGTAGTTGCTCTGTGGTATTTATACAAAATATATAAATAGAGTTTCCCACTATCTTCTGTTGTGGACAATTTAACTAAACAGCAAAGAAGCCTGAATATGTCAAGAATAAGAAGCAAATGGACTTCTCAAGAGAAGAAAGTTCATAATTACCTTAAAGCAAATAAAATCAAACATAAAATGCATCCAAATATTGAAGGAAGTCCGGATATATTGATAACTGACACAAAAACAGCAGTATTTCTTAATGGATGTTTTTGGCATAAATGCCCAAAACATTACGTTGCACCGAAATCAGACAAGAAATATTGGTTATCAAAAATCAAGAATAACTTAAAACGAGACAAGAAAAACACAAAACTTCTTAAAGCAAAGGGATATAATGTTATTAAAATCTGGGAGCATCAGGTCAAAACGGATATGAAAAGAATTATCACGGATGTGCTGAAAATATGAAACTAGACTGGAAGGAATTAATTGTAAATGGAGACAAAATAAAGGCTCATATAACTATAAGCGGGCCCGGAGACCAAGTTCTTTTGAAAAAACTTTACAACATGTGGCTGGTATTGAACAATTCTATTAAGAAGATATCCACTAGAGGAATTAATTTGCCTGAAGCGATAAGTGAAAATGCTTTTTGTTTGTTTTTCCCGTGCGTTAGAGTAGTTAAACTGGCAAAGGGAAAGTGTTCCTTTGACTGCATTAATATTAAAACAGGGAAACGAATTCAAATAAAAGCATCCAGCATAAAATCCGATCTAACTTCATTTGGACCTCGTTCAGAATGGGACGAACTTTATTTCCTGGACTTCTCTGCTGGAAATGGTTCGTTCAAAGTTTATGAAATAAAACCTGATTGGATATACAATCACATGGTGAATAAAAAACAATCTTTTGCTGACCAACAAGCAGAAGCAAGAAGACCGAGATTTAGTATTACGAAAAATATAATCAAGTCAAGAAAATTAAAACCAATCAAGATATGTCAGTTATAGATTAAATATCTAAAACACGTGACATTTCTTTTGCTATTCTCTCTATGACTGGTACAGTTACACTATTTCCTGCTTGATGGTATAATTTATTATCGGCCATACGTGGTAATTTAAATGAACTAGGAAATCCTTGAGCCATAAAACATTCCTTCGGAGTTAATTTTCTTATTCCGTTATCATCCTTTATTATTGGAACATTATGTCCGCCTGTTCCCATGTTTGCAGTCAAGGTTGGGACTACTCCTGTTTTATTTTCTCTTACATATCTTCTTCTCCATTGATAAACTCTGTTTTTGTTTGTAACTCTCGTTTTTAGTTTTTGATAAAGAGGTTTACCGTTGTAATAGAATCTCATATCTACATTCTTCTCAAGAATGTCATTTACTTTTATTGTGAGTGGCATTTCTTTAGGAAATTCAAATTTTTCTGCAGAGTTTTTATCTAAAAACCCAACTATAAATATTCTCTCCCTATTTTGAGGAACATTTCCATGAGTCATACTGTTAAGTACACTGTATCTCACGTGATATCCTAATGAGTGAAGTACTACACATATCTTTTTTAATGTTTTTCCATCGTCGTGACTCTTTAGATTTTTGACATTTTCAAGAAGGAATGCTTTCGGCTTTCTCTTTTTTATTATGTCTGCTATTTTAAAAAATAAATTTCCTCTGTCTTCATCTTTAAATCCTTTCTGATATCCAGCGATGCTGAATGGCTGGCACGGGAAGCCTGCAAGAAGAACATCAAATTTTGGAAGAGAATCAATGTCTATCTTTGTTATATCCCCGAGAGTTAATTTCGCTTCATTAGAATTCAAATCATACGTTACTTTGCATGTCGGATCAAAATCGTTTGCAAAAACTGTTGTAAATCCAGCTTTCTCAAATCCGAGTCTTACCCCGCCTACACCTGCAAACAGGTCAATTGTCTTAAACACCATCTTTTATGATATAAATAAGTACATCCTTTTTAATCTTTCGCAGAACTGTCTTGTGGGTTGTGCACTCCAGTTTAGTATGTCAGATATATATTTTATAAGATATATATCATAACATATATAATGTGATGTGTGAATTATTCTATTTTTTTAATTTAAAGAACTAATCCCTATCCACCAGTATGTCCTTTGGCTACACCCATCTCATCCACAGATAACTTCTTTCTCTCACGAATCTGTGTTACGACCTTAGCTTGCAATTCACCGTTCATCTTCTTGAATGTCTGGTCAGCCATGGATTGAACTCCACGTCCATTAGTTGCGGATCTTAAATCATTTGACAAACCAAATGTTTCAGAAACAGGAATATCTCCTTTGACAGTAACGTACGATTCTTCTTCGGTCAATACATCAAGTAAAACTCCTCTTTTCTGTGTAACTAATTTAGTCAATTCACCCATATATTCTATAGGCGCTTCTAATAATAAAGTCTGTACTGGCTCAAACATTGAAGGTTTAGCCTGCATCATTGCACCACGAATAGATTCTCTTACGGCAGGCAATACTTGTGCAGGTCCTCTATGAATTGCATCTTCATGAAGATTAACATCCATCAATCTGACAACAACACCAGTACAAGGTTCACGAGCTAAAGGTCCATAAGACATGACATCTTCAAATGCATCAATTACCATTTCAATAACTTCGTCAATACCAACAATACCTCTTGTCTGATCTAATAAAATATTCCCTTCGAAAATATCTCTTACCTGTCTTGTCTCCTTTGAATCCATTCCTGCATTTTCCAAAGCTTCCCATAACTTAGGATCTCTTTTTTTGACTCTGCCTTCTGGAACCATTGCATCAGCAATAGCTTTAATCATCTGTTCAGGCATAGGATCAACTTTCATGTAGAATTTATTATGTTTGTTAGGAGATTTACCTTCGAATTCAGCTGAAACCCCAGCAACTGTCTCTCTATATACCACAATCGGAGGAGAACCAAGTACATCTACATTCTTTTCTGTCTTTATTCTATTCTCTATAATCTCTAAATGTAATTCTCCCATTCCGTGCAATAGGTGTTCACCAGTCTCCTCATTGATTTCAACTTTGATAGAAGGATCTTCTTTTGTGACCTGCCTTAATACTTCAACTAATTTCGGCAAGTCCTGAGGATTCTTTGCTTTGATTGCTTTAGTGACCACTGGTTCGAATATGTGTTTTATTTCTTCAAATGGTGTGACGACATCTAATGACATCGTATCTCCTGCTCTTGTCTTGACTCCCATCAATGCAACAATATTTCCTGCAGGAATTGCTTCAATCATCTCTGTCTTTACACCTTTGTAAATATACAAGTTCTGTAATTTCTGTCTTGATTTATCTCCGCTAAGCCAAAGTTCATCTCCTGCTCTTATTGTTCCACAATATAAACGTCCAGCCGCTATCTCACGTCCAGAACGTGGATCCATCAATATTCTTGTACATACGAACATGACTTTTCCATTAGGATTGCAATTAAGTAAATCCTTTCCTTCTTCTGAATCCAGATCTCCTCTCCAAATCTTCGGAATTCTGTAAGCTTGAGCTTGTTTAGGATCAGGAAGATGCTTGATAACCATATCTAAGAGAACTTCATGCAATGGAGCCTTTTCCCATACCCATTTCTTTCTTGCTTCTTCATCTAAACTGTATATATTTAGTATATCTTTAAACGAAACACCTTTCTTCTTCATGAAAGGAACGCTCATCGCCCAATTATCTCTTGCTGAACCGAATGCGACTGAACCGTCAGTGATATCTGCTTTCCATTTATCTCTGAATTCAGGCTCGGCCATCTTCTCAATAAGACGATTGAATTTCAAGACAATGTCTGCAAATCTTTCCTGCATCTGCTGAGGTGTGAACATCATTTCTTTAATCAGACGATCAACTTTATTTATGAATAAAACTGGTTTAACTCTTTCTCTTAACGCTTGCTTCATTACAGTCTCTGTCTGCGGCATTATTCCTTCAGAAGCACATACTAAAACGACAGTTCCGTCAACAGCTCTCATAGCTCTTGTGACATTTCCACCGAAGTCAACATGACCTGGAGTATCAATTAAATTAATCAAGAATTCTTTTCCGTCAAAAGTGTGAGCCATAGAGACATTTGCTGCGTCAACTGTCATCAATCTTTCCTGTTCATCTGCGTGCTGCCATGTCGCCATACCAGCTTCTAAATCTCCTGCTGCTGATTCTTTCATCAATCCTGCAGCAGCGAGCAAATTATCAGTCAAAGCTGTCTTTCCGTGGTGAATGTGAGCTGATGTGGCGATATTTCTTATCTGAGTCGGCTCAGAAGCTATCCTCAACATCTTCGCTAATTTTTCGTCTGCCATTATTTCTTCCTGTTAAACACAAGTTCTTCGCCTGGTTTATTCCATGTTATTATCTCTTCTTTCTTGAACCATAAGTTTATTTCTCTGTCTGCTTCTTTCGTATCATCTGTGCAGTGTACGAGATTTATTACTGGTCTGCTTGCCGTATTTGCTAATAAATAAGTATCCTGTGAAAAATCTCCTCTTATTGTTCCAGGGGGAGCGACTTCAGGATTTGTAGGACCTACTAATTTCTTTACCAATGAGACTGCTTTGTGTCCTTCAAGGACCATTGCAACTATAGGATATATGCAGATGTCTCCTGCCAATGAATCACAGATCGTCTGTCCGTATTTCTTAGGATCTTCAGCTGAAGTGATATTCAATGTCTTCATAATCTCTTTTCCTTTTCTCAGAAGCCACTCATCATCTTTCTTGTAATGTTCTTTTGCCACGACAGGATTAGCCATTATCATCTTCATAGCTATAATTTTCAACCCAACTGATTCAAATCTAGAAATTATCTCTCCGGAAAGTCCTCTGGCCAGTACATCTGGTTTAAGGATGATTAATGTTCTTTCTTTCATTTTTTGCCTCTCCGAAAATTTAAACGCCAATTATTTGGATTTCTTTACTTTCTTAGCTTCCTGTGATTGTCCTGATAACCTAACAACTTTCAATGCTCTGTAATCATTAGTCCAAGGCATCTCTCTTGAAACTCTTTTTAGCTTGAACATGTTCTTCTCGCATTTCATGGAACACAATGGAATCACTTTTCCATCTTTCATTATCTTTATCTTTCCTGTTCCTCTTTCAATTTCATTTCCGCAAAATCCGCACTTTGCCATTATTTCCTTCCGTGGTTCAACTTTTGTGCTTCGTATTCTGTCTCTCTAAGCATCAAAATATCGCCGATTTGAATAGGACCTCTTACGTTTCTTCTTAGGAACTTGCTTTCATCCCTTCCTTCAAGGACTTTGCATCTGACTTGTGTAACTTCTCCTCTTGTACCGGTTCTTCCGATTATTTCTTCTACTCTTGCAGGTGTCGCCTGTGAGAACATTACAGCAGAACTGCCTCTAACTTCCTGAGGTTTTTGAGCATCTTTCTGCTCATTGCTTACAATAGGCTTCTTTTGTGGCTTATCGCTTCCCATTTTTATTCTTTAAGCTGAGCAATTAATTTCTTTGCTTCTCCTTCATTTACGATTGCAACGCTTGATGTCGGTAGGCCTATTCCTGCTGCTGCTCCAAGTTCTTCTCTTGATTCAACTTCTACGCACGGAACGTTCTTTTCCTTTGCTAATACTGGCAGGTGCATGATAATCTCTGCTGGTTGTGTATCTTTTGCATAGACAACTAACTTAGCGATACCTTTTTCCAAAGCCTTTGTGACTTCGTTTGTACCTTTCTTTATCTTTCCTGAGCTTTTAGCAACTTCAACTGCCTGCAATGCAATTTCTTTCTTATCCATTTTTGTGTTTCCTCGACCTGTTAAGAAATAGAATCACTATTTCCTCATTCGGCCCCTTGGGGCGTCATAAATCACAGGTAATAGTATTTACTGCATATAGGTTGTTTATAAAGGTTACGTCTTATGTATTTATATGTCAAAGCCCGTAGTAAGACCTATGGATGTAGAATTACAGGATATTCCTGAAGAAGAGCCGCAGAGTAGGAAAGTAATAAGAGCAATACTTTCTATTTTTCTTATTCTTCTCATGCTCAGCTTTCTTATTCCAAATGATATTGTAGGAAGCATAATTGAATCAAATAAAGTAGTCAATTATGTTGTGACTTACAAAAACATTACAATAACGTTTGATAAAAATACTTACGAGAGCATAAAATCAGTCTATCTGAACAATCAATTGACAGAGACTCCTTTTTGTCTGACTGGGAATATAACTAACAACTCATACAATGTTGATTCATTTTACATTCCAAGAACATTCTTTAAGACTCCGATAACTGTGAGCTCTCAGATATGCAGCGAAAACACGATAATAGACATGCATACTCATCCATTCAAGGATTGTCTTCTATCTCAGCAGGATATTTCCGCATACAATTATTATAAAGAAATAAATTCGAAAGCGATCATGGCTGTGATGTGCGATGTTGATACGTTCGCCTTCTACAAAAATTAGTCTTTTATTCCTTTCTCTATATCTTTTATAGTCAGATCAGGAAAGTTCTTTTTAACAAGTACAGTCTGTGAACTTACAGAATCCCAAAGAAGAAGACTTCCATATGATCTTCTTTCTCCTGTGATGAATATGTAGTCAGGAGGCATAAAATAAGAGCTGTACAAATCGCCTTTGATTGTTTCCTTAGTGACGTTCTCAATATCTATCTTGCCTAATTTGACCCTTCTTGCTACCATCTTGCACGCATCGACAATCTCTTCCTGGCCGTCATAATTGATGCATAGATTGACGAAAAAATCATCGTAATCTTTCGTGCTGTCAATCACTTTCTTGATATTGTCAATCAATATCTGAGGCAGACTATACCATTTTCCAATGACAGATATTTTTATCTTATTTTTATGTATAATCTCGCTTTTCTCAAGTTCTGACAAGAAAGCAGATATCTCATCGATCAGTAATGTGATGTCATGAGGCTCTTCGGCCGTCTGCGGCATGAGATAAAAACTTGTAATAGGTATTCCTTTCTTTATCTGATAATTCACGATCTCAAGAATCTTTCCGAATAATCTTCTGTATCCTTCGTATGGCTTTTTCTTTTTCTTAAGCGCCCAGAACAAACTTCCTTTGCAATTGAAGGCCAGATGGTTAAGTTTCATAAGAATCTATATACAAGAAACTTTATAAACTTTTAGAGATGTTTTAAAGGCATGTTAGAGGTGTTTTTATACGTTCTTACTGTGCTTGCTCTATCTATCGGTTCTTATACAGATTTTAAGAGAAGAGAGGTCCCTGACTGGATAAGCTATGGACTGATATTTTCTGCGTTGGGAATTAGATTGATATACTCTATTTTCTCTAATGATTACAGATATCTATTATTTGGAGTCGAGGGATTCGTTTTTTTGCTCATTATCTCAAATATCTTGTATTATCTGAAGCAATGGGGTGGGGGAGATGCGAAGATATTGATGGGAATAGGTGCAGTAATAGGTTTGGACATATTCAAATCAAATTCATGGATCCATCTTGGATTTTTTTTCCTATTGCTGATATTCCTGGGCGCATTATATGGGATTGCATGGTCAGTTTATCTTGCTATAAAGAATAAATCAAGATTCATCAGATCATATAGAGAAAATACAAAAGATTTCAATTTGCTTGTAAAATTTACATGGATATTTTTAGCAATCGGATTGTTAAGTCTTTTTGTATATGAGTTGAGATTGTCTGTGTTGATATTCGGAATATCGTTCATTTTATTCGCAGGAATATACTCATTCATATTCACAAAATCAGTTGAGGAAAGCTGTATGCTTCAAAGAGTAAAAGCAAAACAATTGACGGAAGGAGACTGGGTGATGGATACGATAAAAATAAATGGAAAGACAGTAATTTCTAAAGATAATTTGGGAATAACGAAAGAGCAGATAAAGAGATTAAGCAGATACAGGAGTCTGATATTGGTCAAGACAGGCGTGCCTTTCATACCCGCATTTCTGCTTGCTTATATCACTTTGATTATACTTAAGATGTTCTTTAGAGTCATATAGGAATTAATTTCTATATTGAAAATAATTAACTTAATAAATATTAATATAAATTATAATATTCAAAAAGAGGTCATTAATTGAAGAAGAAAATACCATTTCCAGTTTCTATAAGCGAAGAGCTTGCTATTTGGATCTCTCAGGAAGCTGAAAAAGGGACATTCAGGAATAAATCACATCTTGTAGAGCAGGCCATATTGGACTTCAAGAAAAAATTAGAGGAGCAGAACAATGGCCGGTAAAACCCAAACAACACAAATTGTTATTGCAATATTTGTAGTATTTATCGGAACATTTTTCATATTATCTTCAAATCATCTTGGTATTTCTTCCATAACAGGACATGATGTTTTTATTGCAGCATCTCCTCAGGTTAATAATGTCATTTTAAACTCAACATTCGGTACAAATAAAACCAATGAAAATATAACTGTCTACTGGAATTCCACAGATCCTGAAAATGATTCGATAGTAAACATAACAGACTGGAGATTGAATGGAACTTCAATTTCTCTTCTGAATGCTCAGTTTGAAAATAGTTCATCAGCAAACATAAGCACAAGAGATTATTCCACTTATAACCGCACTTTGGAAATACATGGAGCTACATGGAACAGGACAGGACACATCGGCGGAGCTTATCAATTTGACAATAGTTATGGCGATTTTATAAACGTAAGCGCAGTAATAAAATCTCTCCCGGTAACTTATGGAGGATGGATTAATTTTGATAACTTTGCTTGTTCTGGAGGCGCCTGTACTATGATATTGCAAGATAATGCAGCAGCAGGAGGATTTGAGATATCCACAGGTTTCGGAGCGACTAATAATTTAGCTTGCTGGGATGGCGCAGCTAATACTGACACATTTTCAGCATCTGCAAATGTTTGGTATTTTGTACTTTGCAAGCATAACGGAACTAAGATGTCATTGTATGTAAATGGTCAGGTAGTTGGGACTCCTACATCTTCAATTAAAGTTCCTCCCTCATCAATAAAAGAATTTAGGATAGGACCAGGTGATCTGTACGGTTCTCCAAACTTTGGATTTCAGGGATTTGTTGACGGTGTTGTCGTTTACAATCAGTCATTAAATGATACACAAATACTTGCATTATATAATAATAGAACTGACTTGATTACATCTCCGCTTCTAAAAGAAGGAAACATATGGCAGGCTGCAATAACTCCAAACGACAAAGCTTCAGACGGAGTTACAGTGTTGTCAAATAATTTAACGGTGGCAGATTCTACTCCTCCTAAAGTATCAAATCTAAATTACTTTGTTACAAATCAAACATCAACTATTTCATGGGATACAAATGAAAGCACGAACTCATCAATAAGCTTCGGATCTACAGCTGCTCTTGGAAATACGTCAGTAAATTCTTCTTTTGTCACAAAGCATTCGATATATTTAGTCAATCTTACAAATTCCACGATGTATTTCTATAATATGACTTCATGCGACGCGCTTAATAATTGCAGGATAAATGAAACATTGAATTTCACGACATTGCCGAACGGATGCATAACTCCTTCAAACGGAGATGAAGTCCATTACTCAGGAACATTCTGTCCCGGAACATATAATTTCCTCAACGGAATCAACTTCAAATCATCTAATTCAGATCTGACATGCAATAATTCAATTTTTACAGGAAATTTCAGTAGTCTCCAGTTCAGCGGATTCACTATTCGTAACCTTACGAATGTCTCAATCAGGAATTGCAATATAATGAACTATGCCAGAAACGGGGTTGAAATTCTTGGTGCAGAAGTTTCCAGCACCGAAAACTCAAATCTGAGCATAATCAACAATACTATCTTTAATATATCTATTGTCGGGATAAGCTTAGGTTTCAGCGAAAACAGTATAGTAGAGAATAATACAATCAATTTTGCCTCAACAGGCATCGAGATACTTTCTCATGGAGGAAATAGGGTTTCAAACAATTATGTAAACTCAAGCGGAGGTTCCGTAGGTATATTGGAAACTTCCATAACCACTAAAAACAACATTGTTTTCAACAATTATGTTTTCGGCTATTCAACAGGACTGCAGGTTGATCTTCCCGGAGGATATAACGGGAGCATTTTCAATAATACATTGGTCAATAACAGCATAGGGATGTTTTTACAAAATACCTATAATAACACAGTTGCAAATAACACAATATCAAACAGCTCTTCATACGGAATTGAATTTACAGACACTTCAGGGAATATTCTTATAAGAAACAACATATCCAACAGCGGAACATCTGATATATTCACATCCTCAGCGCAGGGGCTTAATACATTGATATTCCTGATAGGAGACAATGAAATAAAAGTGATAAATACAATAATCACTGTTGTAAGCCAGAAATCAGGAATTTTCATAGGAAACAGGATCATTTCAGTAAATTCATCAGCAGAGCCGAACCTGAATGTCTCAGCAGAGGTTGTTTTCACTAACTTAACATCAACATTGACTCCAGATATATACAGAATATCAGAATTTTCAAACAACTCAGAAAATGTAGTAGCAAATGGAAGTGTCTGTCCTGATACAATATGCACAAACTTGTCTTTTAATTCCAGCTTGCATACTTTAGATATGAATGTAACAGGATTCTCAAGTTATGCAATTAAAGAGAATTTTCTATCAACACCCAAGGGTTCTGGGGGTTCAAATACAATTTTCAAATCTCCATCATCTTCTGTAATGCCTGAGATTCAAATTCCGTTACAGCCAGCAGCAGCTCCTGTTATAGAAGCTCCCTCTGCTGTTCCACTATCTTTCAGCAGTTTTGCATGCCTGGAATCAGGAAAAAGTATTTTACCAAAGACAGGAATAACTTCCCTGGAGTCTTCTCCATATTATGACCAAGTAAAGAGGACATATGACGTTCTTGTTCCTGCATTCAAGGTTGATTGCGGCCAGAGTTCATTCAAGCTTACATTTTCACTTCCTGATTCATATTCGAACGTGACTGCATTAAGATGTTCAGGTTCGACATGTCAAGACATAAATCTCAATGAAATCGATAAAATAACATGCGGAGCGCCTTTGTTCAAGGATATAAGAAGAGTTTCATCAACTCTCGAACCTGCATTTTTCCCTATAGAACTCAATAAAGTTCAAGGAACTCCAGGAATATCTGTATTGCAGTCAAGCAGGACAAGTGTAAAATTCATAGGAGATGTGAAAGGAAAAGTCGAATTGGATAAATTATTCGGTCCTGCTCAGGAGCCAAAGAACACAAGGATACAGATTGTTGGAACTCCTACTACAATTTCATTTGAATCTCAACAGAACATAGGTACAAACATAACTTTGCCTTATTCAATCTCAGGAAATGTTGATGAATCGAGCATATCAATATTTGCTTTCAAGAATGGTCAATGGATATTTGTCGGAGGCAATGTTGACAAAAACACAAAAACTGTAAGTGCTTCAATAAAAGACATCTCGCAATTCACAGAAAATAATAAACTGACTCTTGCCCCTATGGGAATATTGTGCCTAAACTGCATAAAATCGACATTAGATGAAGTGTACTCTGACGGGTCATCAAGGAATGCAGTGATACTGATCCATGGATTCGAGAATACTCCTGAGAGATTTGAAGATGTAATCAATGATATCAAGATGACAAATCAGCCGTGGCAGGTGTGGACTTATGGATATCCGTCTGCAAGATCAATAGATGAGAATGCAAAAGCTCTTGCTGATCTTCTCCAGCTTCATTCAGATGAATATGATTCGATATACATAGCAGCTCACAGCCTTGGAGGACTTGTTGCTCAGCAGGCATTATCTTATGCATATCAGCAAAATCAGGGGAAAAATACGAAACCTTACACATTTGTGGACAAAGTTGTGAAAGTAGTATCTGTCGCTGTTCCAAATAAAGGAGTTTTGACTATGGATGCAGAAAAATTATTGAACATATTAGTGAACAGCGAATCATCTCTTGGGTTGTTCAACATAAACAGCGCATCAGTTCAGGAACTTATAGGAGGGAAAGAAATACCTCGTGTACCTGGAATAGAATATCTTGTAGTTGCAGGAACAGAACCATATGGACTGACTAACGTATTCAATGTGAGTGAAGTCAATGACGGAATCGTAACATTAAGCAGCGCACAGACGATAGGGGGGGATAAAGTAAATAACTTATGCTCAAACATATGGGAAATAGATACAACTCATACAGATCTTCTTAACAATGTCCAATCAAGAAAGATAATAGAAAGAATAGTCGCTAAAGAGATATTGAAATCAATCCAAAACAAGGCAGTAGTCGGATATAATCAGTATTACGACATGGATGTGAACGATTGCAAGTCAGACGACCAGTATATTGTTGTAGGTGTAAAGGTTCCTGATGACGCTCAGCCTAATCCAGGAATGTGTAGCTGTGGAAATAAAGTATGTGGCCTGGATGAAAATGAAATAAACTGTCCAAGCGATTGCGCAAAGATAGAGAAGCCTGCATTTGATTTCCTTGGATTGATATTAAGATTCAAACCTTTAAGATATCTTGCAATATCGCTGATTTTGGTCATACTTGGAATTGTTGCATTGGCAAAGATGAAAAGGCATGAGACACTTATCCCGACATCAGAAAGTCACATGACTAATATTCCTAAGATAGGTAGTGATTTTGACAGAGAAGATAAGTTGAATCAGCTTATAATACAGGCAAGATCTAATCTAAGATTAGGGAACAATGAAAAAGCATCTGTGCTGTATGCCACTTTCACACAGATATTTGATTCATCTTCTCTTCAGATAAAAGAAAATTTTGAAAATGTTGCATCCAAATTAAAAGATGAGATGAAAACGAGACTTGGGAAATAAGATGAAAATAAAATACTTAATATTGGTGTCTGCCTTGCTTCTGTTATTTAGCTCATGTTCAAGAGAGATAGATACCACAGTAAAACAAGGGAATGAAGGATTTGTTATCGGAAATGGCAGTACTGCTGTCATTCTTACTCATGG